>JADHUQ010000121.1 GCA_016784425.1 Candidatus Delongbacteria bacterium | reverse complement strand
GGACCATCTCCCGGCTGATAAGGTGATGGGGCGCACTGGTGGCACAGACTACCAGATCAGCCCAGGCCAGCTCTGCTGCTGTTGGTGGAAAGACAGTAACTGCTCCGTTCAAAAGAGCGGCCAGCTGTTCAGCCCGCGCGGGTGTACGATTGCTCACCCGCCAGTTCACAGCTCCGTTACTCTGCAGATGGGTCGCTACCAGTTGTGCAGTTGCACCGGCACCGACCAGGAGAGTGTTGTGCGCCTGGAGTTGTCCGAAAATCTTTCCTGCCAGTTGCGCTGCAGCACTGGCAACCGAAACGGCCCCTTCGGTAATGGCGGTACGATGCCGAACCTCTTTACCACACTCAATGGCGCGTAGAAAGACCTTGTTCAATACAGTGTTGGTCTGTTCAAGTTTCAATGCCTGGTAATAGGCGTCCTTCACCTGTCCCAGGATCTCAGTCTCCCCCACTATCTGGGAATTCAGTCCGGAAGCGACCTTGAATAGATGCTGTACGGCTGCTTCATCCTGAAACAGGTAAGCGTTAGCCGTTTCAGTGCTGTCCAGATTTGTGATACGGGTGAAAAGCGCCCGCAGGGAATCTTTGTGTAGATGGGTCCGCGGTGACAGGTAGAATTCAGTACGATTGCAGGTGGAGAGTATTACCGCCCCCTCCATCTCTTCGCCGGCTGTCAGCAACGGCAGTTGGCTGGACAGACTCTCGCTGTTGATCGCCGCCTTTTCACGGACTTCCACTTTTGAGGTCGTATGGTTGATTCCAATCACTTCAAGTCTCATGCCGGACTCCCCCAGTAGATCCCGACCACGGAAACCAGGAGCAGGATGAGCATCGCCAGGGAGAGAACAAACGAGACAAAAGCCAGTTTTTCACTGGCAAAAAAGGGCAAACGATCGGCTGTCACCAGGAGGGTGATAATGATCCAGAGGGTCAGCACAGGATGGAGATGGGAAACAACACTTCCCATGGTACCTTCACCGGAGGGGGTTCCGATAAAGGCTGAAAGCAGGCTGATGGTGACCAGCAGCCAGCCCAGCACCAGTGCGAAGCGACGCAGGCGGTTGAGATCCTGTAACGACGGGAGCAGGTTGAACCAGTGCCCGAAACTGCGCTTCTTGATCTGACGATGCAACAGGAACTGACCCGCTCCGTAAACCCCACTACCCAGCAGCATTGCCACCCCGGCCAGCGATATCACGATATGCAGGGCTGTGTTACCCTCCACCAGCGCCTTCTGGTAGGTATGCGCTTCCAGACCTAGCAGCAATCCTGCCAGCAGAAACAAAATCACCGCCCCCAGGGGCAGCATTATCAGCATCCGCTGGCGTACCCGACGGTGGGAGATATTCTGTCCCCACCAGACCAGCCCCCCCAGGAATACCGTTAACTGACCGGCATTGAGAATAGGAGTTTCACCCTGGTACCAGTATATAGCTGCGATCCAGAACAGGTAACACCAACCCAGCAGGGTGTTGCCAATCGTGCTGTAGTGCTCCAGTCCCCGGTCCGAGGTTTTCAGTATCACCGCCCAGAGAGCAAGCAGTCCGCTGAAGGTAACCAGCAATAACAACGGGATCACCCTGAAGAGAATGATACTCATGATAGTGATCCTCTCTGCTGACTGAAAGCTGCGGCGACCCGGAAGGCATCCTTGATGCTGCCGTTGACGGAAACACCACGATAGGAGGCACCGCAGAAAAACAGACCGGGGAGTTGTCGTTCCAGCTCTTCGCTGCGGGCAACCCGTTCCAGGTGTCCCAGATTATACTGGGCAATGCCACGGGGGTGACGGAAAAGATGCTCTACCACAGGTGGGTGGCTGATCCCCATAACCCGCACCAGGTCGCGTTGCACTGTGGCCTTCAATTCATCGTCGGTGAGTTTTACAATACCGGAATCACAGGCGCCGCCGATAATACTGCGCATCAGCCTGAAACCCTGTGGTGCCTGACCGGGGAAGATTGAATCACTCCAGAGTGTCCCCAGGGAGCGGATTTTTTCAGAACGGGGGATCAGGACCCCGAAGCCGCGATGATCGCGGTGCACATGTTTCTCGCGAAATCCCTGGCAGACAACATCCACCGGTGCATAAGGAATCTCTGCGAGTGCCCTGGAAACCGTTGTTGAGAGATCATGAATGATTCGAGCGGCCGCCCAGGAAGGCGCTGCTACCACCACAGCCTGCGCCGGCCAGCTTCGCTGGTCGGTCTGAATCCGGAAACCCTCCCCTTCCCTGGTCACTGCCAGGACAGCGGCAGAGTTGATTACCGCATCCTGAAGTTCGCTGATCAGTTTCCCGGTCAGCGCTCCCATCCCCTGGCGGAAGGTCCAGAGCGAACCCTGCGGTCCACCCGGACCACCAGCACTGCTGCCGTCTCGTCCGGACCCCCGTTTTTTGGCAAGCATAGCTTTGAACAGTCCCCCATGTTCCGCTTCCATAGCTACCATCTTGGGAAAGGTAGCTGCGAGGGAAAGCTCCCGCACATCACCCGCAAAGATTCCTGAGACCATGGGATCCAGCAGATAGTTGGCAAAACTTTTCCCCAGACGACGCTTGCCAAAATCATAGACAGTTTCTTCCTGACCGTTGAACTTGCGGGCTGGTATAAACAGTTCCAGAGCCATCCGCAGTTTGGCGGTGAGTGGCAACAGGTCTGATTTTAAAAACGCGGAAGGGGTCAGCGGTACATTACGCATGGCGCCACCATGGTAGATGTAGCGCCTTGCAGCGTTCTGGTCAGCCTGCTGCAACTGCTCTTCAAGTTTCAATAGACGGATAAGTTCCAGGGTGGCCGGTTCATTATCGAGGAAACCGTTGGGACCCGCTTCATACAGGTAGCCGTCCTGAATCACGGTCCGCGTGGCACCACCCGCCTGGGGGGCAGACTCAAGAACCGTGAGGTCTATCTCTCTGCCCTGTTCCAGAGCCTGGCGACGAATGAGATAGGCTGTTGCCAGACCAGCGATACCAGCACCGATAACCACGACACTCGGCTTTTTTTCTCTACTGGACATGTTCCACCTCGCTGGCTATTTGTAAAAGCAGACGACAGAAAGCAGGATCACTGTTGAAGACAGGTACCCGCAGAACCTGCGAAATACCGGCCTGCAGCCCCTGTGACGCGGCTATCATATCCAGGTCGTAAAGTGTTTCGAGGCAATCAGCCACAAAACTCAACGGCATGATAATCAGTGGTTGCGCTGTGACTGCCAGTCGCTCGATCTCCGCCTGCAGGTAAGGTCCGGTCCATTTAATCGGCCCCAGGCGACTCTGGTAGGCCAGCGACCAATCTACTCCTTCCGGCAGACGGGAGCCGAGGGCATGGGCGGTGGCGCTGACCTGGCGGACATAGGGATCGCCCTGGCGCAGGTTTCGCATCGGTATTCCATGGGCGACGAAAAGCACCCGGGCACTGTTACCGGTCGCGGTCAGCGCAGCCTGCAGATAGCTTTCCTGGAGCTCCAGGATACGAGGGTCGGCACCCCAGGGGGGCAACAAAATCAACTCAAGGTTCAGTTCAGCCGCCACCCGGGCAGGCTCAACCTCAATGGAACCGGACATGGCGCTGGTGTAGTGGGGAAAAAGGGGGAGCAGCAGGACCCGATTGAATCCGGCGTCAGTTAATCCGGTCAACGCCTCTTCAAGGGTGGGCGCGGTGTAACGAAAAGCATAGGTGACATGTTGAAAAGTGGAGTCTTCCCGACCAAGCTGTTGCTCGATCTGTTGCGCCTGCTCTCCAGTCAACTGGAGCAGGGGTGAACCTCCACCCAGCATACGGTAGCGCTCCTTTACCAGTGGCAGACGGCGGTGTATGATCAGACGGGACAGCAGCGAGCGCAGACACCGGGGTACCGGCAGAATTGCCCGGTCCTGGAAAATTTGCTGGAGATAGGGCTTGATGTCGCTCTCGACAGCGGGACCGCCCATGTTAACCAGCAATAGAGCTTGCTTCCGGTCTCGTTTCGGCATCTAGACCGTCCGTGAAAAGGTGACCTGTTGATCGGGCAGATAGCGATCAAACTGCATTGCCAGATTGCGCAGAAACAGTTGACCCAGTGGTGTAACCTGGTAGCCGCCACTATCCAGCGGAATGATCAGATCATCCTCACAGAAAGGGGTAAGTCGCTCCAGGCAGTTTTCAAGTTGCGCCCTGTACTCTACACCTGCCTGGTCGGCTGCTTCAGGTATCCTGATGATGAGATTACACATCAGGTCGTTGATCAGCTGGCGGCGGATGACATCGTCATGATCGAGACGGTGGCCTCGAATGAGTGGCGATTTGCCGGATTCAATCAACTCCCGGTAGCGTTCAGGATTGGGTTCACTCTGGGTGTAAAGCGTGTTGAATTCACTGATAGCCGAGGCACCAAAACCGATCATCTCCAGACCCCTGATTTCAGTGTACCCCATGAAGTTGCGCCAGAGGGAACCGGACTGTTGCGCCAGGGCCAGCTTATCGCCTGGCAAAGCGAAGTGATCCAGCCCGATGGCACAGTAACCCTGTTTAACCAGGAAACGATTGGCATCCAGCAACATCCCCAGGCGTTCCCGGGAGAGTGGAAGGTTCTCCTCCTTGATGAGTCGCTGGTGTTTGAGCCGCTCCGGCAGATGTGCGTAGCCAAAACAGGCCAAACGGTCCGGTGCCAGCTGCAACACCTGTTCCAGGGTTTCCAGCCAGCTCACCCGGGTCTGGAAGGGCAAACCATAAATGAGATCAATATTGATACTCTGGAAGCCGCTTTGACGACAGCTCTTCACAAAGGCCTGCATCTCCACGAAGGAATACTCCCGCTGGATAGCCTGCTGGACCTGGGGATTCAGGTCCTGCAGACCGATTGAGATCCGGCCGAAGCCTCGCTCCCTCAACAGCTGCAGATGCTCCGGTGTTGTCACCCGGGGATCGACCTCGATTGACCTCTCAGCGGACTCAACCCCCGGCAGCTGTCGTTCCAGGTGATCCAGCAGCCCTGCCAGTGCGTTCGGCGGCAGGTGAGTCGGGGTACCGCCACCCAGATGCAACCACTCGTAGCTGACAGGTTGCGGGAGAGCTGCGGCGACTTGTGAAATCTCGCGTTGCAGGCTGGCGAGATAACTGGCAATCCGCTCGCTGTCGTACGTTATGAAGGAGTTGCACCCGCAATAGAGACAGCGCTGGCGGCAATATGGCAGGTGCAGGTAGACTGCTACCGGCCGGTCGCTGTTAGAGAGGGAAGCGAGTTCTTCGCTCAGATACTCTACCGGCAGATCACTTTTCCAGACCGGTGCCGTGGGGTATGATGTATAGCGGGGACCGCGATCATCCATCCGCTCCACCAACTCGAAAATACGCTCCTCGGGGATTTCGGAGAGTGGTTTCAGCTTCACTTGCTCCCCTCTCTTATTTCTGACAACAGAATTTCTACAGATGCAATCGGTGTCAGCGGTAGGATACCGTGACCAAGGTTGAAGATATGGTTGCGGCCACCCCCCTCTGTGAGTACTCTGCGGACTTCACGACGAATGGTGGATTCGTCTCCCAACAGAACTGTCGGATCCAGATTTCCCTGGAGGACGGCATCCTCACCCAGAACGGTGCGGGCAGTGGTTAGTGGAATCCTCCAGTCCAGACTCTGCACGTTCGCACCGGTTTCACCGACAGCCTCCAGCAGGTGAAAACCGTTACGGGCAAAGTAGGTGGTCGGTATCCGCTGCTCCTGCAACTGCTGAAATATCTGCTGGAGTGTGGGCAGGCAGAAATGCCTGTACTCAGCCTGTGACAATATCCCGGCCCAGGTATCAAACAGCTGTACAGCATCTGCACCGGCTTCCACCATTGCGGTCAGGGTAGCGGTGACCATCTCCCCCAGTTTATGTTGCAGCATCATGAAAGCTGCCGGATCCTGATACATCAGCGATTTCAACTGGGCGAAAGGTTCAGGTTTACCACCCTCAACCAGATAACTGGAAAGGGTGAAAGGAGCGCCGGCAAAACCTACCAGGGCGACATCGTCCGGGAGTTCCCGCCGGATCAGACGGATAGCTTCCAGCACTGTCTTCAGACTCTCGCGGGGTTCAATACTCCTCAGAGCGGCCACATCAGCAGCGCTACGTACCGGGTTGGCTATCTGCGGTCCATGTCCGGCACCAAAACTCAACTCAGCCCCCATCGGCACCAGTGGAACCAGGATATCACTGAAGAGGATGGAGACATCGAAGTGGAAACGACGGATTGGTTGCAGAGTTACCTCACAGGCCAGCTCCGGTGTGTGACAAACCTCGAGAAAGGAGTGCTGCTCCCTTACCGCGAGATACTCCGGCAGATAGCGACCGGCCTGTCGCATCAACCATACCGGTGGCGCGGGGAGCGGTTCACCCCGTAAGGCCCTCAAATAAAGATTGTTACCGGTAGCCGGTTCAGGATTCTTAAAAGCGGGTTGACTCATATTTTGTTTTCCTCGTTGTTCTGTATATTCGCTTCCACACCTGGCAGCGGTTACTGCCCGGGTAAATCTTCCTGGTCCAGATTGGTTACTATCTCACGGAATATATCTTCCGGATCGACTGCTATACTCAACACTGTTCCCGGACAGCCAGCCTGCAAAAGGGCATTTGCCGTGGTATTGCCAATCGCCAGACAGCGCCTGCGCCAGGGATCAGGAAAGGAGGCATGGTGGGCTGAAACTGCGCTGGGTGCTGTGAACAGGGCGAGCTGCCAGGGGAACACCGCAAGTAAATCCTTGAGTAACGCTGCCCGTGGTCGCAAAAGGGTTTTATAAAGAGGCCAGCGGAGAACCTGGAATCCTGCGGCTACCAGGTTCTCCTGAAAGCCGACAGCTACCTGATAGGCACAGGGCCAGAAGACAATTGGTCTGCTGTGCGGATCGGATGCAGCAGCCAGAGAGGCTGCCAGTGAAATTCCACCGGGTCGTTGTGGAACCAGCGGTATGACCTGGAGCAGTCTTTCGACAGAACCTGCCGTTAGTTTTCCCACCGCCGCCACCTTTAATCCGACCGGAAGAGCTGAACCGTGGGACTGCAGCTCCCTGGCAAATATTTCAACCGCACTGATACTGGTGAAAGCCAGCCACCCCTGTTCGGGCAAATCAGGAAAAGTTCCCTGACCGGTCGTCGGCAAGATTCGGGTATGTGGCACCGCCAGGCCGGTAATTCCTGCACTCTGCAGTCGTTGCAGCAGCTCCCGGCAACGATCCGGATGG
>JADHUQ010000120.1 GCA_016784425.1 Candidatus Delongbacteria bacterium | reverse complement strand
GAAACCGGTTCCGTCAAACTCCAGATCCAGTAGTATATTGTTTCCCTTGCTCACCATACCAGCCATCCACAGGCAAGTGTGGACAGAAAGACCAGAAACCAGTCGCGGGACTGCATCCGGTAAATGTGATACGTTGTACGACGGCTGCCTGGATCAAAATGCCTGGTCGCCAGCACTTTAACCAGCGCGTCAGCACGCCGGAAGACAGAATTCAAAAGTGGCACCAGGAACGTCAGGTATACACGCAACCGCTGCGTCAGTGCTCCTCTAAACGAAAGACCGCGCGCCAGGACGCTCATCCGCATCCGTTGGACATCACGCCGCAACAGAGGCAGAAAATGGTAGGCAAAGAGCAGTGTCCAGAGCAGGTGTTGCAGTAGCGGTATGGTGGTTTTACCACCGGAAGTTCCGCTGATGATGCTCAGGATGAGCTCGTCTGCCCGCAACCAGTAGCCCAGGTAAAGCATCAGGGCGATGATGTTCACCAGGCGTAAAGTGTAAAAGGCGGCCCAACCCCAGCTTGAATCCAGCCATTCCGACCAGTTTTGAAAGCTGAATAAGTGCTCGGTAAAGAACAGGATAAAGATGAAGTTGAGCAGGTAAAACCAGTAGAATCCGAGCAAGCGCCGCAGGCTGTCAGCAGGTCGCGGCAACGAGAACCTGATTGTCGCCGTCACTGCGATCGTAAACAGTAAAAGCAGTGTCCAATTGCGGATAGACAACAGGATAGTCAGCAGCATCAAGCCGGTCCAGGCGAGAGAGCGCTGATCGAAGCCTCTGAGATACCTCACAGATTCACCTTTGATAGCTGGTTAAGATAGGGCACTCGAGGGCAAAAGTCAAATCGGTACCCAAAGGGCAGAGAAATGTCTGAGTAGTCTTGAAATTTGATCTGTCCTGATCTCAGCGCTCAGCCGGGAGCAGCTCGCGCAGATAACGTCCCGTGTAGGACCGGCGGGAACGGGCGACTTTTTCCGGCGTTCCGGTGGCGATAATTCTGCCGCCCGCATCGCCCCCCTCCGGACCGAGATCTATGATATGGTCCGCTGTCTTGATGACGTCCAGATTATGTTCGATGACGAGTACGGTATTCCCCCGGTCTACCAGTCGATCGAGCACATCCAATAACTGACGGATATCAGCAAAATGTAAGCCGGTGGTTGGTTCGTCCAGGATATAGATGGTTCTACCGGTAGCTGGCCGTGCCAGTTCGGCAGACAGCTTGACCCGCTGGGCTTCTCCACCTGAAAGGGTTGTCGCCTGTTGACCCAGGTGAATATATCCCAACCCGACATCAAAGAGGGTCTGGAGGCGGGAAGCAACCCGGGGAATGGCGGCAAAGAACTGCAACGCCTCTTCAACCGTCATTTCCAGGACATCCGCGATTGACTTGCCTTTATAGCGCACCTCCAACGTCTCACGATTGTAGCGGCGCCCATGGCAGACTTCACAAGTCACATAAACATCCGGTAGAAAGTGCATTTCGATTTTGCGAATCCCGTCACCCTCACACGCTTCGCAACGGCCTCCTTTGACATTGAAGCTGAAGCGACCCGGTTTGTAGCCGCGCATTTTCGCCTCCGGCAACATGGTGAACAGTTCACGAATGTAGGTGAACATACCGGTATAGGTGGCTGGGTTGGACCGGGGAGTACGGCCGATCGGAGACTGGTCAATGTCAATTACCTTATCGAGATGCTCCAGTCCTTCGATACCACTGTAGGGCAGCACCGTGCGGTGCGTCTTCTGTAACCGGTTGGCGAGTAGAGGGTAGAGTGTCTCGTTGACCAGTGTCGACTTGCCTGAACCGGAAACACCGGTAACACAGATCAGTTTACCCAGTGGAAACTCGGTATTGACAGCGCGCAGATTATTACCGCCGGCGCCCTTGAGCAGCAGTTTAGCACCATTGCCCTGGCGACGCCGCTCTGGCAGTGCAATCTCTTCACGCCCCGCCAGAAAGGCACCGGTAATCGAGTCACGGTTACGGATGATCTGCCTCGGGGTGCCGACAGCGACCACTTTACCACCATGTTCACCAGCGCCTGGACCCAGGTCAACGACATAGTCCGCGGCCAGGATCGTATCACGGTCGTGTTCTACCACCATCACCGTGTTGCCGAGATCACGCAGTTTCTTGAGGGTATTGAGCAGGCGGTTGTTATCCCGCTGATGCAGCCCGATACTGGGCTCATCCAGAATGTAGAGCACGCCTACCAGCTGCGAACCGATCTGGGTTGCCAGCCGTATGCGTTGCGCTTCCCCACCTGACAATGTAGTCGCGGACCGGGAGAGGTTGAGATACCCGACACCGACATCCTCCAGAAAACTCAAACGGGAATCAATCTCCTTCAAAACCTGATGTGCTATTTTTGTTTCGGTGGGGGTTAACTGTAGATCAGCAAAAAACCTGCAGGCAGCTGTAACAGTCAATCCGGTAACTTCCTGGATAGCCATACCGTTGACCTTTACAGCCCGCGCCTGTGGATTCAACCGGGTACCCGCGCAGGTGGGGCAGGAACCACGACTCATGTACTTCTCGATCCAGCGGCGGACGCCATCGCTTTTGGTTTGACGGTAGCGCCGCTCCAGGTTGGGTATCACTCCCTCCCAGGTGGTTGTCCCCTGGAAGCTTCCGGTGCCGGATGACCTTTTAATATCATAGTTGAAAGTCTCGTTCCCGGAGCCGTAAAGAATCAATTGACGATGCTCGGGTGGAAGTTCACCGAAGGAACATTCGCGCGATATTCCGAAATGGTTGGTGGCATCTGTCAGCAGTTTGCGTGTCATGCTGTCGATACTGAGACGCCAGGGTTCGATGGCTCCGTCCAGCAAAGGCAGCTCCGGTAAAGGGACGATCATGCCGGGATCGAGCTCCATTTTCGTACCCAGACCGGAACAATCGGGACAGGCGCCGTATGGAGAATTGAAACTGAAGAGGCGAGGTGTGAGTTCTTCATAGTTGATACCACAGTTGCGGCAGGTCAACTGCTCACTGTAAACCTGCTCCTGGCCGTCGACCTCGATTCTTACCAGACCGTTACCCAGCTTCAGCGCTGTCTCCACAGAATCGGTCAGTCGGGAGCGAATCCCCGGCTTGATTTTGATCCGGTCAACTACCACGTCGATATCATGTTTCACCTGCTTGCGCAGCACCGGTACGGCATCAACCGGATAAACAACTCCGTCGACCCGTACCCGGACATAACCATCCTTCTGCACCTGCCGCAGCAGGTCAACGAACTCACCCTTGCGACCACGCACGAGGGGAGCGAGCAGGATCAGGCGGCTGCCGCTGGTGTTCACCAGCATCTGGTTGACTATCTCTTCCGATGATTGCCGGGTGACCGGTTCGCCACAGGTGCTGCAGTGCGGGTGCCCCACATTGGCGTACAGCAGACGCAGGTAATCATAAATCTCGGTGACGGTAGAAACGGTACTGCGCGGATTGCGGGCACTGTTGCGCTGTTCGATGGAAATCGCCGGGGAGAGACCGGTGATCAGCTCCACATCCGGTTTCTCCATCAGCCCCAGAAACTGGCGGGCGTAAGCGGAAAGTGATTCCACATAACGACGCTGCCCTTCGGCGTAGATCGTATCGAAGGCCAGGGATGATTTGCCTGAACCGGAGAGTCCGGTTATGACAACCAGCTTATCCCGGGGAATCTCGAGATCGATGTTCTGCAGATTGTGCTCACGCGCCCCTTTGATCACTATGCTGTTCTTATTCATTACAATCTGCGAGCTCCAATATTATCTCATCCAGTAAAAGAATCCCGGGAAGTGTCAGCTTGATTCTGTCGGTGGTCTCCAGAATATAGGCGCTGAAACGACTGGTCTCCAACTTTTTGACAAGGCGGTAATAGGCGGCATCTCCAAGAGCTTGCCGCAGGTCAGCCCGGGAAACACCATCGAGACGACGCAGCCCCAGATAGAGGAGCTCCAGCAACAACGACTCCCCGGTAACGGTTTCCTGCGTAGCGACAGGAGCCCTCCCCTGTCGGAGGGATTCCAGCCAGGTTTCCAGGTCTGCCTGGTTGGTCCAGCGTGTGACACCATCGAAAGAGGAAGCTGACGGCCCCACTGCCAGGCAGGGTTGACGCAACCAGTACCCGGAATTATGACGGGAGCGAAATCCGGGCAGGGCATAGTTGGATACCTCATAATGCTCGTAGCCGGCAGCTGTCATCGCAGCATGAATCTGCAGAAATCGATCAGCCTCGTCATCAGCGGGCAACTTCAAGTCCGGATTTGTCTGGAGCCGCTGGTGGAGCGGAGTACCCTGCTCCCAGGTCAGACAGTACCAGGCAACATGCTGCGGACGCAGTTCCAGTAAAAACTCCAGATCTGCCGCCAGCTCTCCTGGAGTCTGACCCGGGATCGCAAAGATAAAATCCAGTGAGATATTGTCAAATCCAGCCTGCCTGGCCATCTCAACCGCCCGGATAGCTTCAACAGCGGTGTGCAGTCTACCCAGCCGGCGCAACAGTGAGTCCTGTAAGGACTGGATTCCAATGGAGAGACGGTTTACCCCAATTTCTCGCAATGCTGCCAACCACACCGGTGTGAGGCTGTCCGGATTGGCTTCAATGGTAAGTTCGGCTTCTGGGGCGAGGTGGCGTAAAAGTATGAGTGCTTTTAGAAATCCAGCGTAGTGCTCCGCTTCTATCAGGCTGGGTGTCCCGCCACCGATATAGATCGTGTCGACAGCCGCCGGCCATTGCCTGGTGGAGAAACTGAGTTGCAGCTCCTGTGCCGCCGCAGCCAGCAGGCGGGTAGTCTGTGATTCATCACTCAAGACCGTGGAGTAAAAGTCACAGTAGTCGCAGCGTCTTGTGCAGAATGGGATATGCAGGTAGATACCGAAGCTCACGATTACTCCAGTGTGTTCTCCAACCGGAGTTATCAGACTTCAGGATGCAGTATCCGGGCCAGGGTGTTGTGATATATATCGGACAACTGCTCCAGCGGCAGATCAATCATTGAGCCGATCTGTAATCCCCGGGTGGTAACTTCGCCAATATCCGCCAGCGGGATGTCGTACTCGGCAGCCAGTGCCGTGATACGTTTCACGGCCGTCGGTTGGGCCGACATCACCACCACACCCTGTGATTCGCTGAACAACAGCAGATCGGGACGCAGCTGGAAGGGAAGTTCGACCCGGCAGCCCAGAGGGGCAGCGGGATCTCCAATACAGGCTTCCGTCAGAGCCACAGCCACACCGCCGTCCGCCACGTCGTGGGCTGAGCTTAGCAGTTTTTCTCCAGTGACAGCCAGCAGGAAGCGCTGCAGGTTCAACTCATAAGCGAGATTCACTTCAGGTGGCTTACCGGTCAGTTTTCCCTGGATAAGGCGCTGGTATTCACCCCCGGCGATCTCGGGGCGGATGGTTCCTGCCAGCAGGATTCTGTCACCAGCCCTGCGAAAGAAGGAGGGGGTGATGGCGTCGCTATCCTCTATAAGTCCGATCATGCCGATAACCGGTGTCGGATGTACAGCAGATTGAGGTGTTTCGTTGTAGAAGGAAACATTGCCACCGGTGACCGGAGTGTCAAAACAGCGACAGGCTTCCCCCATACCGGCGATCACCTCCTTGAACTGCCAGTATATCTCCGGGTCATAAGGATCGCCAAAATTGAGACAGTTGGTGATGGCGAGCGGTCGGGCACCGGTAACGGCAATATTACGTGCAGCTTCACTGACAGCCTGCCGGGCGCCTTCGCGCGGATCAAGTTTCAGAAAGCGGCTGGTACAGTCGGTTGTCACAGCCAGGTACTTGCCTGTCGGCAGTATTCGGACAACAGCTGCATCCCCTCCCGGACGTATCACAGTGGCTGCACCAATCATATGATCGTACTGCTCATAAACATATCGCCGTGATACAATATTGGGGCTGGCCAGCACTTTCAGAAAAAGGGATTCGATATCAGCGGGTTCTGGAAAAGCACAGGCATCCACGACCTGGAGCTTGCGGTAGTAGTCAGGCTCCCGGCTCTCACGGTGATATACCGGCGCTCCACCACCCAGAACCAGCGATACAGCCGGTACATCCGCCTTCAACACCTCGCCCTCATAAACCTGTACCCTGCCGTTATCAGTCACCACCCCGATTTCCGCCCAGGGAATATCCCACTTCTTCAGGACGGCAATAATCTCTTCGTGCTTTTCACGCAGCCCGACGACCAGCATCCGCTCCTGGGATTCGGAAAGGAGTATTTCGTAAGCGGACATGTTGTCTTCACGCTGAGGTACCAGGTCCAGATCAATACGCATACCGGTCCTGCTCTTGGCCGACATCTCACAGGCGGAGCAGGTGATACCGGCCGCCCCCATATCCTGGATACCGGAGATCAGATGCTCCCGGGTCAGATCCAGGGAAGCCTCGAGTAACAGCTTTTCCATGAAGGGATCACCCACCTGCACTGAGGATTTTCTCTCCTGCGACTGTGCGGTGAGTTCAACCGAAGCAAAGGTTGCGCCGTGGATACCGTCGCGTCCGGTGGAGGAGCCGATGATGAAGATCGGATTACCAATACCGGCAGCTGTGGCCGAGGCAATGTGCTTTTTGTCAACAATCCCGACCGACATCGCGTTTATCAGCGGGTTGCCGGAGTAGCAGTCATCAAAGGCGACTTCACCCCCGACGGTTGGAATGCCCAGACAATTACCGTAATCGGCGATACCCGCCACTACGCCATCCAGCAAAAACCGATTGTGCGGATCGTCCGGACTACCAAACCGCAGGGAGTTGAGCGAGCAGATGGGGCGTGCACCCATAGTAAAGATATCACGCATGATACCACCCACGCCGGTAGCCGCACCCTGGTATGGTTCTACAGCACTGGGGTGATTGTGACTCTCTATTTTAAAGGCAACTGCCAATCCTTCACCGATATCGATCAGGCCAGCGTTTTCTTCGCCAGCCTCAACCAGCATCCTGCCACCGCTGCGCGGAAGTGTCTTCAGTTGTGCGATCGAGTTCTTGTAACTGCAGTGCTCCGACCAGAGCACCGAGTACATGCCCAGTTCGGTGTAGTTGGGATTACGCCCCAGGATCTGCCTGATCTGCTCGTACTCGTCTTCCAACAGTCCGTGTTCGCGGACCAGCGCCAGATCAACTACCGGTTCTTGCATCTTTTTTTCTTTCTATGTGAGCGTGGATCTGCTCCGCCTTCCGGACACCGACACCTGGCACACTACTAAGTTCCGCCACCCCGGCCTGTCTGATTTTCT
>JADHUQ010000119.1 GCA_016784425.1 Candidatus Delongbacteria bacterium | reverse complement strand
AGCGAAAATTTCAGACGACGAGTCATTTTCGCCTAAAATATAAGGCGCATAGTTTAAACTATGTAACGCATATTTTTGGTGAAAAGGGCCATCGCACTGGAATTTGCAGCAAAACTTCATAAGTCCGACAGGCTCCTAGAATTGTATGACACCACTCGCCCAGGTAAAACCACCTCCAAAAACAGTCATCACGACTTTGTGCCCCGGTTTAATGCGCCCCTGGCGACGAGCTTCATCGAGGGCAATCGGAATGCTGGCGGTTGAGGTGTTGCCGAAACGATCAATGTTGATGATGACCCGGTCCTGGGGGAAACCGAACCGTTCCACAGTGGCTTGAATTATGCGGATGTTGGCCTGGTGCGGCACCAGGAAGTCTATCTCTTCAGGTTGTAAACCGGCCAGGTCAAGCGCCTGCTGGGTGGCATCGGCCATTGCCCGGACGGCGTGGGTGTAAACATGCCGTCCCTTCATCAACAAGTGCTCTTTACCGGCAGCCCGGACCACTGGCGTTATCCCGAAACGGGAACCGCCACTGGGAGCCCAGAGGAGTTCCGCCAGTTTACCGTTGCTCCCCATATAGGTGGATAGCAGACCTGCCTGGCCGTCGGAAACCTCCAGCAGGGCGGCGCCGGCTGCATCACCGAAAAGCACTGCAGTGGAGCGATCGGACATATCTGTCATTGAGGTCAGGATTTCAACACCCACCACCAGGATGCGTTTGCCTTTACCGGTTGCGATCAGGCTTTCCGCCAGTGAGAGACCATAAACCCAGCCGGAGCAGGCGGCGGAAAGGTCAAACGAGAATGCATTGTCAGCGCCCAGACGGGCTTGCAGGAAGTTGGCGGTAGAGGGAAACTTCATGTCGCCAGTTACGGTACCGATGATGATACCGTCAATCTGCTCCGGTGTAACACCGGCTTCTTCTATTGCATTCCGGGCCGCTCTCTCCGCCAGCACAGAGGCATATTCTCCCTCTTCCGACCACCAGCGCTGTTTAATACCTGTCCGGGTGACGATCCACTCATCGGTGGTATCCATCAGCTCTTCCAGCATCTCATTTGGTACCAGGCGGGAGCCGTGAGCATGCCCCATACCGGTTATCATGGCGAACGGTCTCTGCATCAGATCTCCATGTCCAGTGTCTCGGCAATCCGGGTGACCAGGTTTTCTTTGACCAGCAGTCGGGCTTCCCGAATCGAGTTGCGGATGGCCCGCGGGGTGGCGGCACCATGTGTGATTATCGAAACGCCGTTGACACCCAGCAGCGGAGCGCCACCATATTCTTCATAGCTCAGGTCCCTGCTGACCTCGGTAAAGACTCTCTGCAGCTCTTCACCGGAACTGCCGCTTAATCCAGCTACCATCGGTGCAAAGATTTTTCCATGCACATAGCCTTTGATAGATTCGACGAGCTTGAGTACGACATTACCGACAAAGCCATCGCAGACTATGACATCAACGGTACCACGCAGGATATCGCCACCCTCAATGTTACCTACAAAATTGATTCCTGCGAAGGCGGAGAGCAACTGGTGAGCGGCGACGGTGAGTTCGTTTCCCTTACTGGGCTCCTCGCCGATAGAGAGCAGACCCACACGGGGGCTTGTTATCTTCTGGGTGATCCGTTGCACCAGGTCACCCATGATGGCGAATTCCAGCAGATTCTGCGGTTTCAGATCAGCATTAGCGCCGACATCGAGTATCAACGGTGTGCAATCGGTGGCGGGGAAGAAGGAGCCGATTCCGGGGCGGGAAACACCCCTGATACGTCCCAGAATCAACAGGGAGGTAGCCATCTGGGCGCCGGTATTACCGGCGGAGACAAGAGCCTGCGCCTGTCCGGCTTTAACCAGTTCAACCGCTCGGGTAATGGAGGAGTCTTTTTTCTCTTTCAGGGCGACCGTGGGGGATTCCCCCATAGCGACGATCGAACCGGTTGGCTCAATCGTCAATCGCTCCCGGGGATAATCATATGCAGCCAGTTCGGTGCGTAAACGCTGCTCATCACCGGTGAGAACCAGCTCCAGATCATCATATTTAGCCAGCGCCTGCACTGCACCTTGAACCGTGGCAGCGGGTGCAAAGTCACCGCCCATAGCGTCAAGGGCAATGATCATAGTGTTTCCTGATTAGACAGAACGTCCGGCGGTGACGGCTCTACCGTTGTAGTATCCGCAGTTGGGGCAGGCCCGATGTGGTTGCATCGGCTGACTGCAGTTGCTGCAGGTCACCACTGTCGGGCTGGTGAGCGCGTCATGGCTGCGCCGTTGACGTTTACGGCGCTTGGACTGTTTCTTTTTGGGAAGTGGCATGACTGCCTCCGTTTATCTGAATTTACACTTTCTCAATCGAGGTAAATCAACTTCGCTCTTTCAACTGCTTGAGGGCGACCTTCAGACTGTTGTCTGGCGCCAGCCGGCAATCGCATTTAGCCTGGTTGAGATCTGAGCCACAGAGCGGGCAGAGACCCTGACAATCATCACGACACAGTTTCTGCAAAGGGAGGGTCAGCAAGAGCATCTCCCGCAGGTTCTGGTTGAGTGGCAGCAGCTGTTCTTCTGATTGTACTACGATGACATCGTCGTCATATTCGGATCGGGGATCTATGGCGAAGATAAACCGTTCATCCAGGTCAATACTCTGTGAGAATTGTCGCAGGCAGCGGTCGCAAGTCAACTGTGCGGTGGTCAGCAGGTGATGTCGCACGGTCAGCAGGCGACCTTCGAGATCGGCTAAAGAACGAATCGTAATTGCTGCGGGAAACTCAACCGGGGGAAGCTCCAGTGACTGCCAGTCCTCTTCCGCCTCGAAGTGATTGGCACCCGGTTTCAACTCAGCAATCGCAATTTCCATAACCGCAAATTCTACAGAATCGCCCCGCGAAAGTCAACTGTTTTACAGGGGTGGGTTGAATCGTTGCTGTTCAGTTCTGTAGTTGAACCGGTTAAGTGTCACCCCTGTTTATCCTTATCTGCAGTTATTTCCATGATCTGAATCATCAATCCGCCCACCCTTTATTCCAGGGGATCATTATCGTCACAGGCTGAAACACGACTCACCAGAGTCCAGGCAAAGGTTTCACCTGGAGGCAGCAGGGCGGCAATTTCAATCAGGGTCGCCCCGGTAGTGACCACATCGTCAACCAGCAGCAGGGTGCGTCCCTCCAGGGAAGCGGGATCCAATACCCTGAAAGCGTTCGCTACATTGAGTTTTCGCTGGTCGCGTTGCAGTCGCGTTTGCGAGGGTGTATAACGACAACGAATCAGATTTCCTGTATGCAAAGGGGCACCCAGGAGTTGACACAGCAGGAGGGCTAACAGTTCCGCCTGGTTGTAACCCCGTTCGCGGCGACGGGCGGAATGCAAAGGTACCGGCAGGATCAAATCCACTTCCGGTAGCGCTGACTCTGCCAGCGCAAGTTCTACCAGTGGCAACAGCTGTTCAACCAGCCTGGGTCTGTACCTGTATTTGAAAGCCCGTACAAGGTTGCTGCTTTCGCTGTTCCAGCTGCAGCAGCTGTCCAGACGTTTGATGCCCGGAAGGTCAAATCGGGGTGACGGGGTTGAGGCAGCAGCCACTGCCAGGCAGCCATCACAGAGTGCTGTTTCACCCCAGCGCAATGAACGACCGCAGACAGGACAGACTGCCGGCAACAGCAGTGTCAACAGATCACGGCATATCGGTGGTAACAGACAAGCCCCTTTCACAATCGGGGGCGGGAGCAGGTTTGCGATTTGACTGAAACAGGATGGATGAGGAGAGAGGGCCGGTTGTGGCCGACCCGCAAATACACGATCGCAATGCCGTTTCACCAGTAATAAGCTGGGGAAACCGGAAGCATTGCTGGATTAAATCAGCGATCAAAAATAATACAGTCGGCGGGACAGACGGCCATACACTGCTGCTCATCCAGACCTTCGCACTCGGTGCACTTATCAGGATCGACTTCGAAAATATCGTCTCCTTCGAAAATAGCCGCACTGGGACATTCGGTTTCACATGCTGCGCAGTTGATACATTCGTCGGTAATCTTTACAGCCATTGTTAACTCCTCGATCTGTGGTATTACTCCAGGTTACTTGATTTCGGTCTGAGCGGCCGCAGGAACAACCGCAGGAAAAAAGATACCCCGTTGCCGATACTTGTCAAGTAATTACAAACGGTTTTTCAGAGAGAATCTTCGACAAGCTGAATCGGTGACAAGGGTGGCAAAAGGAGGGGAGTGGAGGATGCACTCACACCGGTAGAGGGCACTGTTTACTGGAGACTGTGCACATCATCACCTGGAGCTGTTACCGTAATTGGGGGCTTGTTTGGTGATGGCGATATCGTGTGGGTGGCTCTCCCGCAAACCGGCATTGGTGATCTGCATGAAAGTGGTTTTCGATTTCAGTTCCGCGATGGTGGCGGTGCCGCAATATCCCATGGCGGAACGAATTCCGCCCAGTAGCTGGTAAATGACCTCACTGGCTTTGCCTTTGTAAGGAACCCGTCCCTCAATCCCCTCCGGGACCAGTTTGTCGATACCCTGGGTGGCCTGTTGAAAATAGCGATCCGCGCTCCCCTTCTTCATCGCAGCCAGCGAACCCATCCCGTGGTATACCTTGTAAGAACGACCCTCAAACAGCAGCATTTCACCCGGTGTTTCCTCAGTACCGGCGAACAGGGACCCGAGCATGACACTGTCGGCACCGGCAGCCAGTGCTTTGGCGATATCACCGGAATAGCGGATACCCCCGTCGGCGACCAGCGGCAGATCATGTTGTGCCGCCTCACCGGCACAATCCATGATGGCGGTTATCTGTGGAACCCCTACCCCGGCTACTACCCGGGTCGTACAGATTGAACCGGGACCGATCCCGACCTTGACCGCGTCGGCACCGGCCAGCGCCAGGTCGCGTACCGCGGCTGCAGTGGCGACATTACCCGCCATGATATCTACCGTGGAGAAGCTGGATTTCAGCTGCTCCACCATCTGCAACACCCCCTGGGAATGACCATGGGCTGTATCGACTACCAGCAGATCAACACCTGCTTCCACCAGAAGTTGAGCCCGGTCCAGCTCCTCGCTACTGACACCGACGGCGGCTCCAACCAGCAACCGGCCATGTTTATCTTTGGTGGAATGGGGGTAGGCTTTCTTTTTCTGGATATCCTTGACCGTGATCAACCCTACCAGGCGGTCGTTATCCACTACCGGCAGCTTTTCGATGCGGTGTTGCTGCAGAATCTCTTCCGCCTGTTCGAGCGTGGTGCCTACCGGAACGGTCACCAGGTTTTCACTGGTCATCACCTGGGCAATCGCACGACTGAGGTCGGTCAGAAAACGGAGGTCGCGGTTGGTGACGATCCCGACGAGACGGTCATCATCCACGACCGGGATACCTGAAATCCGGTATTGCCGCATCACCGCCAACGCCTCTTCGACGCTGTGTGTGGAACTGAGAGTGATCGGTTTCATGATCATACCACTCTCGGAGCGTTTGACCAGATCAACCTGGTGAGCCTGCTGGGTGGCGGTCTGGTTTTTGTGCAGGATGCCGATTCCCCCCTCACGGGCAAGTGCTATCGCCATCCGCGCATCGGTGACCGTATCCATAGCGGCTGCCAGGAGTGGTATCTGCAGGTTGAGACGTCGTGACAACCTGGTGGTCAGACTGGCTTGAGCGGGCAGTATATTGGAGTGCGCCGGCTGCAACAAAACGTCATCAAATGTCAGTCCCGGTCCTGTAATTCTACTCATTGTATCCCCCCTGCCTGGGCTGCCCTGCTTGCGGTGCACTCTGCTGCTTTCTGGACAAAAGTCTGCTATTCATCATTTCCACTGAAACATATCTCCTATGTCCCGGTTGAACCACTCCGGAAGAGTGATAGCTGAACCGCGCTATAAATAAGAGAAACCGAAGGTGTCTATATAGAGAAATCGTCCTTCCCGACGGAGGAACGACGATTCTTTCAGGGTAAGGCTGGTCTGCCCCGTAACGCTGATGTTTGCCAGCGTCAGGGATTAGGGGGACCGATTCCTTCATTTTCCATCAACATCTCGATGATGACTTTCATCCCTTTTTTCATACAGTCATTCTGCCTGGCGGTCAGGCGGGTAGTACCGTCCTGAAAGAGTCGTTCAAAATCATCAGAGATCTGTTCCAGGATCCGTTCTCCCTTACGGGTGAGGTAGAGAAAAACCACTCGCCTGTCTTCGCTGCTGGTATGACGGCGAATAATATCCATCTCGAAGAGATTCTGAACCAGCGGACTGACCCGTCCTTTTTGAATGCTGAGACAGCTGGCGATACTGCTGACAGTCTGCTCATCGGTCCGTGTGAAAGCCAGCATGATGCGTAATTCAGTGATAGAGAGCTTCACCTGTGAGGCCAGCTTTTTGAGAATTCCCCGGTTGAGGCAGGAGAAACGGAGCAGGTAAAAGCCCAATGATTCGGTTTGCATTAAATCTCCCGGTTGGTTAAACATGACTTGACCTGTTCTGATTGCAACTGTCATGAATAATAATTGACTCGCTCCAGGATGTCAAGTTAATAGTTCAGAAATTGAAATAATCAACGATTCAGATCATTCAACTTGAGTGAGTATCGTATGCAAGGCCCTTCTGGAGCTGGAAATATTGTAAGATACAAAGTCAGTCAACAGAGATATTGGTTAAAGATATTCGCTAATGGTCCGTTTTCTTTCTGAACTATTGTCAGGATTGAATATAGTGATGCTCAGCTGAAATGCCCTTTTAGAATGGTGGCAGCGGCATCACTTAAAAGCACTTCCTGAAACACACTAACTCAATCGGTCAGCTTAACAGGGAAACACTATAGTTGTGTCGTCAATGTGCAGGTTACAAAAAGCGCCTTCTACAATCTGCAGGCAATTCCCGACGATTTGTATATGAGCAGAAGCCCCGGTCCTGATTGACTCAAAAAAAAGGGCCCGCCAGGGGCCCTTTGTAGGAGTGAGTGTGTCTAAATGACTAGGAGTCTGTCGGACTTTCACTAACGTCCAATTTTGTCTATATTGTATCACGTTCAGAGTTAACTCAGGAACTTGCCATGTCGCAACACTTCAAACCAGTTGATCGTGATACATCGTTTTTCCTGCCACCTTCGGTTCAGGACTGGCTTCCTGAAGGGCATCTGGCCCGATTCGTTGTTGATGTAGTCCAGAAGATCAACACCCGATCATTAGAAAACGCCTATGCTGGCAGGGGATCAAAAGCTTACCACCCTGATAT
>JADHUQ010000118.1 GCA_016784425.1 Candidatus Delongbacteria bacterium | reverse complement strand
GGATTCAGTCTGGTGGCACAGAATGAATCTGTCACCGCTGAGCCAATCCCCGAGTTTGACATTTCACAGCAGGAACTGACCAGCTGCCTGGAACAGGGGAAACCATGGTTAATCAAGGAAAAGGATAGGGAAAGTGGTTACCATGTGACCTGTTTCCCGATTGGTCAACCTGAACCGGGAGATCAGTTCGGGGTACTGGTCGTAACAGCCACATCCCCCCTGCTGGAACCTGGTGATGCGGAATTCCTCCAGGTACTGATTCTGCAACTGATCAGTCTGATGAATGACATCCGCCTGAACGCGGAGGTGACCAAAACCAAAAATTATCTCGAGGACCTGATCGCGAGTTCAAGCGATGCCATCGTCTCCACCGACAGAGCTGGCCATGTGACACTCTTCAGTCGGGGAGCGCAGGAAATGCTGGGTTATACCGCGGATGAGATTATCGGCAGACCGGTCGCCCGTTTGATTGTCGACTCGGATAAACTGCTTAAGTTTCTGCGTGGATATCTGAACAAAAAGAAGACGCCACCACCCAGTGAACTGCAGCTGATCCGAAGCGACGCTTCTAACTTCTGGGCCAGTCTTACTGTTTCCTGGTTGCATAATGAGCATAAGGAAGTCATCGGTTCAGTCAGCATAGCTAAAGATATCACTGACCAGAAAAAACTGGAGCAGCAGGCTTTGAGAGCTATGCAACTGGCCACTTTGACACAGACTGCCGTGACCCTGAACGATCGTATCAACAATCCACTTGGAGTTATCCTCAACAATGCTGAGCTTATGCAGGAGCTGGGTGGCGAAATGAGCAGGGAGCAACAGAAATCACTCACGACAATCGTCAAACAGGTGCGGGAGATTCAGGGGATAATTAATAAGCTGAAGGAGGTGTCCAAGCCGATCATAAAAAATTATGCCCTGGAGGGAGAGACGATGATCGATCTGGAAAAATCCGAGTTGCGGACCAAACCGAAAACTGGGGATGACCCCCAGAGCGCCAAGGTTAAACGTAGAACCGGTAAAGGCGGTAAGGGCAAGGCATGAGTGATATGACACGCGTTCTCGTTGTTGATGATGTCGAGGATATGCGGGACATACTGCGACAATTTGTCGAGGTTTTCGGCTTTGAAGCAATGACTGCCGGCAGCGGCAACGAAGCACTCGAGATCTTCAAGAATAACGACATCGATCTGATTATCACCGATATCATGATGGATAACGGTGATGGCTTTGAGCTGGTAAAAGGTGCTCGTGAGATCCGAAAGGATATCCCGGTTATATTTATCACCGGTTACGAAGTGGACAACGCCCGCGAACGGGCTGCCAATCTGGGCGCCAACGGTTTTCTCGCCAAACCGTTCAGCATCAAGGAGCTGAAAGAGCTTATCGATGGGCTGCTCTGAGCTGATACCACATGACAATCTGTAAGTAGTAAATACCGCCGCGTGCGGTATTTGTATTTATGGCAGCAACTGGTGATTGCCCCCCCATTCAAGAAATCCCCAAACCACCCGATAGGGTATACAGGAGTTGTCCGGATCGCTGTTACGATCAGCAACAGTTCCTGCCCAGCAGTGATCCCCCCGGTCAGGAAGTGCGATCCGGCGACCATTAAGAGGGGAGGAAAAATGCCGGAACATGTAGACAGGGTAATCCCTGGTAATCCGATTTACTACGACCCGCGACGGGTCAGGCGCAAGCAGGACAGCGAGCGTCGTCAACGTCCGCCTCAGGAAAAGCGCCGACGGCGTGAAACTGAACCAGATCAGGTGGATACTTATGCCTGAGGCTGGCAATTATTGCCTTGCAATTATTGCCTGAATAGTAGTGCCAATTGGAACTGACGAAGTTCTAAAGCTATGATAAAACGGCATCTACAGGCTTTGTTCTTTCTGTCACACTTTTTGCCAACTGCTTAAGCAGTTAACCACAGATGGCGCTTCGCAGTACGGTTCCCACGACCGGAACAGCAGCGTCAGGACAGAATCAGCCTGGAGCCACGATGCCAGCAAGCAGTATAACGGGAATCGCCTCCGGTATCGACTGGCAATCCACCATCGATGCCCTGATGGAGATTGAGGGACGCCGCAAGGCGATGCTCGAAATACGTCGCGGTGATTACCAGGCGAAGCTCTCCGCCTGGCAGGATGTCAATAGCAAACTCCTGCAGTTTAAAACCCTTGCCGATAACATGGATCTGATGGGAGAGTTCCTCACCAAAAGCATCAGCTCCAGTGACACCGATATTGCTACCGCCACAGCCAACAGCAGCGCTTCCAGCGGTAATTTCCAATTGGAGATCAACCAGCTGGCTCGTGCAGAGAAGGAAATTCACGCCGGCTGGATCGATTTCGACACAACTGATGTCAACAGTTCCGGTGGTGCCCAGACCTTTGTCTACGATTTCGGCGCTACCACACCTACTACAATCACCGTCAGCATTCCTGACGGCTCCACGCTGGGTGATGTAAGGGATCTTATCAATAACGACTCTGATAATCCGGGGGTCAACGCCACCATTATCAATGATGGTTCCGGGGGTGCTACCGCGCATCATCTGGTATTGACCGCCACCGATACCGGAGCCGACAACACCATAACCATCAGCGACACCACCACCCTTGGTGACGGCACCAGTTTTGACAGCGCCGCCTGGACCCAAACCCAGTCCGGTGTCAATGCCCAGTTGCGGCTGGACGGCTACCCACCCGCCAGCTGGATGGAGAGCGCCTCCAACGATGTCGAGGATATCATCGAAGGGGTGACAATCCACCTTACAAATGTCAGTGGCGGTACAACGGTCGTGTTGAGCATCAACAATGATACCAATACGGTGAAGAGCAAAATCCAGGAGTATATCGATTCCTACAACTCCTGCATGACTCTGATCAATACCTATAACTATTTCAGCGAGGAGAGCGAGGAACGCTCCCTGCTATTCGGGGACTCCGGGCTTATCTCAATCAAGCAGAAATTGCAGACACTGCTCAGCTTTACCATTCCCGGTCTCAACTCAAACAACACCCTGCAGAGTCTCGGTGAGATCGGCATCACCAGCGGAACCGACGGCATGTTGGCTATCGATGATACCGAGCTGTCGGAAGCACTCGCAGACCATTTCAACGAGGTCGGAGAACTGTTCACCTTCAATTCCGGTACCAATTCGAGCTACCTTGATTATTTCTACCGGACTGAAAATACCCAGGGTGGCGAGTACTCTGTGGTAGCCAATTACGACGGTTCCGGCAATCTCACCTCCGCCACTATCGACGGTCATGCCACCACCATTGAGAATAACATTATCGTCGCTGCTGATGGTTTCCCCGAGGAAGGATTACGCCTCCGTTTCACCCCCCCCGGGGGAGGAGCCGGTTCAGAAACCGCCACCATCCGCCTGTCGATGGGGGTAGCGCCGGAGATTGCCAACCGGCTGGCCATCATTACCGACAGCACCGATGGTACGGTTACCCAGCAGAGTGACCATATCGACACTGTCATCGAGAATCTCAACGAACAGATTGAGGATCAGGAGTATCGCCTGGCGCTTATCCGCGAGAAGTATGTCCGGTCATTTACCAACATGGAACTGCAGCTTTCCCGGTTACAGCAGCAGAGCAGCTATCTCTCCAGTCAACTGGCCAGTTTAGGCTAAAGGGAGGATCATGTCCCGAACCACACAACTTGAAACCTACAACCGGACACGGGTACAAACCGCAGACCGCGGGCAACTGCTGCTGATGGTCTACGACGCTGCCATCCGCTTTACCCGTGAAGCGCGGCGGCGAATAGAGGATGGCGACACAGTCGGCAAAGGGGTGATGATTGACAAAGCTTACGCTGCAGTCGCGGAGTTGCGCAAGACCCTCGATATCGAGCAGGGACAGGAGATCGCCCGCTCCCTCGACCGGCTTTACGCTTATCTGTTGCGACAGATTACACTGAGCAACATCAAGAGTGATGCCGGCGCCCTGACGGTTGTATTACAGATTCTGGAGGACCTGCGTAATACCTGGGAGCAGGTTATCGAGCAGGAGGATGGTACCCGCCGCGGTGGCTCCCGGCCGTCAGGTGAGTTGTCCCTGTGACGAAACAGGTGAGCCCGGTTCCGCTGCCGGTAGCACTCTACCGTATCGCCCAACGCCAGGTAGAGCGTAAACCACCGCAGTTGGAACCAACACCGATCAAAAAAGCAGTCCCCCCGCGTAATTCAGTCACCGCGGGAAGAAAAATAGACCTGCTGATCTGAGGATCAGGCTGGAACCAGTGGAGGAATAGTGAATATTCAGAAAACAGATGCTACAACCGCTGCCCGCGAACTGCAGTCACGGGAGTTGCAGAAAATACGGATAGAAGAGCAGTTTCAGCAGCGGCGCTCAGACCCTGTGGTGGCGTATGACCGCCTGCAGGTCTCGGAACGGGGGCGCCAGCTGCAGGAATTGAGCGAAACGCTGCAGCAGAGGTTGCAGGAGTTACCGGAAGTAAGAGAGGATCGGGTGGCCGCCGCGCGGATGCGGGTGCAATCCGGTTTTTACAACGAAGGAACATTCAATCTAAAGCTGGCTGGTAAAATGCTTGAAAACAGTGATCTGAAGCAGGCGGTGAACCTGCCGGGGGAGGAAGTGCCGGAAACCGATTATCGCAACAAGCTGATGCATGATGTCAAGAGCAAACTGGAAAGCGGTTTCTATACTGCTGACGCGGTGATGGATTTTGTGGCTGACCGTCTGCTGCAGGTGTATGCCGCCGATGACGAGGGTGGGGAAACTGTCACGGCGAGTTGAGCGAAGCTTCTTGTGACACCTTCCATTTCCAGCTGGAATCGCATAGCAGGCACAGCGGACCCGTGATGGTGAAAGCGGTTTCTCCTGCACTGATTCCGTATATGTATCATTGATAGTATAATATCACATGCCTTGAGTTGCAGTAACGCTTGAGGTGATGTTGGGGGATAACTCTCATACAGAATTCTCTACTCACACTTCTCCGACCGATCTTTCCCTGTAATACCGTGGCTTGCTTCGTATTCACTCCAGCATAACGATTGATTATGGGCAGGTGACATCCGCTGATGCAATATAAGTCAAAACATCCTGGCCCACTGGATGATGTGATCCATGATTACTTCACGCCTGCAGGCAGTCTCAGCAGTTTCATACCAGATACCCTCCTGAACCGGACGACCCTTCCCGTTGCTGCTGGAACCACTCCCAGGTGGCAACCAGCCCCTCCGTCAGACCGACCCTCGGTTCCCAGCCGCACAGCCGGTTGGCGTTGCTGTAATCGCAGACAAGATCACTGACTTCGGAAGCTGGGGGGCGGAACCGCTCCTTATCAACAGTAACCGGTAGATTACTGCCTGCTACCTCTTGAATACGGGCGGCCAGCTCACCGATGCTGATACTGCTGCCGCTACCAAAATGGATAATACGGCCGCTGCTGTCCGGTTGGTCCAGTACACTCAGGAAAGCATCGACTGTATTGGCGACAAAGCTCAAATCGCGCCTGGGTGTGGTCGAGCCCAATCTGATCTCATTACTACCGGACAGAATCTGGGTCATAATAGCGGGAATAACCGCCCTGGCTGACTGCCTGGGGCCATAAGTATTAAAGGGTCGAACAACGGTAACCGGCAACTCAAAGGAGCGATGCCAGGCCAACGCCAGTTGATCGGCGGCGATTTTACTGGCAGCGTAGGGTGACTGGGCCGAAAGGGGATGTTCTTCCGTTTGCGGCACTTCACGGGCAGAACCGTATACTTCGCTGGTTGAGGTTATGATGACTCGCTCACAACCGGCATCTCCGGCTGCCTGCAACAGATTAAGGGTTCCCTGTATGTTAGTCTGCAGGTAACTCTGCGGATTACGGTAGGAATAGGGTATGCCGATCAGGGCGGCAAGATGAAAGACCGTATCACAACCGTTCACCGCCTCCTGTACGGAGGTTGCATCACGAATGTCGCCCCGGAAAAGTTCAGCCCCAAAATCACGGTGCTCCAGCCAACCGGCGTGACTGCGTGAGTTATAGCGCACAAACGCCCTCACCTCCCAGCCCGCACCGGTCAAACGCTCCACCAGGTGACTCCCGATGAATCCACCTGCACCGGTAACCAGACACTTTTTCGTCATGGTCGACTCCTGCCGCCAACTTATTATCTTGTAAGCGTTACAACGGCTGTTTCAAAATCTGTCTCAAAATCTTGCTGCACTTCTCAGCAAAAACCTAGCGCAGAATCGGGTTAAATTCCAAGGAAAATGCTGAATGCGGATGACCCTCCAAGAAAGTCTTGGTTTCACTCAGATGACACATTATATTATTTATTTCCGGGAACTTAGAGTCAATTGGAGATCATATGTCCGGTCACTCCAAATGGTCCACTATCAAGCGTAAGAAAGCTGCGGTCGACGCCAAGCGAGGGAAGATTTTCACCAAAATCATCCGCGAGCTGACCGTCTGTGCGCGCAATGGTGGCTCCGACCTGGACAGTAACGCCCCTTTACGTACAATTGTTGACAAAGCCAAAGCGGCCAACATGCCGCAGGCAAACATCGAACGAGCGATCCAGAAAGGTGCCGGTGAGCTGGAAGGTGCCAATTACGAGGAGATTACTTACGAGGGTTATGGCCCCGGTGGTGTCGCCCTGTTGATTGAGGTACTGACCGATAATCGCAATCGTACCGTCGGCGAAATCCGCTATCTGCTGGGCAAACATGGCGGCAACCTGGGTGAAACCGGCTCGGTAGCTTGGAAGTTTGAAGCCCGCGGTCTGATCCAGGTGAACAAGGGGGAACTGGCACTCGATGATGTCATCATGATGGTAGTGGATGCCGGCGCCGAGGATGTGCAGGAAGAAGAGGACCTTTACGCCATTTATACCGCAGTCAACGATCTGGGAAACGTCAGGCAGGTTTGTCTCGATAACGATCTGGAAGTTACTACCTACGAACTTACCCGTGTTCCAAAAATGGAATTGAAGATCGAAGGGGGAACCGTCGGCAGGGTAGCCAGACTACTTGACCTGTTGGATGATCTGGATGATGTCCAGAATATCTACACAGATGCCGATTTTGACGAAGCGGAACTTGATGGCTGACAGAGCCGTTAAACAGCAGCTCATTCTGGGTATCGATCCCGGGCTCAATATAACCGGTTACGGTTTGATACAACAGTCGGGGCGCCTTTTGCAGGCGGTTGAATTCGGGGTCATTCGTTCTCGCCGTGAAGATGATTTCTTTGACAAACTGCATCGCATTTTTGACCAGGTAGGCGACCTGGCCCGACAATATCAACCGGATGTCGTCGCGGTTGAGAATATCTTTGTCAGTCGTAACTCCA
>JADHUQ010000117.1 GCA_016784425.1 Candidatus Delongbacteria bacterium | reverse complement strand
AGCCATCATCGGGAGCCGGTGCATCTGCGGTACGGCGCCTGTCGAGATCCCTGGGAATCCTGGGTGGTGAGGGAGGTGGTGCCGGCTCTGAGGGGTTGTACCCCCCATGGTGATACCCACCACCATGATGACCACCACCCCAGGCGTAATGTCCATGGTGATGATAATACCAGGGATCGTACCAGGAGTAGTGCCAGGGGCCATACCAGGGGTCATAGAAAGGACCGTACCAGGCATGCCAGCTTACCCGCCAGTAACGATAGCGGTGCGGGTACCAGTAACGGTCATAATGCCACCACCAGCTGGAGTGGTAACCGGAGTAGTAGAGCCAGGGATCTGGGGTGTAGAGATGAACATACACCACTTCAACCCGATCCGGTAACTCGTAATCGGGGGAGGTCGCACCCTGGTAATGGTATCCGATCTGCAACACTGCCAGGTTGTAGTTACTCAGACCACTCGTGCGCCGGGTCAGGTCATAGCTGATCTCGCTGATATCATACGGGTCGTTGGAGAGAAACTCCCAGCGATGCTCCGGTATCTCGATATAGTTGCGGGTAAAAAGTGCCACCACCCGTTCCCGACCGGTGCGAACACCAGCTACCACACCCGGTAGGGAGTATTCCTGGTTCGGTAGTACCTCACCGAAACCGTCGAGATCTGGTGACAATGGGTACAGCAGGTTGATGTAACCGCGGGTATCGATGGCATAGAGA
Organism: Candidatus Delongbacteria bacterium; assembly: GCA_016784425.1. Lineage (GTDB taxonomy): Bacteria > CAIWAD01 > CAIWAD01 > BS150m-G50 > BS150m-G50 > BS150m-G50. The sequence goes on along the minus strand of JADHUQ010000117.1, from coordinate 6,626 downwards.
ATAACAAAACCGGGTTCGGTCGTGGAATACCTGATTTCATATTCCTCACCCGGTTGCAGGAAATCAGGCAAAAGCTCTATGTCAATACTGGGGGTGGCGGTGCGGTTCGAAGCTGTGGTCAGAGCAGGAAGACCCAGCAGGAAAACTGTAATCAGCAGTGAAATTGAATATCTCATTTTTCCCTCCGCTGCAAGCTATGGTTTTTCCCGAGGATTCGCAAGAGCTACCGGAAACCGGTGACGAAACTGGTCTTTCGAAAAGCGTTTTCCTGAAACCGACTTCTGCAAGTTACACAGCAAAACATGTGCCACTAACAATGATTCAGCACACATATGCTGTATCAGCCTGCTACGCCTCTTCATTGTATCCAGACTGCGTTGCGGAAGTGGGACAGCTTTTGCGATCCGACCAGCCGGTCGAAAAAGCGACAATCTCGTGTGAGAACTTTCTACCACCGACCTGCAAGCACACCTGATACCAGAGCTATATCAATTGCAGATGGTCCGTCGGGAAGTATATGGGATGTGTTGGATGATTAGGGTGTGGCATCTGGATCGGATGAGATCAGGGCTCCCTTCCAGTATTAGAGGAGCGTACGAAAACGGTAGGGCTGTTTCCAGCCCTGGCGGTCCACCATACCCACCAGGCAAACCCTGAGCGGTGTACTGCTGCTATCAAGTTGTATAGATAGAATTTCACCCGGTTGCGCTTGACGACTGTCGGTTTTATCGCTGTACATGATCCAGATACTGCGTAGAAGTGAGTTGCCAACCTCGATCTCCAGTAATCTCGCACCAGGGGGTAACTGGATCCAGTCGAAATCAAGTGTAGCTTCCAGCTGCCAGAGTGTTTCCTCATAGTAAACATCCGGTTTGATGAGGGGTGCGATCAGTGCACTGTCGGGATAATCCAGTGCCGCCATGAAAGCGGGAAGATCCCCGGTCTCTTTGAGAAACCAGGCATGATTGCTGTTGGTTTTAATGGTCCGGCCCCGGTTGGGCAGGCTTTGACGATCGGTCCGGACCACACCATCCGATTTGAAGACCGTCCGTGAGACGATCCAACTGTAAATGATGTCGTCGGGGAGTGGTTGCTCTGGATTGTCACGGGGTAAACCGTCGACATAACTGTTCAGACCTGCGATCAACTTCTCCTCCCCCTCGAGGCCATTACAGTCAATATCACGGTTGAAATAGTTATCCGGCACGCTGCTCTCGAGACCACCAAAGAGATAGACGTTACAATCCCTTGTTGAATCAGGTGCCCAGGAGAGAATAGAATCCCAGCCATAGCGCATATCCCGTAAAGCTTCCTCCTGCTGAAACGGAATCCCCAGGTTGAGTAGATTGCTACCCAGGTGAGGGGTGCCAATGGTGATAAGCTGGTACACATGGTGGGTGGAATCGGGCCACCAGCGCTGCTTTCCGCTCACATCCCGTCGTTGCAGGTATTCGCGTGCCGCCAGCCCCCCCAGCGAATGCGCCAGCAGAATCACCTTGTCACTTCCGGTACGCTCCAGCACGAGTGGTATCAGAAGACCTAAGGCTGCCCCCTGTTTGAACGGTCCCGAAGCGTGCCCCTGTGACCAGGTCGGTAGATGGAGGCTGTTCAGATGCCATCCCTCTGTGTCAATCCAGTTGAAGAAATCGATGACAAAAACATCGGCGCTGTCAACTCGGCCGGGACCGGCAGGATCTAAGACCAGGTCATCAGACAATAAGGTGCTGCTCCGACTCTGGTTTACACAGATATGTGTCGCGGCGGAAATATCCCAACCGTAGAACTCTTCCATCTCCTGGACCGTGGATTCCCACTGTCCGGAACTACCGAAAAATCCATGGATCAATATCAGGGGATAAAGCGGCCGGCTCTGGAGTGGCTTACCCACCAGCAATAGTATTATTGTCAGGGCGAGACATGTGGTAAACACTCTATGCCAGGCAGGAGTGTGTTTTTCTGTCACCATCATCAGGCTCCGCTGCAACCGTTGTGCACCTTTAATTTGTAGTAAAGATACTCCTGGACAAGGTATCCGCCCGCAGCCAGATTGGCAACAGAAACGCTGAAGCCGCCGGGAGAGCGGTGGTAGATCACAGTCTGACTGCTTTCCCGTGCAGAGGGATTGTGTACACCCTGGGTGTTTTCACTGATCTGGCAGGGTGAGAAGACCGCCAATCTCACTGCCGCCAGCCAACTGATAAGTCATATGCCAACAGGGCAGTCACCTGGAGTGGCAGGGTTCAAGGTGAACCTCCAAACATTGTTCGTATTGAGTGTTTCATGCCGACTACTCATATTACGACGGTACAAAAATCTGGCAGGGAGGCATCATGCTACAGCGTTACTTTCGAATCCAGGAAGCGGGCAGTACTTTGTCCCGCGAACTGCTGGGTGGGCTCACCACATTTGTGACGATGGCCTATATTATCGTGGTCAATCCCAAGATTCTGGAAGTGGCCGGAATCCCCTTTGGCCCCGCTATGGTCGCGACAATTATCAGCGCCTTTTTTGGCACCCTGGCCATGGGGCTCTACGCGCGACGGCCTTTCGCCATCGCCCCCTATATGGGTGAGAATGCTTTTATCGCTTTTACCGTGGTCAATGTCCTGGGTTACAGCTGGCAGACCGCTTTGGGCGCTATCTTCATCGGGGGTGTACTCTTTACACTGATCACGGTGCTTAAAATCCGCTCCTGGTTGGCCCGTAGTATTCCACTCAGCCTCAAAATCGCCTTTGCAGCCGGTATCGGCTTTTTCCTGATCTTCATCGGTCTGAATGAGACAGGACTGGTTATCCTCGGTGTACCTGGTGCACCGGTGCAGGTCGGCGATCTGCACGACAGCAGGCTCCTGCTGGCGCTAGTGGGAATCCTGTTGACCGCCGTTTTGATGATCCGCCGGGTGCCGGGTGCCATTCTGATCAGTATCCTGCTGGTAACGGTAATCGGTTTTCTGACCGGTGAGGTCGCCCTGCCTCAACACTGGGTCAGTCTGCCGCCCAGCATTGCTCCGATAATGGGTCAGCTGGATATAATGGGCGCCCTCACCTGGGGATTTTTTCCAGTAATCCTGACCGTACTGGTAATGGATTTCGTCGATACCATGGGCACACTGCTGGGGGTCGGTCTGCAGGCGAATCTGCTCGATGAGGAAGGTAATCTGCCGGAGATCGAAAAACCGATGCTCTGTGACTCACTGGCCACAGTTGTGGGCGCCTGGCTGGGTACGACTACCACCGGTACCTACATCGAGTCGGCGGCGGGCATCAGGGCAGGGGGGCGCACCGGGCTCAGCGCCGTAGTGACTGCGCTACTCTTTCTGCTGGCGCTTTTCTTCTATCCCTTCCTGACGGTAGTGCCCGCTTTCGCCTATGGCGCTGCCCTTGTCATCGTCGGGATACTGATGATGGCCCCTCTGGCACAACTTAATTTCAAGGATCTGACTGAAGTCATTCCCGCTATCAGCGTAGTTGCCGGTATGAGTTTCACTTACAACCTCGGAATCGGACTCACCGCCGGTTTTGTCATCTACCCGCTTCTGAAAACTGCCGCCGGCCAGTGGCGGGAGATAAACAATGGCCTCTGGCTGTTGTGTGCGGTTTCCTTACTGTTCTATCTGTTCTATCCCGGTTGAGCAACAGGGAAACAGAGGGGGGGCGAAATGCGGGTGTCCGTGTTTCAGCTGCGGTAACGGTCCCGAAGTGCGTTAGCCAGTCGTAGAGAATCTTTCCCGCAACCGTAGTCCCGTTGATCTTCTCTCGAATAATCCTTTTATTAGTTGAAGTGCCCATTACCATTTCATCAGAAATCGAACAATGAAATCACATAATTAAATAATGCAGTAACGCCCGGGAGTATACCATGCAAAAGCTTTTGATTCTAACACTGGTGCTTTATGGCACTCTGTATACAAGTCTGCTGGTCGCTGGAACGGAACCGGCAAATCAGCTCACTCTGGTTAATGCCGGTCAGGATGGTTGCCGGGTAAGTGTCACCCTGCAAGAGGATGGCCTGGTGGAGGTGGAAACAGCTGCAGGATTGTATCACGCCATTCAACAGGAAGGTATGGTACCGGTAGCCGCAACTGGAGATCCCGCACTGCAGGCACTTGCCTGGACGCTGGAAATACCCGCTACCTCTGACCTTCAGTATCAGCTGGAGTATGAGGTCACCCTGTTTGAAAATATTGATCTGATACCGGAAGTGCTGGATTCCGGGTCGTCTGTACCGGAAAAGCTGGGTGATCGCTGGCAGCAGGACAGCTTTTACCCCAGCCAACTCGTCACCCTCTCCGATCCCGCAATTATGCGCAACCACCGTCTGGTTCAGGTTACACTGACCCCATACCAGTACAACCCGGTACGACGCCAGCTGCGGGTGTATCACAATGTGGAACTGGATTTTACCTTTGCAGGGGTGAACCGGATCAACCAGCTGGAACGCACGGTTCCCCGTTCCGCCACCTTTGAAAAAATGCTGGCACAGAATGTCATCAATTACGAGGAGATGAATCAGAACGCTCGTGACTGGGATGCAAACCTTGGACTGGACCCGATTCTCTACATCTACAACAGCGCCTGCCAGAGCGTGCTCGACTCGCTCCTCTGGTGGAAACAGGAACGGGGTCATACAGTTTACACTGCGACACAGAACGACGTTACTCTGACCAGCTACACTTCGGTCAAAAGTTATATTCAGACTGCCTATGACAGCTGGGACAATCCACCGGTTTTTGTTGTACTGGTGGGTGATCCCACCAGCTGTAGTTTTGGAACTGTTGCCGCCTCCAACAGCTACGGCGATCATGATTACAGCCGTCTGGAAGGGGGGGACATCCTCGCTGATATCTTTGTGGGCCGCATGTCGGTCGGAAGCAGCTCACAGCTGGAAACAGTTGTACACAAACAGCTCAGCTATGAAAGCTATCCGTATGTTGCCGATCCCGGATGGTTCAACAGCGCTCACCTGATCGGCGATGATTCTCTTTCCGGCATGTCTATGGTTTTTACCAATGAGAACATACGCCTGAAAATACTGGGGGAGGGACTGACCAATGTAACTACCTGTTATGCTTACCAGGGCTGTAATGAAGTCAACTCCCTGATTGCCGCTTTCAACAACGGGATCTCATTTTTCAACTATCGTGGCTGGCTGGGGATGAGCGGCTGGTCTTCACACAGTGCCAACGAACTGTCCAACTCGCACCAGTTACCGTTTGTAGTTGCGATTACCTGTGGTACCGGTGATTACACCAGCGGTACCTCGATAAGTGAGGACTTCTATCGGGCCGGGTCGGACTCCAATCCCAAAGGGGGAGTTGCCGCCATTGGAACTGCTACCTCCGGCACCCACACCCGGTATAACAACGCTGTCGATCTGGGTGTTTTTGGCGGCATCTTTGACCAGGACCAGGCCACCGGTGGTGAAGTGATGTTTCAGGGTAAGTTCGAACTGTGGCAGGCTTATAATTCTGTCGATCCGGGCCAGGTGACCAATTTCAGCAACTGGAATAATCTGATAGGTGATCCCAGTCTGGAATTGCGGGTTGGAACTCCTCTGGAACTGGAAGTAACGCATCCAGGCGAGCTGGTTTCCGGCGCTTCCGGATATCCGGTGCTGGTGACCAAGAGTGGAACACCGTTACCAGGGATTCTGGTCTGTATGCATCAGCATGGGGGTGCCCAGGTGAAACTGCTGACCAACGCAGCGGGTGAAGCGATTTTGCCACTGGCGGGACAGTTTACCGGTGGAACGGCGACATTGACTGTGGTTGCTCACAACAGGTATCCGTATCAGCAGAGGATGAATATCATCAACCAGTCTTTCTGGGTGGACAGCTACGGTGCAATAATGGACGATGACAACAACGGCGGCAGTTCCGGAAATGCGGACGGTCTGTTGAACCCCGGTGAGCAGATCGAGTTGACACTGCAGCTGATCAACCGGGGGACCAGTGAGACAGCTACCGGCGTCAGCGCATCAGTTAACTGCGCCGATCCCCGTATTACTGTCCTGCAGGATAACTCTACTTTCCCGGACATTGCACCCGGGGCGACGGTATCTTCTAACATCCTTTACCAGTTTTCCCTGGCGAACCTGATCGATCAGGAATTCCCCTCCACCGTTCTCCTTGAGGTTGACGTGACCACCAGCGGTGGTGATTTCAACACTGTGCTGCAGCTGGAGCTGGTGCAACCACTGTTGAGTCCGGTGCTGATTGAAACCGATCCCGACGGTGATGATCTGATCAGTCGGGGTGAAACCGGTGAGATTCATCTCAGCCTGGAAAACCGGGGGACCCTGGCTACCGGCACTCTCAACGCTACACTGACGACAGCAGATCCACAGGTTACAATCGTCACCGGTACTCTCACTTACGGCAACATTCCTCCCGGTGGTATCGTGCCTAATCTGACACCGTTTCTGGTACGTCCTGACGGCGATATCTTTAATGGTCACCTGGCAGAGCTAACCCTCACCGTTACCACGCCGGAAGGTTATCAGCAGATGATGACCAGCTCGTTCAATGTCGGTCCGCTGGTCACTGGTGATCCGTTGGGGCCGGTCGAAGAGTACTACTGTTTCGACTCTGGTGATACCTACTACTCGCAGCATCCTGTCTACGACT
>JADHUQ010000116.1 GCA_016784425.1 Candidatus Delongbacteria bacterium | reverse complement strand
GATCCCATCGGTTGGCTGGCCACCTGGCTGATCGGCAGTTTCACGACACTTACCCCCGCCTGGTTATCACCGGAGATGTTCCTGCTTTCACCAGTGGAGTTACTGCCCTTTGCGGCTGCACCCGAATGGACCGGGTTGTATTACCGCGCCGGTATCGTGCTGTCGTTGCTGTTATTGCTGTTTGTCTGCCGACCGCAGCGTTATATCCTGAAGGCAACCGGCTTCCTGATGTTCTGCCTCGGCTGGTGGGCGTTACTGTTTGCCGGTCAGTCTGCCTGGATGACGACGGTTGGTTTCTATGAGTTGCCCTGGTATTCCCTGTATCACACGCTGGTCTCACTGCCAGCGGTTTTGCTGGCGGGGCGGCTGTTGGGTGGTCCCGGACGCGTTGACCCTGAACGCCGTATAAGTAATAGCTCTACACCTACCCGTCTGCTGGTATTAGCGGCCGTGGCTCTGATCGCTCTGGCGCTGGTGTACCAGGACCCCGGTGTACCTGGTGGTGGACAGGTGCTGATGGATGAGTGGCACAGCGACTGGGAGTGGTCCACCGAGCCGATGGACACCGAGCACTATGGTTCACGCACTACCTATAACTATCACGGTATGGTGGAGCTGCTGCGGCAGTACTATGAGGTACGGATCCACCAGGCGCCGCTGACCGCTGCAGACCTGAGTGGGATCGATGTGCTGATCCTGAAAACCCCGACCCGTCCTTACACGGAGGAGGAGGTGGAACTGGTGCTGCAGTTTGTTGAGGAAGGGGGTGGTCTCTATGTCATCAGCGATCACACTAACATCTTTGGTATGAGCAGTTACCTCTCCCCGATAGTCGAACAGTGCGGCTTCACCTATAACTGGGACACTGTGTTCGATATAACCACGAGTGACGATCAGTTCTGGCAGGCAACCGCTCCACTCAGGCACCCGGTGGTTGAGCACCTGGCTGACTTTCGTTATCTCACCGGCTGTTCCATCCGCCCCGGCAAGCTGCTGGCCACTCCAATGGTGGGACTCTCCGCCGGCAGCGATCTACTGAATTACTCCACCGGGAATTTTTTCGACAACCATCCTCCCCGCGCCGGTATGCGATTCGGTCCCATGATTCAGCTGGTGGCGTTGCGCAAAGGTAAGGGTCGTGTCGTGGGCTTTACCGACAGCACTACCTACTCCAATTTCGCCATGTTCTGGAGCAGTCGCCTGCTACATCTGCTGGGAATTATCGACTGGCTTAACCGGAGTAACGGTTTCCCCGTTAACCTTACCGCCGGGTTGCTGGGATTACTCCTGCTGGCCTGGCTCGCCTGGCAGCGCCAATTATCCGGACAACTTTTTCTGCTGCTGGTGGTCCCGGCGTTTACCATCGCTGTGCTGCCGACCCGCCTGCTACAGTCGCAGTCCTATCCCCTCCCGGAGAAACTGACCCCTGGTCCCTGCGCCCTGCTCGATACTACTGCATCACTGGTACATCTCCCTTTGACCAACAAGCTGCCGCCGGAGGACCCGCTCAACCTGGAAACCGGTTTTATCTGGCTTTATCGCACCGGTCTGCTGCCACAGCTGGGCGGTGCTGACATTCAACCGGAAGAGCAGCTGCGGGTGATCGTAAACCCACAAGGGGAGTGGGGGAACGACCGTCGTGATACAATCAGGAGTTTCCTGATGGAGGGGGGAACCCTGCTGGTACTGGCCATGCCAGGCTACAGTGAGCCGGGTATCAACCAGCTGCTGGGTGAGTACGGTCTTCGCTTGAATGAGGATCATTACAGTGATCAACTGCTGCAGGTTCCCGGCAGGGAGTTTGACATCTGGGTGGATGAGATCTGTACCGTGTCAGGTGGCGAACCGCTGCACTGGTTGACCAGTAACCTGCCGGTGTCCACTGTCAAGCAGGTCGGCGCAGGCGCTATCGTGTTGAGTGGCCTGGGGCGGTGTTTCAACAACAGCAATCTGGGACGCTATGATTCGGTTCCCGCGGGGCTGGCCTGGGAGTATCTGCAGTTGTATTACCAGTTGATCAATCAAGTGTCACAGCGCGAACCGGCAGTGGAGCAGTCTCCTGTTGAATGACGCTCCTCACACACATCAATTTTCCCGTTAAGACGACCGCAACGACCTGGCTATCCTACTCGATCCAGCGTAAGTGATCATTGAGCGGGTTTCGCAGCGGGACAGGGGGTGTTGCAGCTGGGACACCGAGCGGCGTTACCGTGGCGATATAGTGGTTGAGCGGTAATCCCAGAAGGTCTTTGACGTGTTCGCGATCCATGTCCGCTATCCAGCAGGTGCCAAGACCGAGAGCCTGTGCAGCCAGCAGTAGATAAGTTGCACCGATACAGCCGTCCTGGAGATAGCGCCTGGAAAGCTCCGGATCAGTTGAAACCGCCACCGCCAGCGGTGCCCTGCCGATGGGAACGCTGGAGTTGCCCCTCTCCTCCGCCAGGGAGGTGATTACGCGGCGGTTCCGAATGACGGTGTAACTGCAGGGTTGCTGGTTACGGGAGGAGGGTGCCCAGCGGCACAGTTCCAGGAGGTCGGTGATCTGCTCGGGGCTGACCGGTGTATCACGAAACTCACGCACGCTGCGGCGGGTAATCAACAGCTCGCTACCGGTAAGCAACCCGGGAACCTTTTCCAGGAAGTACTGAAATTCCAGGCGTCGCCCCTCCGGGTCCCTGGCGAAGAAGTGATAGATACCATAGCGCTCGTTCTTGCCGGGAGGATTTTCAGCAGTTGCCTTCAAGGTGTGATACATTTCATCGACCTGGGTCTCTGAAACCAGCACAAAGCAGATAATCCCAGCCGTCTCAACCTCCGCTCTGGTACAGAAACCGAGCGCCAGGTTGCCCTGTTGCAGCAGCAGACAATCCGCCTGTTCCAGCACTACCGCCAGACCCAGTTGTCTACAGTAGAAGCTGCGCAGTTTTTCCAGGTCACCGGTGCCGTAGAAGATAATCCCCGACATGCTCTCCCCACTGAATGGTGTGCTGCCGTTAACCGGGCAACAGGTAATCATATGACGAATGTAGCAGCTGCAGCAGCTGGAGTAGCTGTTTTCCCCCGGGGAGCTCCCCCAGGATTGCGACGACACCCGGTTCCATAACCGATCCATCATGCTGCAGGGTGATCTCCTCCAGCAGCTCGTCCAATCTGATGCGATAACGACGGTGGCTTTCCGGCCTGTCCTCCAGCAGGAGAAATCCGGGGGTAGTGGAAGCGTTGAAAGCAGCTTCGTCGGAAAACAGGGTCGGTTTGTCTCGCCAGGGTGCTCCCTCGTGAGGACAGAACGTGACACAATTGCCGCATTCGTTGCAAAGCCCCTCGAGGTGCAGGATCTGAAACCGGTCACGGAAATTTGCCGCCCACTCCAGATCCAGGGCTATGTTGGCACGGTTGGGACAGACATCAACGCAACGGTTACAAAGCTGGTCGCAGGCCAGACAACGCCGGGCCTCCTGCACAGAATCGCTCACTGTCAACGGCTGTGCTGCTGCCTGCTGCAGGTGGCCACGACGATGATAGAGTTCGGTCAGCGGTTCCGGAAAAGCTTTCACCGCTGCCGGGGGAAAGAAGGGTAAGCTGACGCCCTGTTCCGCCAGGATAGATTCGGCTACCTTGCGGCCGTCGGCGATTGCCTCTACCACAGTGGCGGGACCGCGCCGCGCATCACCGGCGGCGTACACCTGTGCCCGGGAGGTTGCCAGGGTGTCTGGTGCAACCTGGATTGTGTCGTTGGCAGTCAACGCGACTGCATTGGCTTTGAGCACAGTCGGGTCGACAACCTCCCCGATGGCCGCGATTACTGTATCACAGGCCAGCAACACCTCCTCAGCCTCTGCAGGTCCCACGCGCTGGCGACCATCTTCACCCACCTCGAGCAAACGCTGCGGCTGGCAGACCAACGTTTCAGCCCAAGATGCAACTGGAGCCAGCAGTTCCCGCCAGCTGACACCATCTTTGCGGGCAGCGTGGTATTCCTCCCGGTCGGCCGGCATCTGTGCCTCGGTACGCCGATAGACAATCGTGACTGTGGTGACCGCTGGTAAACGGCAGGCCACCCGCGCACTGTCCATAGCGGTGTTACCACCACCCACCACAACTACCCGGCCACGCACCTCACCCGGTGGTTCCTCAGCGTGACAGGCAGTCAGGAACTCAACCGCGTCCAGGACCGGCAGCGCTTCACCCGGAAGTTCCAAAAGTCTCCCCCGGGTGGCACCCAGTGCCAGCACTACCTGATTGTAACCTTCAGCGAGGATCTGAGTGAGGTTGAACTCTGCGCCTGCATTGAAAACAAACTCAACCCCCAATGCGGTCAACAGATCGATATCCTGCCTGATCGCAGATGCCGGCAGTCGAAAAGCAGGAATCACATGCTGAACCATACCACCGGCTGCCTCCCTCTGCTCAAAGAGGGTCACCGGGATTCCGGCACGGCGCAGGAAAGCTGCCGCCGCCAGACCGGCCGGTCCAGCGCCGATAATGGCTACTGGTGTACTACCCCGTTTGAGGGGCGTCGCCAGTTGTGACAACAGGCTGTTGCTGCCCCCAGCTGCGGCCAGTCGCTTGATATCCCGGATCAAAAGTGGCTCCTCGTAAAACTGCCGGGTACAGGCAGACATGCACTGATGATCGCAGATATAACCGGTGATATGTGGCAGTGGATTGTGGTCAAGGATCAGTGACAACGCTTCAACAAGCCGCTTCTGTTCCATCAGGCGCAGATAGCCGGGGACATCCTGCTGGATGGGGCAGGCCTCCCGACAGGGAGTGATCAGGCAGTCAAACGACGGTAAGGCTGTCTTGAAACGGGGATTACTGTCCTCCCGCAGTGATTTCTGCAGCAGCCGTTCCCCGGTAGCCGCCGCTGCCAGCTGTGCGACAGCTGCAGGATCAACCTGTGAGGGCAGCCTGTCCTGCAGCGCTTCCTGTGCCACAATGGCCATATCCGCCAGACGCAGATAACCACCCGGTTTGAGCAGATCGGTAACCACTGTTACCGGCTGGATACCGCAGCGCAGCAGGCTGGCCAGGTTGAGGGCAGTCGCTCCGCCGGAAAAGGACAGGGGCAGGGCACCATCAAAGGCTGCAGCCAATGATGCCGCCAGGTTGACGGTCAGGGGGTAGAGCGCCCGCCCCGACAGGTAGACTTCCCTGCCGGGTAAACGCCGGAGGGTGTTGCCTACCGGCAGTGTGTTGCTCAGTTTGACTCCGAAAAAACGCCTTGCAAGCGCAGCCTGCTCCTGCAGCCGCTTGAGCAGGTCCAGTCCCCCGGCAAAATCCAGATCGGCGGTAAAGGTCTGCGGTGACAGTTCCAGGTAACCATAACCGCAACTCTGGAGCAGCTCCCGCACCCGTTCTTCACCCAGCAGGGTCGGGTTCAGTTTGATAACGGTATCCAGCTGTTTCTCCTGCAGCAGGTAGAGGGCGATGGCTTCGATTTCAGCGGGGGGGCAACCATGCATGGTCGACAGGGTTACCGATCGGGTGACACAGCTGTCAACACCCCTGATACGCTCGAGCAGGCGGGCGTTGTCCAGTTGACCCCAATCGACAAACAGCTTGAGTTCTTCCAGGATTGTATCACGCATCTGCTCGAACATCGGTTCACCAGCGGCATCCTGCATCTGCTGGATGAAGCGGTCAACTGCCGGTGACTGGATGCCAGCCAGATCATAACCCACACTGATGTTGAAGATGTAATCGGGCTCCAGACTCCCGCCCGGCTGGAGCAGCTCCTGCAGCAAGGGAAGCAGCAACCAGGCTTTGGTGTACTCCTCCCGGGCCAACTGCAGTGAAAGCTCCGTTGACCACTCGCTGTTGTAGCCTTCATCATCCGCATCAATACAGGGTTTTTCAATCACCAGCGCGTCCAGTTGCTGAACGGTCTTCAGTTCAAAGAAACGCCCGCCGCACAGATAGGCGGTGAGAATATTCTGCGTCAACTGGGTATGCGGCCCGGCTGCCGGTCCCAAGGGTAGGGCGCACCTGTTGCCAGCCCAACTCCAGTTGCCGACCGTGTGACTGAACCGGGAGGACGGAATACCGAACAGGGAGCCATGCTGTTCATATTCAGCTTTGATCCAGTGCAGCAGTTGTCGCAGGGAAAGCGGTTGCAGGCGGTCGGTGTTTGCAGGCATAATCTTCATCCTCAATAGTAGCTGCACCCAAAGTAGCCAGCCGGGTGTGAAGATGCAATCACACTTCCCGTCCGCTTGCAAATGAACGGCCCAGCTGCTATTATTCGAACGGAGGCCAGTATGAAATGCATCGTACTCGACATCGAAACAGCGGGTGTTCCGTTTGAGGAGCTCTCTGTCTCCACCCGGGAGTACCTGTTACGCTGGAACCAGACCACAGCAGAACAGGAGGAGACGAAAAAGAAAACAGGGCTCTGGGCTCCCTTCGGTGAAATTGTTTCGATCGCTCTTTTCAAGCCTGACGACTCGGCACCACGGACTGCAGCCGGGGAGCTGGCCGGCGAAGCCACCATTATCTACAACGACTCCAGCGGCAGTATACCTGCGCTCCCCTCACCTTACCCGGGGGTGCGTTTACGGGAACCGATCGGCGGGAGTGAGCAGGTGATGCTGGAAACCTTCTGGAAAGGTATTGCCGCATATGATCGCATTATCACTTTCAATGGCCGGGGATTTGACGCCCCCTTTCTGTTGCAGCGTTCCGTGATACATGGTGTGAAGGCCAGCCGTGACCTGATGCCCTCCCGTTTTTACGGGTTGAAGTCGCATTTTGACCTGCTGGAGGTGTTGACATTTTTCAGCGCCAGCCGCAGGTTCAATCTGGAAACCTGGGCGGAAGCGGTCGGTGCGATCAATCCCAAAGATGAAGGGATTACCGGCGCGGAGGTGGCTGCCTACTGGCGTGAGGGTAGAATCGCCGAGATTGCCGCCTATAATCTGCGCGATGTCCTGGCTACCTGGCAACTCTATCGCCGGGTAAATTTCACCATGCCCTGGCTGACAGGCTCAGGCTAAGAATGTGATACAGAACTTAACTCAACCTGTGAGGATGACTGATGAAATTGACCATAACCTACTGCAGTGAGTGAAACTACCGGCCACAGGCACAGGCTGTGTCTGATGAAATCAACCGTCTCAAGCTGAAGCAGAGTCTTGATATCGATATTGAACTGATGCCGGGACATGGTGGTGTCTTTGATGTACTGCTGGACGGCAGCCTCGTTTACACCAAGCGGCAGACCGGCCGTTTCCCGGAAGGGCAGGAGATCACCAACCTGCTGCTGGAGCTCCTGTAGCTGCTTTTGAGGTAACTGCAGCATCATAATAACCGGGTAGTGTCACCCGTGCCCGACCCCAGTGGAGGATTAATGTACTATCTGCGCAGCTTGCTCTTACTGCTTTCCGGTCTG
>JADHUQ010000115.1 GCA_016784425.1 Candidatus Delongbacteria bacterium | reverse complement strand
TAACAGGGGCTCTGCCTCCATTAGACGATTTGTGGCCTGGAACAATAATGCAAGGTTATTGAGGTTTCTGGCGGTTTCCGGGTGGTCCGGACCTAGGGATTTTTCATTTATCTCCAGTGCCCGGCCATAGAGAGACTCGGCTTCAGATAGACGATTCGTTTTTTCAAGCAATGTAGCGAGATTGTTGAGATGGAAGCCACATCGGGATGATTCTGGCCAAAATATTTCTCGTTTATTTTCAGCGCTCGGTGTATGAGAAGTTCGGCCTCAGTTTTACGATTAGTTTCCCTAAGCAACTCAGCAAGCATGTGGAGATCTCTGGCGACATCGGGATGATTCGGACCACAGGAATTTTCGTCTACCTCCAGTGCATATCTTAGCAAGGTCTCAGCCTCTTTAAAGCATATATTATCATGAAGAAACATTCCAAGTTGAAATGATAAAAGCCCGTTAATTGAGTACTTCTCATCAAACTCCCATAGGGAAAAGGCTTCACGATAGAGTCCCCCCATCTGAAGATCAGGTCTGATCTCTCGCAAACGAACCCAATAAGAACCGAGTTCTACATCGTGCTGCTATTTGTACAGCGCCAGAAAGAGATCCAGATCAAGTAGCACTTTCTGCAATCTGTCCCACTCCCCTGCCTCCTGGAGCTGCCAGGGCCATTCATCTGATTTACGGGAAGTCATCTCCGACTGGTTCGCGAAGTAATCTGCCAGTACCAGGTGAGCATCATGCTGATCACTGTCTGACTGAATGAACTTGTCCGCGACTGCCTGACGCAAGAAATCATGACCGAAGGCGAACAACCCGCCCCGCTGTGCCAGGTGCGGCTCCATGGCCAGGAACAGTGGGGACCAGAGCGCGCGGGGTAGGGGTTGCCCCTGATCACCCAGCAGGTCAAGCCATTCTGATTCGGAAAGACCCATACGTGCCGCCCAGAGAAGTGACAGAGCCCTGCGGGTGAGGTCCCTGTTACTATCGAAATCTTCCTGCCATCGACGCAATACTCGCTGAAAGAGATCGCAAGGATTGTCCGCCTCCAGGTAATAAGCCACACGCTCGGGAAGCTGTTCGAAACTACCGAACTGACGCAATTCATCGAGCGCCGTCCGCAGGAACAGCGGGTTCCTAGATCCGGGGGCATCGATCAGATCCCGCCTGAGTTCTGAACCCAAATTCTTTCGATACTCAGCGAGATACGAGTCAACCATCGCCGCAATTTCTTCGGAACTCGCGAGAGGAAGGTCATGCTCCTGCCATCCACTTACCCTCAGCGATTCCAGTGCGCTGCCGGGCAGAGATGAAGCCAGAACCGTAACATGATCCGGGAAAAAACCCGGGAGCCAGACCAGGCTTCGATCAGGATCTCCCCCTTGAATTTGGTTAAGGCCATCAAGGACAATAACGGTTTTTCCCCTTCCCACAGTCTGGGCTAGCCAGTGTGGTAGTGCTTCGCGCAGCTTCTCAGGTTCAGTAGGAATATCCTCGCCAATATCGAATTGGTGCTTGAGTTCAACCAGAAGCCGACTCAGAAAACCATCAACCGAGGCGCTTTCAGGGGTGGAACCGAAGTAGTGCTGAAAGAGAAAGCAGTCTGGATTGTCTTCAGCCCAGTCACGCGCTCAGGCAGCCAAAAGCGCCGTCTTGCCGCTGCCACTTTCACCCGTGACGACCAGTCCTTTGCCGTCATGCTCCGAATCAGCGAAACTGTTCAATGCTTCCAGATGGTTGGGACGATCAATGCATGCGAACAGTTTGTTATTTGCGAAAACCTGTTGGGCTTGCCGCTCTCGGTCCAGGGCGTCCGGAACCTCCTCCTCGGGATAGAGCTGATCAATGAGTTCTTCAAACTGCTTACCGATGAGACCCGCCAGTGCTTCCGGACTAGCATAACCATCAACTACCGGCAGACCGCTCTGGCGGATGCGCTGTTTGAGAAAGGCGAGCTTCTGCTGACGCTCCCGGGTAAGTCGAGCAGCTTCTTCCGCGCCGTAATTTTCGACATCGGACCTGATATCCCGTTCGATCAGCTCCCGGCGCTCGTTTTCGGGAAGAGAATTAATCCAGTTCGGATCGCGAAAGTAGAAGAAAGCGTGAGTCTGCATCTTGGAGTTATTCAGGACACCGTGCATGATTTCCAGTTCGGTCACCGAGGTCATTCCGTGCAGATGATCTTTGAGCCAGGGTTCATTCTCAATCACATCAGCCGGAATGGAGTCAGGTATCCAGCCATAGCGCTCACCCAGCAGGCAGATGAAGTAAGGTCTGCTACGTTGGATCTCAGCGAGACAAAGGGGTAGTACCGCCCCTTCAGCTGTCTGTTCCTGGGCTATACCCCAGCGCAGGTCCACTTCGGTGAAGGACACGAAGCGTTTTGCACATATACTTCGCAATCTGGGAAATACCTGTTTCACCAGAAGGTCACGTTCCTGCATCATGTCGCAAAAAGTCGATGAGATGAAAACGCGAATAGTCCGCGATTCAAGTTGCGGGTTTTTGGGAGGGTTTGGTTTAATCATAAACAGCTGACCTTTGTAATTGCCTAGTACGCTTCCGTAGACGCCACCACATAGTAAAATTCCATCTCAGCATCCCGTGCCTGCGCCCAGACAACTCGATCACCAAGGTAGGTAAACTCACTCTGACTCCCCGACACCTGCTCAAAGCTCCCGTAAGGATTCTCAGATCCGAATACGACATACGATATTGCCCCCGGAACCTGATCCCAGCTTACGAGTAGATCTGTGTCGTCAATCTCAATGAAGATGTTTACCGGTGGCTGCAGGCTGTCAGTTACCGTCAGTCCCACCGGAATCTGCATTTCAGGTTCATCAAGGTCATTGCTGCAAACTACCAATTGAGCACTATAGTCACCCACCGGCAGATTCGCCGCATCGAAATGCACTTCTATTTCGCTATTGCCGCCAGGGGGCGTTGTACCCTCATGGGCACTCAAACTGAGCCAGGGCAGATGTATCCTCACGGCGAGAAAATCCTCGATATAGGCAGTATTGAAAGCGATCAACAAACCGTCCTGGCCATCCCGATTCTCAATACCGACGGTGGCAGAGTACAACGGGCCATACATGGTCTCATAGAAAAGATCGATACTGCCGTCAGCGAGCAGGTGAACCTGGAAATTCAAGTTGGACGAGCCATAGTTGAGTACCTGCCAGTGGGTGTACTGCAGTATAAATCTGTCCACCTCATTTTTATAGATTACTTCTCCACTGTAACCGCCATAGAGATCATCCCAGAATGGTGCGATCATGTTATTCGGAACCATGGAAGAGGGGATTGGCTGGTTCGTCCAGGAAAATGCTGTGGTTAAATCGAATTCAATGAATCCATTGGTTGAAAGATAAAGCGATGAATAAGTCTGATCATAAAAAGGGAAGTCGAAGCCAACATCTATTGGACCGGCATAGCCTTCGTCCATTACAGGAAAGCCCCCGATTGAAGTCCACTCAGTGACCGGAATCCCGGTAGTTGAGATGTCATCCCAGCTGTAGACAGGGCCATTTTCATCATTGCTGTCTTTCCAATAGTGTCCGAAACCATCCGGTCCCCCTGAATCGCGATCCACCGGTACCCCTCTTCGCGGATCGACCTCCCCTTTATCTAGACCTGGATCTGGATAATAATCACTGCCATTCAGCGGGGTTTCATCTCGTTCGAGCGCTATGTCAACCTCCGCCTGCCAGATCAAATCCTCAGTTCCGACATTATGGATTATCAGGTTCTCGGTTGTGGCAGTACCTGTAAAAAGGATCACTTCTAACTCTGTCGGTGTTACTTCAATCTCCGGGGATATCGGCAGAACTGTGATGTAGTCCGTCTTCGTTTCCATGTCGTAGTTTCTATCATCATAGATCTCTAAGGAGACGGAATATATACCGGCTTCATTATATATCCAGGTAGGATTTTGATTCGTCGCATCAACGATACCATCACTCTCGAAGTCCCAGTTCCAGCTGGTCGGGTTTCCGTGCGACAGATCCGTGAACTGAACTTCTGAACCAACGACGGCAATGGTCTGATCTGCCATGAAGTCCGCGAAGAAACCGTCATCATCGCCCGTGGTGAAATGCCATAATCCACTCCAGAGCGTATCACCCTCTGTTACAGCTCTGATTTTCCACCAGTACTCAGTATAGGGATCCAGCACCGGTGTGAAATAGTAAAGCGTATCGTCGAATGCTGTTCCAGTTCCCACGTTTATCAGATTGTCGCTTGATTCACTCAGCCATACATCATATACAACTTCTCGAAACGGGAAGTTTCCCCTCCATTGCAGGTTGTTGCTGGCAATAAAGCCAATCTGATTTCTGGCAGGATCGGGATAACATGGGGCGTTTAGATCTGGAATTTCAGGGTACTCAAGCGCCCAGAAACCTCTGGATTGCAGCAGGGTAATGTGAACCATTACAGCTTCCAAAGATAGCGGATTTGATTGTTCTTCTGATTCAAGGTAAAGGCGATCGCTTGCACCGAATTCAATATTTTCAACCAGGGGATAGATGTCGGTGATGCGATTACCATATATATAGAGCCGTCTCAGGTTGAGCAAACTGGAAATCGCCGAGATGTCATTGATCTGGTTACCGTCCAAGAATATGTAGGACAAGCTGGCTACACTGGACAGAGCAGATATGTCCAAGATCTCATTGTGTGACAAATGGAGTTCTTCCAGACTCATCATCTCTGGAAATGCGGGGATATCAATGATATGATTATTCGATAAAAATAGATCTGTGAGGTTTATCAAGTTGGGAATTGCCGTAATATCAGTGATTTGGTTTGACGCCAATTGAAGATAAGTCAGATTGGTTAAGCCAGCTGTTGCGGAGATGTCGCTGATCTGGTTATGAGATAAATACAGCTCAGATAAGTTCGTGAGGTTCGAGACTGCTGAGATATCAGCAATCTGATTTTCAGATAACTGAAGTCTATACAGGTTTTCCAGACCGGAAACCGCAGCTATACTACTGATCTGGTTTGACTCCAGATTCAGGTAGTTTAAATTTGTCAGACCGGAAACTGCAGTTATATCTGTAATATCGTTATCCTCCAGATATAAATGTGTCAAGTTCACCAGTCCTGATACTGGATAGATGTTGATGATCTGATTGCGTGACAAGTAGAGTTCTTCCAGATTTGTCAGACCGGAGATTGGGGATAAATTGTAGATTTGGTTGTCCTGTAACCTGAGATCATCCAGGTGAATCAGGTATTGAGCGCCACTAATGGAGTAAATATCGTCAACCCAGATGGCCCATAGTATTCCAGTAAGAGCATTCAAATCAGCAATTGTAGGGTCATACCAGACGGGCTTTCCCAGTTTGTCATTGATAGCTGCCTTGAAGTTTGGATCAGGTACATGTTGCGTGGGTGTTTGCCAGTAGAAACCGTATGTGCACTCATTGTCAGACTCACTTGCTTCGGTAATGTCATCAAAGTAGTCAGCCACCAGCTTCAGTTCATGTGCCCCGTCAGAGAGAAATGTAACATAATCCTCTATATAACAATACCATCCACTTTGGAGCGAAGCAGAGTTCCAGTAGACATACAGGCTGTCATCAATTAGCAGGGCAGTGCTGAAGGTTTGTGTGATATCTTCGTTACCGTCGTTAATCACCGCCCAGTCAACGAAAGTATCCCGGCTTCCATAAAGGGTGTTGAGCGTATTGGTGCCGGGTACTGAGGAGGGTACTATTGGCAGATCCCAACCTGTTGGTGTGTATGACGTGAGGTTCGGTTGATTGCGATCGGAACCAGATGCCGGTGAGTTCTCTACCTCAGCTGGTTGATACTCAAGTTGTGGATTAAGCGATGGCCCTGCACCTGCAGACAGGTTGACAAGGGTTGAAAGCAGGGCTGCGGCAATAATGCTCTTGTTTCCATCATACATGTTACACTCCCCTTTCTCGCTTTGGTCAGCGACAGACTCCTGGCATGCGTTAACCCAGGGAGCACACAGTCGCTGTTAAGAGGCATTCTTATAGTGCATTGCCTGAATTACCATTCAAACTGTCGGATAATATCGATTTCGAGGCAGAACATTATCTCAAAACCGACCTCGACGCTTTACCGCAGTTCACACCCAAATTCCGCCTCCCCCAAAGAACATTAAAAATGCACCAACGGTTTTTGGAGCAATAGAGGGTATAGTGGGAATAGAAAGGTATGACGCGGTTCACCATGGCTTCACGATCCCCTCGCACCAGCAGATGCCCCTTACGGTTCACGGTGTCGCAGGCTGTCAGTTGCCCCGATCGCAGATGAGATCACGCTGCGACCTGCGAGAACAAAACTGGCAGGACCGGAATGGCAGGGTCACAAACCTTCAATAGCGCCTTGCTTCTGCATCGAAAGCGGCAGGCATGTGCAAATCACGCCACGTGGCGCTCGACGCTTGAACACTGCCTCTGTGACCGCTATATCCTCCTGAATATCCGCTCGGCCAGTATAGCCACACGAACCTTGGCAAAATTGCGGATCATGTAGAGCGACTCGCTGGTGGAAGGAACCACCGGCTCGACCACGAAGGTCAGCGGTATGATGGCCGTCCAGCGCAGCAGTCCGGTAAGCCCGAAGAGAACCTGTTCCGGATCCAGATGCACACCGGCGAATGTCAGGGAGCCTGGCATCAGCGCCCCCGAGAGAATCATGGTGGCCATCATGGCCAGACCTGAAACCGCTCCCTGCACCCCGGCGTAGATCTGTTTCCGTTCGGGAGGTGCGATAGCGAGTACGAAATTCATGCCGACCAACCCGGCCCCCGCCCACATGCAGCCTGCGCTGGCAGCCTCGATGTAGACGATCCAGAGCGAGTCCGGAGTGGCAAAGAGCCAGGCAAAAGGATTGATCCCCCCGGCCAGGATGGCCAGTGCCATGGCCATGCGATTACCGAAGCGGTCCACGAACCTCCCCCAGAGACCCACCGTCAGCAGGGCCGAGAGGGTACTGATGATCCCATAAACCTGGATGGAGACCAGCGACATGCCGAAACCCATGATCATGTAGGGCTGCCAGAAGGGGGCACCTACACCGATCGCGAGCATCCACCAGACATTGAATAAAAGCAGACGGCGGAATTTCTGGTCGCGGAAGGGGAGCGTCAGCAGTTCAGCCGCACTTTCGGTCTCCACCTGCTTGGGCTCCTCCGGCTGGCGCCAGAGGATAAACAGGCCGGTCACACCGATCAGGGTGGCAAAGGCGAAGAGCAGGGCCATCAGCAGGGGAAGGTTTTCCGGCCTGGCGATACCGGACTCCCCGCCTTGGAATCGATCCACCACGGCTCCCCCTGCGAGGGCCAGCGACGCACCCACCAGCAGGAGTATTCGCGACCGGCGGGCGAAGAAGCGTCCGCGTACCGGAGTGGGAACCATCTCGCCGATCCA
>JADHUQ010000114.1 GCA_016784425.1 Candidatus Delongbacteria bacterium | reverse complement strand
ACAGTGTGGAAATCAATACAGCCTACATTATGGATGACGACGGGCGACCGGTGGTTGAAAACAGCGGCAACGACTTCACCTGTCCTGATGTCACCGGTATGAGGGTGTTACGCGGTCCCAATCCCAAACTGGAAACTACCTTCAACTGGTGGATTTCCCACTCTGATATCAGCATCGACTTCGGTCCCGCCTGGCAGCTTTACGCCGATTCAGCCCAGTACGGGTTGGAATGGACTTTTACCGAGGGCAAAGGTACCCCTGAGGGAGATGAGCGGAAGTACCTGGTGATGAGTAATCGTGAATTCGATTACGACCAGATCCGTGTTTGCGATCCGGTCTGGATCGCCGGTAATCCGCAGGAGCTGCCGGACGGTACGCTCCAGGATTGGCAGATTCCTTCCGCCGGTAATGCCGACGATCTCTGCAACGGCTACGATACCCGCTACCTGCTCTCCTGGGGACCGCTCGGTGTTTTCGACCATGTCGACCAGGCTGGCCGTTTCATCTACCGGCTCAACCCGGGTGAGAAGTTTAATATGACTATCGCCTATGTCGGCGGACAGGGGGTCCATGACCGTGCCCGACCGCAGACAACCAATGTGCCCAACTACGACCTCTTCAATTTCAAGGATCTGGATTTTAACGCCATCTGGGCGCAACGGGTGTATGACAATGAGATGTACGACACCCCGATCTATGACTATGGCAGTGACGGCAAGCCGAACACCAACGATGCCGACGGCACCGAAGGGGACGGTGTCCTCGACACCGGTGACGGCTGGTGGGGTGAGGATGTCGGCAGTGACGGCCTGTTCGCCGCGGCGGTGGGTGATTCCGTTTTTTACTTTGGCCAGTTCATGGGTATTTATCCCGGGCCTGACGAAGATATGACGGAGAGCAACGGCGTCAAGGATGACATCACCAATCTGGAGCTCGGTTTTGTGGATATCGACGATGACCTCCGGGTCAGCGAAGATGACATTCTCTGGAACCTCAACTATATCCTTGCCGACAGCGCAATGATCTACGCCGGTCCCAAATACTCCAGCGGCATTGTTGGCCAGAGGGACTGGTATATCGGCCACTTGAGCGGTAACGGTTTCCTCGATCTGGGTGACGGTGTACCGGACTTCCAGGGTCCACCACCGCCCCCCTGTCCACGCCTTGACTACTCACTGACTGAGAACTCAGCAGGTATTGAGACTGACAATGTGGTAACCCTGATCTGGGAACGGAATGCGCAGAGCGCCACTTACCGTGATCCTTTCTCCCACCTGCAGGATTTTGAGGGTTACAACATCTGGGTGGCTAACACCAACCTGGAGAACGAATTCACCCTGCTGGGGCAATTCGACGAGATCGATTTTGCCTATTTTGATGATGAGGGTCGTCTCAGTTCACTGCCTGATTCCGGTCCGTTGGAGGCACTCCCGCTGGTCTCACCGCAAGGTTGGACCCGACAGTCGGTTGGCAACAACTCCGGTTTTGCCGCCAGCTCCTACGCCTATGATAACAGCACGGTTGACAAAGTTGCCATGTTGCCTGGCGAGACGATTCTGATCGACAGCAACCTGGACAAATGGGTTGGTAACGGTTACATATACAGCCAGGGTCCTGACGGCGGCTGGGAGCTGGAGGAGCTGCTTTCCTACGGAATCCCCTGTGATATTGACGAGAATCCCACGGAATACAACCCAGGCACTGAACTCTGGGACCTACAGCGGGATCTCAGCGGGCTGATAGTGCTGGGTGACCGCTTTCACGACGCCAACCAGAACGGCCTTTGGGACAGTGGTGATGACTACACTGTAGAATATCGCTATACCGTTCCCAACGCACGGCCCTACTTCCCCCGCAACTACGCCATCTCCTCCTACGATTTCGGCGACCCGATCACCGGTACCGAACCGTTGGAAACATCGAAGAGCTGTAATTCACTGGTGCTGGCACCGGCTGGCAACCCCAGGCTTCCTGTTACGGTTATCCCCAACCCCTATCTCGCTTATGCCGATTACACCCAGGGGTACGAGATCAAGAATTCCGCCACCGGTCTCTCCTGGGAAAACCAGAATGATGGCACACCGGACTTCTATCCCCAGTATGATCGCCGTATCGAGTTCGCCAACCTGCCGCAGCAGTGCATCATCCGGATCTACACTGTAGCCGGTGACCTGGTGCAGTTGATTCCACATAATATCGCCGGTGACGGCAACCTGCGCTGGAGTTCAGATTACTCCGAAGGGTGGGATCTGAACAACCGCAACGAACAGCAGGTGACCAGCGGTCTCTACCTGTTCAGCGTGGAAGATCGGACCGAAGCAGACAAGGGCAACATACAGACGGGTAAATTTGTAATTATCCGCTAGGAGATTTACATGAAATTATTGCGATCCACGCTAGTCATGATCCTGCTCATGTTGCCGGTTACCCTGCTGGCGCAGGTGAAAACCGGTACGATGGGTGCCAGTTTCCTCAAGGTGGGCATCAGTGCCCGCGCCGCCGGTATGGGGGACGCTTTTCTACCGCTGGCTGATGATGTGTCAGCGCTCTACTACAACCCCGCCGGTCTGATCCAGCTCGAAAAACCGCAGACCGCCTTCACCCATCTGATGATGTTCGATGGTGTCGGGCTCAGTCTGGATTGGTTCGGTTACGCCAAACCGTTTTTGCGTCGTGGCAATGTCATTTCAGTACTGGGGATTTCGGGAACCTTCATGTACACCGACATGATGGATGTCACCACGCCGATTCGTTCCAGCGGTACCGGTGAGCGGTTCAACTATACAGACCTTGCAATCGGGGTAACCTGGACGCAGCGGTTAACCAACAAGTTTGCCGTCGGGACCACTATCAAGTTGATCAATGAATCAACTTACGGTGAAAACGCGGTCGGTTGGGCGGCCGATGTTGGCACCTATTACGACACCAACTGGCGGACGGTACGGCTGGCGATGATGATCTCCAACTTCGGCCCCGACCTTACCTTTGTGGAGACCCCCTATCCCTTGCCGATCGAATTCCGTTTCGGTATCGGTGCTACACCGATTCATACCGATATCCACAACCTGGAAGTGAGTTTCCAGTTTGGTCATCCCAGCGACAACCTGGAACTGGCGATCATCGGCCTGGAGTATGAATGGAACAAATTCCTCGCCCTCCGGTATGGCAAGAAGATCAACGGTTTCCGGCGCTACAAGTGGGAAGACTACCAGAACAACCTCGACAAGGATCCCTATGTCGAATACCCGATCCTGGAAGAGGATGGGACTTTAAGTTTCGACGGTATGAGCTGGGGGGTCGGAATCAGCTGGAATGCTTTTAACGCGGACTTCGGCTACACCCTCAACAAGTACATGGGAGCGCATAAGTTCGTTACCCTGCATTACCAATTCTAACCTTTAGGGAAAAGAATGAAACGTCATTACTTCTTTCTGATAATCGCCGCCTTCGCTTTGCTGCTGACTGCCTGCAGCCGTATTGAAGGCGACATCGCAGCAAACCTGCGCCCGACGGTTGAATTTGTCAATGACAATCCGGATGCCGAGGAGGTGCAGGGAGATTACGAGATTGTCAATTTTCAATGGGAAGTTGCAGAGCCGGCGGACAGCTCCTTCTTCAATACTCCGATTGTGGGTGAGACCTACGAGTACGAGTTGATCTCTTATGAAAACCTGGCAGTACTGGACACTACCGTGACCGTTTACTTCTTTCCGTTCCCTGGCGACAGCGTGGACTGGACGGCGGTCGAGTATGTGCCGGAAGATGCCTACAGTTTTGATACCAACACCCATCGGTTTATCGGCCTGACTCACACTGCCGACTTCACCTGGCTGCTGGGGCAGACTTACCGGATTGACTGTTGGGTGCACTACGAGCCGTTGTTCAGCTTTGCGCCGATAATCGCCTGGTACGGCAGTGACCCGGACGGTTTTGTGGAGGCATACGAGTACTTCGATCAGCCGCTTTATGCCGGTGCAGTTCCCGATTCCAACGCCATTCCGGCGGGAGATTGGATCCGTACCCGGAATACCTTCGCCATGATCAA
Organism: Candidatus Delongbacteria bacterium; assembly: GCA_016784425.1. GTDB lineage: Bacteria > CAIWAD01 > CAIWAD01 > BS150m-G50 > BS150m-G50 > BS150m-G50. The sequence continues at coordinate 3,477 of JADHUQ010000114.1, read as the reverse complement.
CCTGACAACTGAGCTGGGACAGATCACTCCCCACGCCGTCTGGCTGCGGGCAATCGACAACGACGCCGCCTATTCCCCAATCATCAGCCGGATTTTCAACCGCTCCAACCAGGCGCCCAATACCCCGGAAATCCAATGGGCCAAGGGGGGGTGGTGCTCCAATTCGACCCAGACCAATCCTTATCCCGGTTTTGAGGAGGCTGCCTATTATCCCCGCTCTATCGTATTGAGGGATCAATTCAGCGCTGAAGAGACCACTGCACGCTGGAACGGTATTACCTTCTATACCCAGGGTACCGACCCCGACGATCAGGTGCTTTATAAGATCCCGTTGCAGTATGCCTACCGGATCTACCGGATCGATGAAACCATCGTCGACGACATGTTCGATCCCCTGCTGGTGGAACCGGATTCCGCCACCTGGGCCGATCTTTTCACCGAAGTTCCGCTTGACGAGAATAATCTGGTGGATTGGGAGGACTATACTTTCGCGGAAGGGGGCTGGACCGGGAGAACCTACATTTCACTGCAAAACCTGGAGAGTGGTGCCTACCAGTTGAGTGTGCATGTCCGTGACGATGGCTACGAGGAGGCACTGATGCCTGCCTGGGTACGATTCAAAGTACAGGCCATGCAGTTCGATCGCGACATCCTGGTGCTGAACCAGACCCGTTTCGACGCCGGGCCCTACGATAATGTCTTCACAACGGCTGAACTGGATAGTTTCTACTATCACCTGATCAGCGAAAACCTGTCGACCAGTGGTGTCGATACGGCCGACGGTAATGTTGCCTATCTGGATATCAGCAATGGAGCAGCACGGGAGAATGTACCGCATGATCTCCTGAAGCATTATCGCAAGGTGATGTGGTTTAACGATGACTACGGACTGGAGAACGGCGACCAGAGCGAGTACAATTTCATGACCGGCTGTATCCTCAGTGAATACATGGATATGGGTGGCCGCGTGCTGATGAGTGGCTGGCGCAACCAGTTCAACACCTGGGGCCAGAACAATATTGTCGGGGTGGTACCGTTCCTGTTCAGTTTCAACTATACGGATGGCTCCCTCTTCCAGCAGTATTTCGGCGTATCCTCCATTTATATGCAGGCGCAGACGCTCGGTCCCAATCCTACCACCCCGATTGACGCATTAATCGGCGCCCAGGTAGAATTTGATGATCCCATGTTCGGGGATCTGGGGATGGATGACGAGAAATTGCAGCAGATCCTCGACGCCAATCCCCCCGCCCGGTTCATTGCTTATGCGGATGAGACATCCGGTGAAACCCTGCTGGGATTGAAGGAAACCGAGGTGATGGCGCTGGAAGATTTTGCCACTGCTCTTTACACTTTCGACTCCTATACCGCCCACCTCCCCGACACGATCACCGTTCTCTACAAACCGGGTGATTTCGCGCAGATCACCCCCGGCCTCTATCCGGAGTGGAGCGAGTTGCCCGATTCGATCGGTTGCTGGATCTGGCCCTGGGCAATCCTGGATCGCTACAAGGAAATCACCCAGGTACACAGCATCATCAACCTTACCCGGCGTAATCAGGGTCTCCCGGCCGATACTGCAGAGTTCCGTACGATCGCCTGGAGCGACGACCGCACCAAGCATATGCTGCGGGTTTCGCATATCAATGTGGGCTATGATTCGACCGGAGCCAGCTACTGGCAGCCTACCGATACGGTGCAGGTGCACGTCAGCTACGCACCGACACTTTACAGTCATGAGAAACCGGTGGTAGCCTTTTACGAAGATATTCAATTCGGTGGTGGTTTCGGCAACATCAGCGTCAATTTCAACAGCATTTACAGCGGTCTGCCCCTCTTCTTCATGGACAACAGTGAGGGGGACATCGACCTGCTGATGCAGCTTTACTATTACCTCCTTTCCCAGGAGTACAATTTCTAGGAGCAGCTGATCTTTGAATCTTGCACCCCGCCCTCCAGCTCTGGCTGCGGCGGGGTTTTTTTTGAGCAGAAGGAAATCTGTTCACCCCGCAGCCTGAAGTAATCATCAACACGTTGCAGGTCATCTGCTGCAAAACAGGTATCGCTGAATGAACTTATCCTTCTTCAATCCTCGTGGTGAATTGTTGCCTTATGAATAGCACAATGAGTTCCCCTGGCTGGTTGAAATGGTTGCTGGCGGCAGTTATCCTGCTGCTGATCGGCACCGCCCGGGTGGACCGTTTCTGGGTGATCGACAGTGGTCTTACCTGGTGGCAGATCCATTACGGCGACCTGCTGGCGGTCAGCAGCCCGGATGATCCAGCTTTTGGTGAACTGCCCTGGCTGCAATCACAGACACCCGCCGCCGACTATTTCGCCGTGCCACCTCCTTTCGCCCTGCGTACTGAACGGGGTCCCCGCATCGTGTTCGGCTCGCTCTATCCAGCTTTAAACCGGCCTTTTGACTTCATTGCCGGGAAGTGGGGTGTACGGTTGCTGATGCTGCTCTGGGTGGGGGTGCTGCTGTGGGCTTTGCGACGATTAAACGCAACCGACCCCCTGACCCTGCTGTTGTTGCTGGCCACGCCGTTACTATTTTATGCGCTGCAGGTGTGGAGTCACTTCGCCGCCGCGGCGGTGGTGCTGCTGGCTCTGTCCTTCCTGGAAGCACCGCTGGTGGCCGGGTCACTGTTGATGCTGGCTGCCCTGTTTCGCCTGGAAGCGGGGGTGATTATACTGGCCCTGCTGCTCTATTGGCTGTGGCGACGACGCTGGCGTTCCGCCGGTCTGTTGCTGCTGGTCCTGGTTGTGATCGGGTTGTGCTGGGCGGGCTGGAATCATTTCACCACCGGTTACTGGCAACCGCTGCAATGGGTGGCCAATCGCAGCAACCCGGAAGCAGCCTGGAGCCCCCTGGCCGTGCTGGAGCGACTGGAGTATCTGCTGGTCCCTTTGCGCAGCTATCCCCTCGTCGGCGTTGCCGTCATGGGGGGACTGTTCGGTGCCCTGACTGCCGGTAACCGTACCGGGAGGTTGCTGTTGTGTCTGTTCGGAATAAACGGTCTCTGGCTGGTCTATCTTTTCTACAGCGATACGGGTATACAAAACCACCTCGGCCTTTACGCTTCACTGTTGGCGTCGGCACCGCTGCTGGTGATGGCTTTCCGGCCACTCCGCCACCGCTGGCTGGATCAGGATGAACTCAAACCGGCAGTCTCTGAAAAGCTGCGGGAACTGCAATGGCTGTTCTGGCTTTCCCTGGGATTGATTATACTGCTGTTGCCGTTGCATACTGGCTTTCACTGGGGTCCCCGCTGGCTGCTGGTGCTGGTCCCGATTGCCGCCGTGGTGGCGGCCCCTGGCTGGCGGAAGCCTGGATGGCGCTGGCTGCCGGCTTTACTCCTGCTGGTCTCGTTGCTGTTACAGACCGGCAGCGTGATGCTCCTGCGGGAACGACAGGCGCTGCAGCAGGATTATGTCAGCCTGATCGAGCAGGAGGATTGCCGGGTGATCCTG
>JADHUQ010000004.1 GCA_016784425.1 Candidatus Delongbacteria bacterium | reverse complement strand
ACGACTGAAGGGTCGTAAGTAAGTATCTGATCCTGTATCAACCGAACAGGTTTACGACTGAAGGGTCGTAAGTAAGTATCTGATCCTGTATCAACCGAACAGGTTTACGACTGAAGGGTCGTAAGTAAGTATCTGATCCTGTATCAACCGAACAGGTTTACGACTGAAGGGTCGAAAGCAGCTGATTCTATTGAGCTTAACAACTCGGGACTGTCGCGCGACGGCAGTCCTTTTTTTTTCGCTGAGTCATGGAAGGGGGGAGGGTGGCATCTTCTGTTCACAAGTAATGCGCTTCCGGAATCTGTCGATTATAGAATAATTTCCCGGGTGCGATGTGGATGAGAAGCTGCAGCGTAAGATTACGCAGGGGTCGTTTCAGCTGATCCCGGAAACGGTATTATCGGGAAATGGCGTAGCAGGTCCGCTCCCGGATCTCACCGATTTAGCCTGGTTGGTTTACAGAAACGCCAGCTCCTTACGGAAATCGGTTACAATTAGATTTTTAAAGGCCATATTGCAGATGAGTATTAGAACCTGTTCAGCTGGAGATCACAATGAGGTTGTCTACCCTGTTTCTGCTGTTATTTCTCTCAGGCTGGCAGACGGCTGGGTGCACTGATCTTGCATCTCCTTTTTCTGAATTCCGCCTGACGATGGAATATGGCAGGGGACAGGTTAATCCCTCCAGCTATAATGCTGATCTGCAGCGCTTTGCAGGCTATTTTCAGGAGGAGGAGCTGGAGGAGTGGATTTTGCCGACCGGCCTGGCGCTGCCACCCCTGAAATGGCTCAACCTGCTCGCCTTTTCCCTGGAAACCGATCTCACCAGCCATATTCATCTGCGTCTGTCCTGTGACTTTGGTGAAGCCAGTGACGTCACTATCGCGCAGTGGGCGCGCGGGCCGTTGACCGACGGTACCGGCTACCTGAAGCGAACGGACACTTTCTCCACCTTTCATGCGCTGGGGATGATCAAGTACTATCCACCAATGTCCACCCGTCATGACCTGCTCTACCTGGGAGCGGGCGCCGGTCTGGGTTGGCTGGGCGCTAACGGAAGCATCAACTATACAAACATATTTCCCGGGGATGATAACGGATCCTGGTTCGCAGTTATCCACCGCTACTCAGAGGCCATCCTGGCCGCCACCGCCTGTATCGGGTTGGAGTATATTATCCTGGAGCAGGGGTTGCTCTACCTGGAGGCGGGTGGGGTGTTGTCCGATTTCGGCCAGGTGCCGGGTCGCAGTGATTTCGAAGTTTTTTCCGCTTCTACAGAAGCGCTGCTGAGCGGTGAGTTCCGGGGTGATCGACCGGAAAGTGCGGACTTCTTTGAATACAGCCAGCCGCCAGCCAGCGGATACAGCGGTGAATATATCAGCTTCGACATGTCTCACTACTACCTTAAAGTCGGTATCGGGGTGATTTTGTAAAAACAGCTCTTCATCGCCCGCGCCAACCCTGATCTCCGACAAACCACGTCCGGTTCATAATGATGGACAGCAAGCACAAAAATATCGTCAGAACCGGCTACAATCAGATTGCCCAGACTTATCATGACCAGCGTAATCAGTACGACAGTAAGGATCTCCTGGTACAGTTCTGCAGCAGGCTTCCGGCTGGGGCAACCCTGCTCGATGGGGGATGCTGTTCCATTCACTTTTCCATCTGCCCCGCGGGACACATGCAGCCCTGCTGCAATCATTCCAGAGGGTGTTGAAACCGGGAGGGGGTTTGCTATTCAGCTATGGTGCTTCCCGCTGGGAAGGCATTGCCCGATAACGATACTTCCGCTGATATAGTGATGCTCATCTGAAATGTCTGTTTTATAATGGAGACAGTGGCATCATGTAAATAGTATTTCCCGAAATGCATTAACTCAAACGGTCAGCTTAACTGGGAAATACTATAGCGCCGGGGCTGATCAGGATCGGCATTGCGATAGCAGCCACGACCTGATCGGAATCACCCCCCTGCAGGAAGATAATAGTGATGTTAATTCAGAAAGACCTTTTATCCTGAGTTTTTGCGATAACCCCCACCTGCCAGCTGACGACAGCTGTGATAAGCGCCACAATGCCGAGGATGACCGCCAGACGGATCCAGGGTTCACCGATAGACTGACGCTGTCTGGTATAAACCACCAGGACCCGCAACCATTCAATGGTGCCCAAAGCGAAGTACAGTTGCACCAGGCGGCAGGTAAGTTCGTGGCGGACAAGAAGCAACAACGGCAGGACAAGGCTTACAATCACCAGCGTGATTATCCCGAGACGGAAGAAATGAGCTGCCAGCACCAGGGCGCAGATTACAATCAGGGTAGTATAGAGGACTTTCATCTGTTCACCCCAAAAGCTGTTGTTCCTGTACTGCCTTAACTATCATCTCCAGAGCCCGATCTATTTCAGTCTCTGTTGTATAGCGTCCAACGGAAAGTCGAAGTGTACCGGTGGCAAATTCGGGGGGCACCCTCATTTCCCTCAACACTCGCGAGATCTCCACGCTTTCAGTGTGGCAGGCGGCGCCGGCGGAAGCTGCAACCATCTCTCCGATATCTATTAGAACTTTGTCCGCCTTAATTCCAGGAATACCAATACTTAAGGTGTTTGGCAACCGCTGATCGAGTGGTCCGTTGACCCTTGCTTGCGGCAGGCGCTCCAGTAATCCGGCCTGCAGACGATCCCTGAGGTGGCATTGTGCAGTCTCTTCCCGGGTCATAGTCACACGAGCCAGACGACAGGCCTCACCCAGACCGGCGATTTCGAGCGTGTTCTCTGTTCCGGCACGACGATTCCCCTCGTGATCAGCCCCGTGAATCAACCGGGCCAACTGGACGCCGGCTTTCAGGTAGAGCGCCCCTACCCCTTTGGGCGCATACAGCTTATGTCCGGCGACAGTCAATAGATCAACCCCCAGATCTGTTACTGAAAGAGCCATTTTCCCGACCGCCTGGGCTGCGTCGGTGTGAAAGAGGATGCCACTTTCGTGGGCAATGGATGCCACCTCCTTTATCGGTTGAATCGATCCGACTTCGTTATTAGCCAGCATAATTGTCGCCAGCACAGTTTCCGTTCGTATAGAGCGTCGAAACTGATCAGGATCTATCAAGCCAAAGGTGTCAACCGGTAGCCGTGTTATAGAATAGCCTTGTTTTTCCAGGTAGTAGCATACTTCTGAAACCGCAGGATGTTCGATCACAGAGGTGATGATATGGGTTCCCTGACGTCGATGCCACCAGGCGATTCCTTTTAAAGCCATGTTGTTGGATTCGCTGCCACCACTGGTGAATATGATCTCTTCCGCCAGACAGCCAAGCAGTGCCGCCACTTCGTTTCTAGCGCTTTCAACAATTTTACGGGCCTGCTGACCATAGAGGTGGGAACTTGAGGGGTTGCCAAAATCCTCTTCTAGCAGGGGGCGCATAACTGCTGCCACCTCCGGGGCAATTGGTGTGGTGGCGTTATAATCGAGATAAATCGGCTTGGCTGTCTTATCCACCTTTCCTCCCGTCGGGATCTGGTCTTATCACTGTTATTGAAATCGACAACCTTCTGGCTGACTTGGCCTGTTTGAAAATGTTGCGGAGGGCGGGTCAGCTGTATATTTCGGAGATTCTTCTGCAACCTGCCGGAATCCAATTCAGGGCGATCGTCGCTATAGCGCGATCGTCGCTATAAGTTCGAGGGAATCCAGGTCAGACCGTATTTTTGACCCCCTGCGTCACATTCCAGATACCGATAATGATAAACCCAACCCCCGCTACCAGTGAGAGCATCCGACGATTGCACCAGTGTGAGGCAATACTACCAACCAGAACGGCCATGGCTGTGGAGGCCACGAGGGCCAGTGCTGCGGCGATAAAGACACCCCACCGACTTCAACTCACTGTTAGTGGCGAACAGCAGTGTCGCCAGCTGGGTTTTATCGCCCAATTCCGCCAGAAAGACGGTAGTGAAAACCGCCAGCAGCATTCCCGGATTCATAAGCACTCCTTTGTCGAATATATTGAGGCCTGGAATCATCTTGAGTGCAAGATTACAGGCAACCTCTTATTGCATCCTGTCGCTGTCAAATCGATCCTGATCAGGCTGTCGTTACACAACGCCACCGTCCTGTATACACAAATCCGGACGCCATTGCTCAGACGGCATTTATTGAGAGATGCCTGCTTTCAGCGGGAACATTTGTAGCCCGGCGGCATTTAAAAGATATGCGATTTTACGCTGAATATATAAGGATGCATGTAAATTGCATCGTTGCAAACAGGCAGCGCTCAATTTCCTGAAAATATCTTTTCATTTTAATACAAGGAGACACAGATGACTAACCTAGCAGCCGGTCGTTCCAACAGTCGGATTCGCAACGCCCTGCTGGTCGGCATTGTCGCGCTGACCTTCACCTGGCTGGGAATGATGATGGCCGGCTTCAGTAATCAAACCGATCTGAGTATGGCGGACACACCCGACCGGGAGGCGCTTGCCAGCGCCACCTCACTGCAGTTGAACGGCAATTCGCCATTCAAAGCGGTCGCCCGTCAGGTTACACCCGCGGTTGTATTCATCACCAATACCCACGACATGGAGACACCTCGCGGCCTTGAGTTTTTTCACCAGAACCCTCTCTGGGAGCGATATTTCGGCGAGCAGGAATCCCAGCCTCCTCGCAAAAAGGAGGTAACATCCTCTGGTTCCGGCATCATTATCAACAGCGAGGGGTACATCCTTACCAACAATCATGTGGTGGAGAAGGCCAACAAGCTGCTGGTTGTTCTTTCCGATGATGATGAGTATGAGGCGGAGGTGGTCGGTACCGACAGTGAAACCGATCTTGCGGTGCTGCGCCTGCTGGATTATGAAGGGGAGCTGCCTTTCGCAACCCTGGGGAATTCCGATCTGATGGAGCCGGGCGACTGGGCCATCGCGATCGGCAACCCGCTCGGCCTGGAGCGAACGGTAACGGTTGGCGTAATCAGCGCTACCGGGCGCAGTGGCCTCAACATCGGTGGAGGCCAGGGGCCCAGTTTTCAGAACTTCCTGCAGACAGACGCCTCAATCAACTTCGGCAATTCCGGTGGACCACTGGTCAATATCCAGGGCGAGGTGATCGGTATCAACACCGCTATCAACGCTGCGGGGCAGGGGATCGGTTTTGCCATTCCGAGTAATATGGCCGGCAATATTTACCGGCAGTTGAGGGAGCATGGAGAAATCGTCCGCGGTTATCTCGGGATGGTGCCACGGGCACTCGATCCCGCCATCCGGGAGGCGCTGGAGCTGGATAAGGAGGTTCAGGGCATATTTGTCGACAATGTCGAACCAAACACACCCGCCAGTGAGGGTGGTTTGCAAAGCGGTGATGTCATAACTCATTGGAATGGCAAGCCGGTAGAGCTGGTTCCCGATTTTCGTTTCCAGGTGGCCGCCGGTCAACCAGGCGATAAAGTGACCGCCGTGATTCTGCGGGAAGGCAAAACGCGTGAGCTGCGGTTCAGACTTGGTGATCGCAGTGAATACCTGGCAGATGTGAATCGCCCCAAAGCGGTACCGGAAAGTGCTAATTTCCTGGGGATCGAGGCACGCGATCTCAATGATCGGGATCGCCAGGAGAGCGACAATCGGGTGGAGCAGGGGGTGATCATTACCGGTTTCAACGAGAACTCCCCGGCAGCAGGTGCATTGGCGCCCGGCGATATCATTATCGCTGTTGGTAAACATTCTGTGCAAAACCTGTCTGCGTTCAATGACATTATGAACAATATCAAGGACGGCAGCGGTGTGATCCTCTTCAGAGTATTCCGTAACGGTCGCTTTACATATGTCACGTTGAAACTGTAATCACTTGTAACTACACGTCTTAACTGGTTTAAAGAGAGGGCGCCCACGGGCGCCCTCTCTTTAGGTATGGTAATTGCGATGTCATCAGGAAAACTTGTCAAAGGAGCTCAAACCGGTAAAGCTGGCTGCTATCATCCCCTCTGAACAGGGCCAGTATTTCGGGAACCGTTTTATGATATCTGCCGTCAACTAAAAATATCTCATTTGGCTGAAGTAAATTATTGCTTTACGCGAAGGTTGAGATTATACTACTTGGTCTTGCAGGAATTTCGCAGCTTATGCCTGTTTGCTGATTTTTGCCTCTTTTTGACCCGGTGTTTTCACCAACTGGCCCTGAAGCGGTCAGTTGCAACGGAGGTTGTTTAATGTCCAAAATCGCACGCCGTGCAAATATTCGCGCCAACCAATCATTGGAACGATATCTCCAGGAAATCGGCGAGGTAGCGCTGCTGAAACCGGAGGAGGAGATCACTCTCGCCAAGCGGATCAGAAAAGGGGAGCAGGAAGCCCTCGACAAACTCACCCGCGCCAACCTTCGCTTCGTCGTCTCCGTGGCCAAACAGTACCAGAACCAGGGGCTTTCTCTGGGGGATCTGATCAATGAGGGTAATCTCGGCTTGATCAAGGCTGCCAAACGATTCGACGAACCCCGCGGATTCAAGTTCATTTCTTATGCTGTCTGGTGGATTCGCCAGTCGATCCTGCAGGCGCTGGCGGAGCAATCCCGGGTTGTACGTCTGCCGCTCAACCGGGTTGGAGCATTAAACAAGATCGGTAAAGCGCTCAGCCGGCTTGAACAAAGCCTGGAGCGGGAACCTTCTGCTGATGAAATTGCCAAAGTACTGGATATGAGCACCTGGGAAGTTAACGATACTCTGAAACGTTCCGGTCGCCACCTTTCAATGGACGCTCCCTTCTCGCAAGGCGAAGACAACCGCCTGCTGGATGTTATCCATAACGACAGCCAACCCCCACCCGACAGCAGTCTGATGAAGGAGTCGCTGAAAAAAGAGGTTTCCCGTGCGTTGAGTACCCTCTCCGACCGGGAAGCGGAAGTCATCCGCCTCTACTTCGGTCTGGGTCGCGAACACCCGATGACACTGGAGGAGATCGGCGAGATGTTCAGCCTGACCCGCGAACGGGTACGCCAGATCAAAGAAAAGGCGTTGCGGCGATTGCGTCACATTTCCCGCAGCAAGAACCTCAAATCCTACCTGGGTTGACGCAGAGGCGGGTCACAAAATGAAAACTATCAACCCCGGCTTACGGTCGGGGTTTTCTTTTTCCCATATCACCGAGAGCTGTGGTCAGCTTTGCATTTATGGCGTTATTTCTCATCTTAGTAATCCTTGCGCTTGAAACGGTAACCTGCTGTCGTCCGGCTGCCCTTGCGACCCGCAGCTGGCAATCACTGCCGCCAAAGCGCTGGTAAAAGGACAGGAAAACCGATGACCGATCACCAGATACCCAAGCAATACGATCCCGCCGAAATCGAAACCCGTTGGTACAGCTACTGGGAAGATGGCGACTATTTCAGAGTATCTGACGATTCCACCAGGGATCCGTTCACCATCATGATGCCGCCACCCAACATCACAGGCATGCTGCACATGGGGCATGGCCTGCAGGATACAGTTCAGGACACACTGATCCGCTACCATCGTATGCGGGGCTTCGAGTCGTTCTGGGTGCCGGGCACTGATCACGCCGGTATTGCCACCCAGAATGTCGTTGAGAAACAGCTGCAGAAAGAGGGTTCCGACCGACACCAGCTGGGGCGCAGCCGTTTTATTGAACGGGTCTGGGACTGGAAACGTGAATATGGTGGGATTATCAGCCGGCAAAAACGCAAACTGGGGGACAGCGCCGACTGGACTCGCGAACGGTTTACCATGGATGAAGGGTTGTCGCGGGCGGTGCGGACTGCTTTCGTGCGACTCTTTGAGAAGGGTTTAATCTACCGGGGCAACTATATCGTCAACTGGTGTCCCCACGATCACACTGCTATCTCCGATGAAGAGGTTGACCACGAGGAGCATCAGAGCCACCTCTGGTATTTCCGCTATCCGGTAAAGGGGAGCGACCGCCAGGTTGTGGTGGCTACCACCCGCCCGGAGACCATGCTGGGTGACACCGCCATCGCCATCCATCCGGAGGATGCTCGCTACGACTGGCTGCGGGGGGAAAAAGTTATCCTGCCGCTGGCGGATCGGGAAATCGTTGTTGTCGATGATGATTTCGTTGATCCGGAGTTCGGCACCGGCGCTGTCAAGGTCACGCCCTCGCATGATCCCAACGATTTCGAAATTGGTGTCCGTCATCATCTGGACCAGATCAAGGTGATCGATACCGATGGTCGTATGAACGAAAACGCCCCGGAGAAGTACCGCGGTCTGGATCGTTTTGAAGCACGGGCGCAGATCGTTACCGACCTGGAGGCGTTGGGACTGCTCGAGAAAATTGAGAGCCACACTCATTCCGTCGGTCATTGCCAGCGCTGCAATACCATCATCGAGCCCTATCTGAGCACTCAGTGGTTTGTCAAGATGAAGCCGTTGGCTGAACCAGCACTCCGAGCGGTAGACGACGGCAGTATTACCTTTTATCCGCAGCGATGGGAAAATGTCTATCGACGCTGGCTGGAGGGAATTCATGACTGGTGTATCTCGCGTCAACTCTGGTGGGGGCATCAGATTCCGGTCTGGTACTGCGAAGGTTGCGCTGAGATGATAGTCAGCGAAGTCGATCCTGACTGTTGCCCCAAATGCAACGGCCGCGATCTACGTCAGGATGAGGATGTGCTGGATACCTGGTTTTCTTCCTGGCTCTGGCCCTTCTCCACGCTGGGCTGGCCGGAACAGACCCCCGCACTCCAGAAGTTCTACCCGACCGATGTCCTGGTCTCCGGATACGATATCATCTTCTTCTGGATTGCCCGCATGATCATGGCCGGTATCGAGTTCACCGGTGAGATCCCCTACCGTCATGTTTACATCACCGGTATGATTAAGGACGAGCAGGGTCGCTGGATGAGTAAATCGCTGGGTAACGGTATCGATCCGCTGGCGATGATCGAGCAGTACGGCGCTGACGCGGTACGCTATTCAATGATAGCCCTGAACACGGAGGGACAGGACATCAAGCTGTCTCCTACCCGTTTTGAGTTGGGGCGCAATTTTGCCAACAAGATCTGGAATGCCTTCCGGTTTGTTTTCCTGCAGGAGTGGACAGAACTGGCAGATTCCGCCTGGCCGCTTAAACCGCAACCAGAGGAGATGATGGATCGCTGGTTGTTATCACGGCTGCACCATACGATTCGCAGCTACGACAGGCTTTTTGCCCGCTATAAGATGAACGAGGCTCTGGCGGCGGTTTATGAGTTCATCTGGCACGATCTCTGTGACTGGTATCTGGAGCTGGCCAAGCCCCGTCTTTATGATGGTGATACCACCGATCGTCGCGGCCTGCTGCAGACGCTGGTTTACGCCTTCAATACCGCCATGTGTCTGTTGCATCCTTTCATGCCGTTCATCACCGAGGAAATCTGGCAGAAGTTGCAGGGACGCCTGGTTGAGCTGGGTCAACCGCAACCACAACCTCCGACCATCATGTGTCAACCCTGGCCAGTATTGTCGGAGCAGTTGATCGACCCCGATCTGGAAAGCCAATTTGAGTTGGTCAAGCAGACTGTCACCGCTATCCGCAATATCAGAGCTGAACAGAATATTCCGCCGAGCCGCGAGATACGCGCCATTGCCTGTCAACTGAGCGACGGTTCCCGCCTGCTGCTGGAAAAGGCGGCCCCCTATATTACTCGTCTGGGGCGGCTGGAGCAGCTGGCTTTCGATACGGAGCGCCCCCGGCTGGCGGCTTCCGCGGTTGTTGCAGATTTCGAACTGGTGATCCCGTTGGAAGGTCTGATTGATGTCGACAAAGAGGTTGGCCGGCTCACGAAAGAGCAGGCTCGCCTGGAGGCTCTTATCAACAGCCAGCAACAAAAGCTCGCTAACGAGAGCTTCGTGGCACGAGCTCCCGAGACGGTTGTAGCAGCGGAACGGACCAAGTTGATTGAATACCAGGAGGCACTGCTTAAGGTTACCCGCAACCTGCAGCTCTTCCAGTAGAGTGCCGCTCCAGGGCAACCGGTAGTCGCCCTCTGTACTTAGGGAGGTAAACATGTCGCTGAGAAAACTTACGCCATTAATGCCGACACTGGTCTGGCTGGGTGTGTCTAGCCTCAGCTGGCTCTGGCCGGGTGTTACCGCCGCAGGAGAGCAGGAGGCGGGTATTGCCATCACCGTTTACAACCAGGACCGCGCTATCGTTACCGACCGGCGTCAACTGCAGCTTGACCGCGGTATCAGTGAACTGGCGGTCCCGGGGGTTTCAGCCCAGGTTATGCCACAAACGGTCGGGTTCACCGCTCCCGGTGTTGACATCCTCGAGCAGAATTTTGAATACGACCTGGTAGATGTTGCCAAACTGTTTCAAAAATACCTGGATCAATCGGTTCGGTTGACCCTCGAGAGTGAGGAGGTTTTAACCGGCAAACTCCTCTCCGCCGGTGGCGGAATAGTGCTGGAGCAAGCGGGGGGCGACATTATCACCGTGGACCGGGATCATGTCGTTTCGGCGGTTTTTCCGGAACTTCCGGAAGGGTTGATAACCCGGCCTACCCTTCAGTGGCTGGTACAGGCGGAACGCAGTGACCACTACCCGGTTACCCTGACCTACCTGACGACCGGTATGAACTGGTCGGCCGATTATGTCGCCATACTCAACCAGGATGACAGCGCCATGCAGCTTGGTTGCTGGGTTACTGTCAGCAACCGTACCGGCACCAGTTATAACCAGGCGCAACTGAAGCTGATAGCCGGTGATCTGAACCTGGTCGCGAAGCAGACCTACCCTAACTATCGCTATCTGGCGGAGGACGCCGTTACCGAGGGTGGCGGTTTCAGCGAACGGGCTTTCTTTGAATATCATCTCTATACCCTGGCGCGTCCCACCAATTTGAGAAACAACCAGGACAAACAACTGGCGCTGTTTCCCACCCGGGAGGTGGCTGTCGCCCGCGAATATCTCTACGATTATACCAGGGATAACAGCCGGGTGCTGGTGACCGCTCGCTTTGAGAACAGCGAGGATAACCAGCTGGGTATTCCGTTGCCGGCAGGGGTGGTGAGGGTTTACAAGCTCGATGATGACGCAACCCGTCAATTTGTCGGGGAGGATCGCATCGAGCATACTCCACGGGACGAGCCGGTCAATCTCTCCCTCGGCAAGGTCTTCGACCTGGTAGCCGAACGAACACTACTGAGCCGGCAACCTCTGGGACGTAACGGTCACACTGCTTCAATCAAGGTGGAGTTGCGTAACCACAAAGAGGAATCGGTCCAGGTAAAGATACAGGAGCATATCCCGGCCGGTGCAGAGATTACCGCCTGCAATGTGCCTTACGAAAAACTCAGCGCCACCCTGGTGGAGATGGAGTTGGTGGTGTCGGCCGACAGCACTGCTTCCGTAGAATACAGCTACAAATTGAAGCGGCATGGAGTCACTTACCGATAAGACTATCCAGTTTGTTAAAGGTGTTGGGCCCAAGAAGTTCGCCGTACTGAGCGAACACGGCCTCAACACCTGGTATGACCTGCTTCATTACTATCCTCGCCGCTACCTGGACCGCACCAATGTGGCACAGATTAGCAGCCTGCAACTGGACGGCGAACCGGTCACGGTTGTCGGGAGGATTACCCGGAAAGAGCTGTTCCGGGGTCGTCGCCGCCGCATCTACCGCTTGACCCTGCAGGATGACACCGGCGATATGACTCTGGTTTTCTTCAACAACCTGCGCTATTTCGAAGCTGCTTTCAAAGAGGGTGATTTTGTCGCGGCTACCGGGAAGCCAACCCAATACCGGGGTTGGTCCTTCACCCACCCGACTCTGGAAAAGATCAACCTGCGGGATGAGGAAACCGGGGAGGGTTCCGATTTTGAAGGGCGCCTGATTCCGCTTTACCCCGGCACCGAAAAGCTGCACCGAGCCTACCTCGACAGCAGGGGAATCTTCCGCATTGTATCACGTATTCTGGATGAAAGTGGTGGCAGTTATCCCGATTGCTTTGCCCCGTGCTTTCTGAAGGAGCACGACCTGGTAAGTTATGCCGACGCACTGGAATGGATCCATCGTCCACCTGCTGTTGAGCAGCTGAAACAGGCTCGTTACCGTCTCAAATTCAACGAATTCTTTTTTCTGGAGCTGATGCTGGCGTTGCGTAAATATCATGTCAAGGTGGTGGAGAAGGGGATTCGCTTCAAGGATGGGGGCGACCTGCGACAACAACTGCTGGCAAGTCTCCCTTTCAAACTGACCGCAGACCAGGAACAGGTTACAGCAGAGATTCTGGACGACATGAGGTCGGAGCAGCCGATGAACCGCTTACTGGAGGGAGACGTCGGCTCCGGAAAGACACTAGTAGCGGTGCTGGCTCTGCTGCTGGCGGTTGAAAACGGCTACCAGTGCGCGCTGATGGTTCCAACGGAGATTCTGGCCGAACAGCATTATCGCAGCATCATGAGCTTCGTCGAACAACTACCGGTCAATGTAATCCTGCTCACCGGTGGCCAGAACAACCGCCTGCGCCAGCAACGCCAGTATGAACTCGCCAGCGGTAACGCTGATATCATCATCGGCACGCATGCCCTGTTCCAGCAAGCGGTCACCTTCCGCAACCTGGGCCTGGTGGTTATCGACGAACAGCATCGTTTCGGCGTACTGCAGCGAGGATTGCTGCGGGATAAAGGGGTCCGTCCCGACACCCTGGTGATGAGCGCCACCCCGATTCCCCGTACCCTGGCGCTATCTGTTTATGGTGATCTTGATATCTCGCTGATTAAGGAGCTGCCGCCGGGCCGCCTGCCAATCTCCACTGTATGGCGCTACGATAATAAACTACCTGAGATCATGCCGTTCATCCGGGAGCATGTTGAGCGGGGAGAACAGGCTTATATTGTCTACCCGCTGGTGGAAGATTCGGAGAAACTCAACCTGCGGGCCGCTACCCGCTCCCGCGATGAACTGGCCGAGCAGTGGTTTCAGGGGATTGAGGTGGGGCTTATTCATGGTCGGCTCAAGACCGAGGAGAAGGACGCCATCATGCAGCGTTTCGCCGCAGGGGAAATTCAGGTGCTGGTATCGACTACAGTGGTCGAGGTGGGAGTAGACAATCCCAACGCCACTATTATGGCCGTGATACACGCGGAGCGTTTTGGTTTATCACAACTGCACCAGTTGCGCGGTCGGGTCGGGCGGGGTGCCCGCAAATCCTACTGCATTCTGGTTGCCGGTGCCGAGCTGACCGAGGAGGGGCAATATCGGCTCAAGGCGATGATCGATTATCCCGACGGCTTCAGGATCGCGGAAGCGGACATGAAATTGCGCGGCTCCGGTGATTTTTTCGGGACCCGCCAACATGGCCTGCCGACACTCAGGATTGCCGATCTGATTGCCGACTCTGCAATCATGTTCCGCACGCGGGATATCGCTTTTCAGCTGGTACAGGATGATCCGCGTCTACTCAACCACCCGCTCATCCGCGATTACTACCTGCGATTTTATGCCGACCGCTTTAACCTTATTGAGGACTGATTTGTTTGCCAAAGTGGCGCTGCCGCTTCCCTTCAACCCGGTTTACACATATGCGGTGCCTCCCGAGTTAGCGCAGCAGGTGCAACGGGGGGCGCGGGTACTGGTAACCCTCGGGAGCAAATTGCAGACCGGTTATGTGCTCGAGCTGCTGGAAAAACCGGATTTTGAGCCTGCCCGTATCAAACCGATCATCGATCTCCCCGACCCCTTCCCTTTGTTTACTGAAGAGCTGCTGCAGTTCTGTTATCGCGTGGCGGATTACTATGTGGCCTCTATCGGCGAGACATTGCGTTGCGCCCTGCCGCCCGGTATCAACTATGTCGGCAGGATGGTCTTTCGCCTGACGGAGCAAACTCCTGTGGTGGCCACTTACAACCTTACCCCGCTGCGCAGGCGGCTACTTCAGGTCCTCCGGGATCACCCGGACAGTAGCGTACGCTTTCTGGGACAGCGGGTCAAACGCAAAAGTTTGTATCACGACCTGCGTTATCTGCAGGACCACAACCTGATCACCGCTTCCGAGCAGGTAAAGGGGCGCTCGCTTTCATCCCGTAAAGAGCAGTGGTTGCGTCTCCCTGCCCGACTTTCTGCTTCTGCTCTTGCAGAGGCTCTGGCCGTACGCCAACGGCGTCGAGCACAGGTCGCCATCCTCCAGAGAATTGCAGAGCAGGGGACTGTCTCGCGCCGGGAGGTGCTACGCTACCATTCACCACCACCATTGGCTCAGTTGATTGAAGACGGCCTGGTGGAGCAGTTTGAGCAGGTGTCGGTTACGGCGGTCGCGGGGCTTGCACCAGACAACAGCGTCCTCGACATCACCCTCAACTGCGAACAGGAGCAGGCCCTCGCCACACTGGTTGCGGCTCAACAGACCGGGGAGTTTAAAGCTTTCCTGCTGCAGGGGGTCACCGGCAGCGGCAAGACCCAGGTATACCTGGAAGCGATTCGGCGGGTAGTGATGGCCAACAGGCAGGCGCTGGTATTAGTTCCGGAAATATCGTTGACGCCGCAGATCGTATCACGTTTTCACGCTTTCTTTGGCGAGCGGGTAATCGTCATGCACAGCCGGCTGTCCGATCGCCAGCGTTACGATGCCTGGCTGGGGATTCGCCAGGACAGGTACGATGTTGTGGTTGGGGTGCGGTCGGCGGTGTTTGCGCCATTGGATCGGCTGGGGATGATTGTGGTCGATGAAGAGCATGATTCCTCTTTCAAGCAATTCGATCCCGCTCCCCGTTATAACGCCCGCGATGCAGCCTTGCTACGGGGGCGCGACCTGAAGATTCCGGTTCTGCTCGGAACTGCCACACCCGCGCTGGAAACGTATCACAATGTCACCAGCGGTCGCTATCACTTGCTGCAACTACCAACGCGCACGGGCACTCACACCCGCCCCGAGGTCGAGTTGGTCGACATGAAGCAGGTCTGGCGGGAGCTGACCGGTGAGACCACGCGACTGTTCTCCAATCGCTTTCTCAGTCGACTGTTGGACACCCTGGAGCGTGGCGAGCAGGCTATTATCCTGCAGAACCGGCGGGGTTATTCTTCCTGGCAACAGTGTATAGAGTGTGGCGCAACGGTCATGTGCCCCAACTGCGACATCACCATGACCTACCATAAAACCGACCTGGCACTCCGCTGCCACTACTGTGGTTTTACACGCGCTGTTTTGAAACACTGCGAGCAGTGTGGCGGGGGAAAGCTGGAATTCTTCGGAACCGGCACCCAGCAGGTAGAAGAGGAGCTGCATGCACTTTTCCCAAAACATCGCTTGCTGCGAATGGACCAGGACACTACGCGCAGTCCGGACGCCTATAACGAGATGGTCGGCGCTTTTAATGCCGGTGAATATGATATCCTGCTGGGGACGCAGTCGGTTGCGAAGGGTCATGACTTTCCCCGGGTCACCTTTGTTGGTGTCGTCAACGCGGACACCGAGTTGTCGTTGCCTGACTTTCGCGCCCAGGAGCGCACTTTCCAACTCTTGACCCAGGTAGCAGGGCGGGCAGGACGGGCCGCACTTCCGGGCCGGGTCGTGATTCAGACTTTCCGACCGGAAAATCGCGCCCTGAAGCAGGTGGCAACGGGCGATATGGAGAGCTTTCTAGACGAAGAGTCTGAAGCACGTCGCCAACTCAACTATCCACCATACAGTCGTCTGGGCCTGCTGACGATCAAATCTACCGAGCGGGAGGATTGCCGCCTGTCAGCTGAAGCCCTGCACCCCTTCCTGCGCCAGCAGCTGGGAAACCTGCAGTTGCTGGGCCCGGCGGCGGCTCCCATCCAGAAAATCTGGCGTGAATACCGTTATCACTATATTATAAAGTCTGCTCGCGAGTACGATCCCAATGGTGCTCGCTTGCGTCAACTGCTGCGGGGAGCTCTGGAGCAGTTCATTCATTTGCGCCATGGGGACGACAGTTACCTGACAGTTACCATCGACCCACTGAGTCTGATGTGAAAAACAACCGCCGTTATTTCATCTTCTGTCTGCTGTTGCTGACATTTTTACAAAGTGTTCCGGCAGTGGCTGATCAACTGCTGCAGCTGCAGTCTCCTCCCTTCACGATTCGTTATGACGCACGTGACACGCACCTGGCGCGTGAGATCAGTTACCGGCTGGTCGGTTCCTGGCAAAGAGTTCAGGGCGAACTACCGGTTATGTTGCCGGAGCGACCGGTCGTGAGGATCGCCCCCTCGGCGGACGATTTTTACCGGGTGGCGCGGGGAAGCGTTCCGCACTGGGGTGCGGCTTTGGCGCTCTCTTCCCTTAATATGATTCTGCTGAAGAGCAACCGCTGGGCGAGTGTGAATAATGACTGGTCCTCTCTGTTGTCACACGAGCTGGCTCACCTGGCGGTTTATACACTCTCCAAGGGATTTCCGGTACCGACCTGGTTGGGTGAGGGGATAGCGGTGGCAGTTTCCGGTGAGGTGGATATCACCCGCCGCTCTGAAGTCGCCCGCGCCCTTTTGACAGGACGCATTTTCAGTCTGAATGAGCTGGAGCGGCTTCACAGCATGTCCGGTAATGAGGCCCGACTGGCGTATACCGAAGCGGTGTTGGCGGTAAATTACTTCCGGGAGCGATTTGGCCGCTCTGCTGTTGTGTTGCTGTTGAACCAGTTAGCGCAAGGTCAGTCCTATGAACGGGCATTCCATACAACCACCGGCGAGCAACCAGATCGGTTTGAAGACAAATGGCGACGACACCTCTGGGGGCATTATTTCTATTACATTCTTCTCGGGATCAACAGTTGGATATGGGGTTTTATCCTCGTTCTGGTGATCGTCGCTATCATTATCGTACGGCGACGCAACCGGCGAACGATCCGTCGCTGGGAACAGGAAGAGCCCTGGGAAGCGGAATCTGATTTCGATCCATTCGACTGGTGACATTTTATAGCTATCTCATAACACCCTTCCTTTCTCTAATGAACTGCGTGGCGTGGATCTTCTTCGTTACCCAGCTCAAACTTTTCAGAAACCCGCCGATAATACAGTGGGGCGTTGGCTGGCAGAGGCGTTCTAAACGGCGATTGCCATACCTTTTCCGGTAAATTTCTGATCCGGGAAAGGAGATGGAGCTGTTGATGTTCCGTCACGACGCAATCGTCATGGAGAGAAACAAGGAGGCTACATGGATTGGCTGTTCGCGCTGACGGTTGCTGCCGGTGTGTTCAGCGCCGTCTGCATGTTCCGGGTATGGCGCCGCCTGCCGGAGCGGCGCTATCGTCAACAAGCTCAGCAGTTAGCCGATTATGTAAAGCGTGAACAGCTGGAGCTGCAGCTCTCCCCCCGCACCTCTTCAGCCCCGCCGGAATCGGAAAAATTCCTTGCCGCCTGCTATAGCATTATCGAAAAGGGTCAATAACATTCTGTTGGAGCTGGCGGCAAGCGCTGAAATGTCATATCTCCATTTCACAACACACAAGATGAGCGAAGGCCTTGCCGCCTGCTATAGCATTATCGAAAAGGGTCAATAACATTCTGTTGGAGCTGGCGGCAAGCGCTGAAATGTCATATCTCCATTTCACAACACACAAGATGAGCGAAGGCCTTGCCGCCTGCTATAGCATTATCGTTCCCGACAGGGATCGCCTGCTGAAGCGATCCATCAGCTGATGGATCGAAAAGTACCTGCAAACCTGGCCCGGTAAAGCTGCCCACTTCGCAAACAACTTTAAACTAATCCTGCCGGAACCTAACGCGATACCTGCTAAAACGAAGCCATGGGATTCGAACGGTTTCGTACCTGAAGCGCGGCTTGGTAAAAAAGTGTTTCTTCTTGCATAAGGTATTTCCCCAACCTCGTGGGGCGCGGCAGTTCTAAAGCGAAACCTTCGGTTTCGTATGCGGCCTCATACGGCCTTTTCCTCGCTCACCAAATCTATAGTATTTCCCAGTTAAGCTGACCGATTGAGTTAGTGCATTTCGGGAATACTATTAATAGCGCGGCTTTGGTAGTTGCCCTATACAACGGAGCAAGGCGCGGTATAAGTGATGCCGCTGTCTCTATTATAAAACGGACATTTCAGGTGAGCATCACTATATCCTGCTGTGGGGGGCGTTTTCAGCCTGCAGTCCCTACACTCCCCCAAATACTTGATCATCTGCAGACAGGGGCTCTGGTCGCCCCATAAGGTGGGAAATTCTTCCAGAGCCCGAAACCCCTGCGCGACATAATAGGCGCGCGTCATGGCGTAGTTCAGATCCGCTGTTTTGAACTCAGGGTCTTCACCTGTAGATACTCAACACCCTGGTGACGAAGATACAACTCGGCCTGATTGACCAGACAGCTCCCTGCATCGGTGCGATGGTTTCTGGTCTCACCCCCATCACCTGTATCTCCGCCGCTTTTTCAGTGTGCAGTTTGAATGTGAGAAAACCGATCAGATCGCCAACTCTGGTAGCCAGAAATGTCGGCATAATCTCGATATCCGCCAGATAGCTGCGGGTCGCTTCTTCAATTCCGAACCACTCCGGCAGCGAACGGAGTATCGGTTCGCAGAGCGATGCCTTATCCATTAAGGGGCCTACTACCACAAGTTTCTCTGGAGTCTCGCCCTTCCCCGCCTGTTTCAATCTCACCGGTAAGATAGAGCACACACTCGCCGGCAATCAACACCCGCGATCCCACCAGTTCGCACCACAACTCGCCACCCCGTGCGGAAGCCTGGCGACTGTGGAGGGCGGTCTTGCCCAGGCGGTCGGACCAGTAAGGAACCAGCGTACAGTGGGCTGATCCGGTTACCGGGTCCTCCGTGATGCCCAGTTTTGGAAAGAAACAACGGGAGATGAAGTCGCAATCGCTGCCGGGCGCGGTTACCAGTACACCGTCTCCGTCGATTTCAAGCAGACGGTCCATGTCGGGTGTAAGCGCGCGAACCTCCTGCTCGCTGCCCACCACCACCAGACAGTCGCGGGAGAGCAGAGTTGCCTGCGGTTCCAATCCCAGTGCGGCCTCCAGCTGCGGGGGCGAGGGGATAGCTTTACCGGGGCGGCTGGGAAAATCCAGTTGGAAACGCTCGCCAACACGCTCCACCGACAGCGGACCACTCTGTGAGTCAAACCGGACCACATCAAGTTCGGGGGAAATGAGCTTCATGATGACAAATCCGGTTGCGAGGGTGGCGTGACCACAGAGGTCGATTTCAGCCGTAGGTGAAAACCAGCGGATATGGAAATCATTTCCCGTTTTGACAAAGAACGCGGTTTCCGAAAGGTTGTTCTCAAGGGCGATTCGTTGCATGGTGGTGTCCGGCAGCCAGTTTATCAACGGAACAATCGCGGCTGGATTGCCGGCGAACAGCCTGCCACTGAATGCATCAACCTGGTAAATGGGTAATTTCATCATTCTCCTTTTATTTCGGACTTCAGCCCAGCGCCACATCCAGCGTCATCATAACGGCAAAACCGAGCATGGCGCCGATGGTGGCGATATCATTGTTTCTCTCGAGTTGCGCTTCCGGAATCAGCTCCTCTACTACCACATAGATCATTGCTCCGGCGGCAAAGGCGAGGGCATAAGGTAACATCGGCTTGATAACGATAACCGCCATCGCGCCCAGTACACCGGCGATCGGCTCCACAATCCCGGACAGCTGACCGTAGGTAAACGACTTCATCCGGCTCAATCCCTCGCGATGCAACGGCATCGCTACGGCGGTTCCTTCCGGCAAGTTCTGGATACCGATACCGATTGCCAGCGCCAGCGCCCCCCCCAGGGTGGCCGATGGAATTCCCGCCCCCAGCGCGCCGAAAGCGACTCCCACTGCCAATCCCTCCGGGATGTTGTGCAGAGTTATAGCCATCACCAGCAAGACGCTCCGTTGCCAGCCGGTTTTGATCCCCTCTACCTCCTCGTCCGGAAAGCCGAGATGAAGGTGCGGCAGTAACTTGTCCACCACCCAGAGAAAGAAACCGCCAGCCAGAAACCCGACGGTAGCGGGCACCCAGGCGGGAAGTGTATACTCCTCCGCCATCTCAATCGCCGGAGCCAGCAGTGACCAGTAACTGGCGGCAATCATCACCCCGGCTGCAAACCCGAGCATACCGTCCATCCCCTTACGGTTAACGTTGCGGAAAACAAACACCAGGCTCGCGCCAATGGCGGTCATCAGCCAGGTAAAACAGGTCGCAACCAATGCCTGCCAGATGGGATTGAGATCGAGAAACGCATCTATCATGAGCTTACCTCGCGACTATGTTTGAGTAAGGGCGCATGCCGATTTATCCGCCGGTGATGGTGTCGTTCTTAGACCATAACGGAGCTATCCGCAGCTGGTTTTACCCCAGGTCAACAGTTCTGCTTTCAGGCCTGGATCTCCGCCATTTTGACCTGGTCATCGGTAAAAGCACTTCCTTGAAAGTCGACCGTGATCCGCTCTACCGCAAAGCCACGCGATAGTGATTCCAGGGTGTTGCGTGCCGAGGTCTGCACCTCTGACTTGATCCTGGTCACCAGCTCGGCGGAAATTGCGCTTACCTGGTTACGTGCTTCCTGTACCAGGTGGTTACGGTCATCTTCATCAAAACCTTCGCCGAAAATTTTACCGACAAACTCCGGCAACAACCAAGGTAAAAACCGGGAGTTCTGCTCGTCGTAGAAGGTGATATTCCGGATGTTGATCTCATGGTTACAACGGGGCATCACCACCCGGTATTGTGCGGGATTGGTCTCCACAATAGTGAAATCAGGGTGAGTTAAATCGTAAGCAAAGCCGATGTCGAACTCAAAGATCATCACCATTTTCTTGGTGCTGGTGAGCCATTCAAAGTACTTCTTGCCCGTTTCACCCAGCCAGTGGTCTTTGGCTGTAACAATCTCCTTGGTCAGCACCTTGAAAACCCGCAATTCACCGATGGAGCGCAGTTCCTGGATAAAGGAGTGGGTGTCAAGCACCGGGCCCCCTTTTCCCCGGTGTGATCTGCGAAACATCCAGAAGCCAACACCGATCATCAAACCCAGCAGTATTCCGATAAAAAATTCGATCATCTTGACTCCTCCCTGGCGCTGATTGTAGGTGATCTGCACGGCAATTGCCGGTTCCCGCTCCGAAACAGACTCACGGTGGGGCTGGAAACAGCAGACTCGTTTCAGAACGCTGTTGATTTTCAGACCGGCGTCGTCCGCAGAGGCTGGTCCCAGTGGTGACGATCAACCAGTTAGCTACGAATATAGAGGGGGTCTTTGAGAATCACAATCTTCATCAGGGTCACACTCCTTGCTATCCAGCTTGTGGCTCTTTATCGTTTCTGGGAAGGACGAATGCTGTCAACAACCATTCGACGGAGCAGATGTCTATCCAGGAAATTCTCAGTCAGTCACCCGCCTGGAACGGCGCCCTTAAAATCATCGATCTGCTGGAAAGCGCCGGTCATGAGGCTTACATCGTTGGGGGCAGCGTCCGGGACAGCTGGCTGTTGTTGCACACTACGACGTCGGTTTCGCTGGAGCAGATCGATTTCGATATTGCTACCTCCGCTTTTCCTCAGGAGGTAATGAGCCTCTTTCATTCCACCATCCCGGTCGGCGCTCAATTTGGTGTGGTGATGGTGCGGATCTATGAGTCACAGTATGAGGTGGCAACCTTCAGACAGGATCTGGAATACCGGGACGGCCGTCGACCCACCGGGGTTCGCTTCGCTACGGTGGAGGAGGATGTGCTGCGGCGTGATTTCACCATCAACGGCCTGCTCTACTCACCCGCCAGTGACGAGATGCGCGACCTGGTGGGTGGTGTCGCCGACCTGGAGGCAAAACTGATCCGTACTATCGGCGCACCGGTCGACCGGTTCACTGAAGACAAATTGCGTCTGATCCGCGCCGTGCGCTTTGCGGCTCGTTTCCGTTTCGACATTGAGAAGGGGACCCGGCAGGCAATCAGGGAGCTGGCGCCAACCTTGCCCACTGTTTCCCGGGAACGGTTGCGGGACGAACTGACCCGGATCATGCAGGACCCGCACCCCGACTACGCCCTGGAGCTGCTGCAGGAGTGCCGTCTGGCGGATCCGATCCTCCAGCTGTTTCCGGAGCCGCAACTTGCATTGAATCAGTACGGCCAGTTAGGTAAACTCAAGATGGAGGCACTGCCATCTGAACTACGCCTGCTGGCGTTTCTCATCTTTCTCGCCTGCCCCCTGCAGAACCCTGCTGCAGATATCCAACGGGTTCAGCAGACGTTGCGCGTTTTTCGTCTCGCCAACAGTGAGCTGACCACGGCTGCCACCATCTGCGGCCACCTGTTCCAGCTGCAGGCATTCGATCAGCTGCGTTATGCCGATCGCATTCGGTTACTGAGGGATCAACTGTTCTCTGCTGCCAAACTGTTGGCCGCAGCCCTGTTCAACCTGCCTTTAGGCACTGTTGAAGCTGAGCTGGGGCGGTTGGAAGGTCGGCTGCTCTTCCCCCCCCCGCTGCTCGACGGCCAGGACCTGATCGACGCCGGACTAGAGCCGGGACCGCTGTTCAAGCGGATCCTCCGCGAGCTTGAGACCCGCCAGCTGGAGGGAACGCTGTTTGATCGCGCCACCGCGCTGGAGTTGGCGCTGCAGCTTGCCGCTCTGGATTAAGTGATAACTGGAACAGGAGCTCCCGCACCGTGCGGCTCCGGGAGCAGGTTTGATGGATTACACCCCCGTGTGGGGAAAGAGGTTTTCATGATTTCTCTGGCGCTCGTTTTTCTCTGCTCCGTAAGCGTGCTGGCGGGGACCGATAGCACAGACCCGAGACAGTGGGGGCATTTTGACCAGCGGGAGTTGTTGCACCAGATGGAGCACGGCACACCACGCCCCGTAGAGCGGGTTGATTCCACCCACAGTTGGAACGCCCTTACCTATGACATCGATTTCCGCATTTTCCCGGAACTGACTTATCTGGAAGCCAGGGTTGAGATGACCCTGGTTACACTGGACACACTCAGCGTTGTCGATTATCACCTGCACGCTTTTACCGTCGACAGTGTACTGTTGGATGGCCAGGCGGTGGAATTCAGTCGCAGCGGTGATGACCTGCTCGTTGATGTCGGCTACAACTGCCCCCCGGGGGAGCAGTTGACGCTGCAGACTTTTTACCAGGGGGAGCCGGCGCTGACACCCGGTATGGGTAGTCTCGGTATGCATTTCGGGTCTACCATCTTCACCGTTTCCGATCCCTGGGGTACCCGCAACTGGGTGGCCTGCTACGACGAACCGTTCGACAAGGCGTTGGTTTCATTACGCGCGGTAGTGCCGCAACCCTGGGTGGTGGCCAGTAACGGCACTCTGGTCAGTACCGAAGAGCTGGGGGATTCACTGGTCGCCTTCCAGTACGAACACGCCTATCCGATTTCAACCTACCTGCTCACCCTGACCGCCTCCCAGTACACCACCTGGCACGATGAGGTCGAGGGCGTGCCCCTCAACTACTGGGTTTACCCTTATCACCTGACTGCATCCCAGGAGGACTTCTCTACCGTCCCGCAGATGTTCACCTTTTTCC
This sequence comes from Candidatus Delongbacteria bacterium, assembly GCA_016784425.1. GTDB lineage: Bacteria > CAIWAD01 > CAIWAD01 > BS150m-G50 > BS150m-G50 > BS150m-G50. The sequence goes on along the minus strand of JADHUQ010000004.1, from coordinate 12,857 downwards.
AGGACACCTTCGGTGATTACCCGTTCGAATGTTACGGGATGTCGGAAGCGCCGATCTACGGTGGCAGCGGCGCCATGGAACACCAGACCTGTACTACCCTGGGACACAACCTGATTACCGGGCAGCACACTTACGAAATGATTGTCGCGCATGAACTCGCCCACATGTGGTGGGGGGATGCCCTGACCCATGTGACCTTTGCGGAGATGTGGCTGCATGAGGGGTTTGCCACCTATTGTGAAGCTCTCTATTACCAGTTTCTCCAGGGGGGCGACACTGAATCCCTGTTCGACTACATGGAACAGGCGCGTGACTACTACCTCTCCTGGCAAGCGGGACACCCGTCGCAACCGTTACCGATTTACGACCCGCCGCTGGAGTATCTATTCTCCGCCCTGACCTACGAGAAAGCGGCCTGTGTGCTTCAGACGCTGCGGGTTTATATCGGCGACGAGAACTTTCTGCAGGGCCTGCGGGACTGGTACACCACCTTCCAGTACGGCAATATCTGCACCTACGATTTCCGCACCGTGATGGAAACAGTCAGCGGTGAGGAGCTGGGTCCTTTCATGGAGGAGTGGATCTACAGCCCCGGCTACCCTCTGTTTGAACACCTTACCACCAGTTATCAGCTGCCAGATGATTCCACTCTGGTCAGTCTTTCGGTGGCTCAGAGCAGTATGTTTGGCAACCTCTTCACGCCGCGGGTACCGGTTGTAATCACAACGACCAGCGACAGTTTTGACTTTCTGCTACAGATCAGCGGCGCTTCTGACCATTTTCTCTTCCGCTTACCGGGTGATTTCATCGGACTGGAGTTCAATCCCCATCATCAGGTTCTCTGTACCGATCAGGAGATCCCCGGTGTGGGGGGACCACTGTTGGTGATCGCAGATTGGGAGCTCGACGACTCAGCGGGTGGGAACGGGAATGGCAACCTCAGCGCCGGTGAACAGGGCTGGTTGCGTCTCCTGGTTGAAAACCACGGCGCCTGGGCTGAGGATATCAGTCTGTCGCTTTCCACAGCTGATCCGCTGCTCACGGTTGAAGTGGATTCCGCCTGGGTTGGCACCCTGGACCTGCACGGTGAAACCTGGACCGGTTGGACCCTGCTCCTGGCGGATTCACCGGGAGACGAGTTGCGCTATCTCGATCTGGCGGTGCATTTCAGTGGCACCGGCTTCGAACAGGACACAACTTTCATTTTCCGGGTGGGAGACCCCCCCCTGGTGGTGGTCTGTGACGACACTTCCAACACGCTGTTGTCTTATTACGAACAATCGCTGACAGAGCTGGAGCAGTTCTGGGATGTCATCGATCAGAGTGCCGGCGAGACTGCTGCGGGAGTACTGCAGAATTACACGGCTGCGATCTGGTACACCGGCAACGCCCGGGTTGATGCGTTGACCGCAACCGAACAGGAGTTGTTGACCGACTGGATCAGTGGTGGCGGTCAACTGCTGCTGACCGGGCAGTATCTGATCGAAGACCTCTGGGGGTCCGCTTTCCTGGTAGAGCAGTTGTACTGCACAGCTCAGGATTCCGCGGTAGATATTCGTATCCTGGATGGTGTCGACGGCAACCTTGTCAGCGATGATATGACTATACTGTTACAGGGGGCCGGTGGTGCTAACAATCAGGTGGCTCCGGCGAGCCTGCTGCCACTGGCGGGATCGACGCCGGTTTTCAACTACCAGGGCAGCGGCGAGGTGGGCGCTGTCTGGACCACTGATCAGGTATTGTTCTGTGCTTTTGGGTGTGAGGCAATTTCCGGTGCGGGACCCACCGCCTCGCTGGCGGAACTGCTGGGGCGGGTTTTAAACGCCTGGAGTCCGGAGTCGGTTACCGTGGCGCCAGACCTGCAACCACGGCAGCTGGAGTTGTACAGTAACTATCCCAACCCCTTCAACAACCGGACCCAGATATCTTTCCGGCTCCTGCGGGATCTACCGGTACGCCTTGATATATTCAATGTGCTGGGGGTCAGGGTTACCACTCTTATCAATGAACAACTCCCCGCCGGGTACCACCAGGCTGTTTTTGATGCCAGCGACCACCCCAGCGGTGTCTACTTTTGTCATTTACGGGGAGGGGCTTCTCACGGGGTTGTCGGTAAGATGGTGCTTGTTAAATAGCCGCTGTTTCCGGACCGCCCACTCTCGACAGCATTATTTCAGAAGCGCCTGCAGGCCGACCCTCTGCGCCGCTTTCATGGCACGCGCAACAGAACGTGATACATCTGCCATCAGCCTGCAATTGTATCACGTCCCCTCCCGGGACAGGGTCAGGATTCAACTGTTCCGATCCCGTTTTTTTGCTCAAATTCAGGTCGCTTGACCCGCCGGGCCAAACTGTTTTGTCTACCGTCTAACCACACCGCCGCGAATGTTAATTAGTTTTCCACAGCACCTGGAAAACCGGCCACTCCTGTTTGATCACCGATATCTCCCCTCTCCCCGGAGCGACTTCCGGCCGTTTACCAACCACATTTTTCCAGTCTCTCAAAACCATTAACTACAAACACTTAAGCTTGGTTCCAGCTTTTTTTTTACCCTGTCGCCCGGCTCGATCAGAATTGCTTGACAAACGAGCGGGGTGCCTCTATGTTAGAGCAGTCGCGGGAGCGGTTTCTCGCGGGGGTGTGTGTGGAAAACTTGTGGAATAGTTGGGCTCTGGGGTTTGTTTTCCCGTTTGTCAGGTCAAACCCGTTTCCTTTCTCCAGAAGCAGCTGTTGCGTAAAAATCAGAGCCTGTTCAGGGACTGATTGCTCCATCAATACCACATTTTTCTTACCGCTGTTCTGGCTGGTGGTCGCGTTAGCCCGCCGGACAAGTTTGTTAACATCAGCTTAAACTGCCTACGGAATTATTCATGATTCAACCGGAAGGGAGTCTCTCCCCCTGGGAGGCTTTTCATCAGTCATTGCGCGGTCGTATAAGCGAGCAGGCATACAATACCTGGTTCAAGGACCTGGTGTTCAGCGAGCTGGTTGATCGTCAGCTGCTCGCCGTGGCGCCCGAACCTTATTTCCTTGACTATGTTATTGTACAATTCGGTCAGGAAATCAGCCAGGCCGCTACAGAGGTGCTGGGTGTGGGGGCGACGCTCTCAATCAAGCCTAACGGTAACAATGGGGGTGGAGACAGAGCTTTGCAGCCGGTAGAACCACAGATTCCTTCGCTCCTTCCAACAAAAGAGCCCACCACTCTTCCACAGCTGGACTGGACCAGCCTTAACCCCAAGTACCGCTTCGATAATTTTATAGAGGGTGACGGCAACAGGATGGCGCGGTCGGCCGCGATGGCTGTTGCCAACAATCCCGGTGAAACTATATTCAATCCGCTGTTTGTCTATGGTGATGTCGGCCTGGGTAAGACGCATCTGGTCCAGGCGATCGGAAACATGGTCAACGCCAATCACCCCGATTTTCAGGTTTTGTATCTTTCCAGCGACACTTTTTATCACCATTTCATTGAAATGCTGAAGAGCAATCGCTCTACCGATTTCAACAAGATCTACCGCAATGTAAATGTGTTGATTCTGGATGATATCCAGTTCCTGACCGGCAAAACCAAAACTCAGATTGAATTCTTCCACACCTTCAACACCCTTTACCAGGCCGGTCGTCAGATTGTCCTCTCCTCAGACAGACCCCCAAAAGATCTGGAGGGAATGGAGTTCCGCCTGGTCAGCCGGCTCGGCTCCGGCTTCACAATTGACCTGCAACCACTGGATGAGGAAACCCGGATGGCTATCCTCCAGAACCGTGCCGAAGAGGAGCAGGTGGCAATTCCTGCGGATGTCATCCAGTATATTGCGAACAACATCACCAGCAACAATCGTGATCTGGAGCGGGCGTTGATTCATGTGATGGCCATGGCCAGCCTGATGAAGGAACAGATCAGTATGCCGCTGGCCCGCCGCGCTCTGCGCCGTATTGTCACCCAGCGTCCCCGTACCGTTTCCATCGACAATATCCAGAAAGTGGTCGCGAATCATTTTGGCATGCCTGACACCAAACTCAGGGAAAAAGTGCGGACCAAACAGGTGGCCAACGCTCGCCATATCGCCATGTTTTTATCCCATCGTTTGACCAGTTTCACCAAGAAAGATATCGGTCAGTATTTTGGTGGCAAGGATCACAGCACGGTTATTTACGCTATACAAACGGTAGAGAAAAAACTGAGTGTGGATGAAGATTATCGACAAGTAGTTGAGGACCTGAGCCGCCGCCTTAAAATGTCCCCGGATCAATAATGTGGAAAAGTGTTAAAAAGTGTGTGGATAAGCTGTGATAAACGAGTTAGAACATTTTTCCTTGGTGTTTTCCACACCATTCGCTATTTTTTTAAGAAGTTTTTCACCTGAAATTGTCTCTTTTTGACCGATTATAAAGTCTTGTAAATTAGTGTTTTGGAAGTTGTTTTCCCGACTTGCTAACTTTTCCACACGCTATTATATTATTATATCTTATAATTAAGCTCATACTTCAAGAGTAGAGGCGTGTGAAAATCGTACGCCGTTGACTTCCACAACCCTGGAGCGGTCATGAAATTCAAGATCAATCAGAAAGTTTTTCTGAATGAAATCCAGAAGATAGTTGGTGTTATCCCGAGTAAAACCCCCATCCCCATCCTGGAAAATTTTCTCTTCAAGCTGGAGAAAAGTCAACTGGAGATTACCGCCACCGATCTCGATATTTCTATCTCCGTAACGGTGGATGTCGATGCCGAACGCAATGGTGACAAATCGGTACCGGCCCGCAAGTTTATGGAGTTGCTGCGGGAAATGCCGGACGAAGATCTGTTGATCGAAAGCGAGGGCGAATGGGGTATCCGGATCAGCACCAGCGCCGGACAATACAAGATTCCGGGACAGGATCCGGACAATTTCCCGGTTTTACCGGCAATTGAGAAAATAGCCGACCTCAGTATTGCCCCGGAAAAGCTCAAGTTTCTGGTGGAAATGACCAGTTTTGCCGTTTCCCGTGACCCGTTACGACCCGCACTGACCGGTGTTTATTTCCATTTTGAACCGGATTGTCTGACAGTTGTTTCTACGGATGGCCATCGGTTGAGCAAGCTGGTTGATAATAAGTTTTCCTCCGGGCTGGAAAGCAGTGGATTGATTTTGCCCACTTCTGCACTTAATCAGTTAGCCAAGCTGCTGGATGATGTCACAGCTGCTGTCCGCTTCGGTATAGCCAAGAATCATGTTGTGCTCGACTTTGAACGAACCACTATGTTCTGTCGTCTGATCGATGGTAAATATCCACCTTACAACAGCGTCATTCCCCAGGACAACAGCAACCAGTTGGTTGTAGGAAGCAAGGAGCTGCTGACAGCATTGCGTCGTGTGGCAATCCTCTCCAACACCACCACCCATCAGGTGGTGTTTGATGTTCAGCCGGACAAATTGGGTCTGTTGACCGAAGATAGCGAATTCGGCAGTGAGGGATCAGAAAGTCTGGCCGCAGAATTCGCCGGGAGCGACACACAACTGGCTTTCAATTCACACTACCTGCAGGAGATTTTGAAGCATATCTCGACCGACAAAGTTCTGTTCAAATTTGGTGACGCCTCCAAACCGGTGCTGGTCTTTCCTACCGGTGAAGATAAGGATATAGACCTCCTCTTTCTGTTGATGCCAATCCGCATGCAGAGATGATTCTGACCCGACTTGTTCTGCATAATTTTCGCAACTATGCGGACCTGGATTTGACTTTACCCGCCACTCCTGTAGCCCTGGTTGGTGAAAACGGTGTGGGTAAAACAAATTTGCTGGAAGCGGTTTATACCCTCTGTGTAACCCGCAGCTTCAGGGTCGGGAACTCCCGGCAACTTGTTCGTTTCGATCAATCCACCGTCTCGATCACGGGTTACTGGCACTCCGACAGGATTGGGGATGTGACGACCCGTTGGTTGTGGCAGGGGGGCAGACGTGAGTTCTTTTACAACGGCAAGCGTGTTGAGAGCGCAATTCGTTTCTTCGGACGGGTGCCGGTAGTCGCACTCACCCCGGGTGACGCACCGCTGGCAGCCGGACCACCACAGCAACGTCGTACTTTTGTCGACATGTTGCTGTCGCAGCAGTTTCCGGCCTACCTGGAGCTGCTCAGCAACTATCGTCGCGTGCTGCTCAATCGCACCAGACTGTTACAGCAACAGCGTAGCGGAAATCGAACCAGCCCGGCCGAATTTGAGCCCTGGGACGAGCAACTGGTTCGTTTCGGGCGGGAACTTATCCGCCGCCGCGAACAGTTTGTCAGCCGGTTCGCACCTCGTTTCCGCGAACTGGTGAACCAGATGACAGGCGGCATGGAGGTGGATTTCACTTACCGCCCCGACAAGCGCGAGGAAGATTGGGCTGATGCGCTGGCTGCAGGATGGACCCGAGACCTGGAATTAGGCTACACGGCGGCGGGACCACACCGGGATGATTTTCGGTTGCTGCTGGATGGACGCGACCTGCGGCGCCATGGTTCACAGGGGCAGCACAAGCTGGTGCTGCTCGGCTTAAAATTGACCGAAGCGCAGTTGTTGCAGGAACAGAGTGGAGAAGAACCGCTGCTGTTGCTGGACGATCTTTTTGGTGAGCTGGATGCAGGAAAAATTGCGGCGGTAAGCGCAATTATCCCGACCGGGGTACAGAGCCTGGTTACCTCGACCCACCCGACCCACTTTGACCGCTTCTTTCCAGGACGGCTGGCGCTGTTTGAAGTTACTCCGGGGATGGTGCAACAACGATGAAGAGCCTACAGCAGATACTGCGCGACCTGCTGGCAGAACTTCCGGCTGAACACCAGGCGCGTATCAAAAGTTTCCAGGCGCTGGCCGACTGGCCCGATATTGTCGGCGCGACCATCGCCGCCGTGACTGAACCGGTGAAGCTGGAAAATGGAATTCTCCTGGTCCAGGTGACAGAAGCGGTCTGGAAAGGGGAGTTGCAGTTTATGAAAGCGGAGTTGATGGAAAAAATAACCGGAAAAACCGGAATCAAATTGAAGGATTTAAAGTTTGTCTAAGCAGAAACAAAGTTCCAGAACAGACTATACAGCCGAGAATATACAGGTGCTTAAGGGACTGGAGGCGGTACGCAAACGCCCGGCCATGTATATCGGCGATGTTTCCGTGCGTGGCCTGCACCATCTCATTCAGGAAGTGGTAGACAATTCTATCGACGAAGCGATGGCGGGATACTGCAAATCGATCGAGGTGATCCTCAACAAGAACGGCAGCGTCACTATCCGCGATGACGGCCGCGGCATTCCGGTGGACTGGCATGATGAAGAGCAGAAGTCAGCGCTGGAAGTCGTGATGACCATCCTGCATGCCGGCGGCAAGTTCGATAAGTCATCCTACAAGGTTTCCGGCGGTTTGCACGGTGTGGGTGTATCCGTCGTCAACGCCCTTTCGGTGTGGCTGGAAGCGGAAATTCACACCAACGGAAAAGTTTATACACAGCGTTACGAAGCAGGTGTTGCCGCGGGTGGACTTGAGGAGAAAGGGGAAACAGATAAGACCGGCACCACGATCACCTTCAAACCGGATCCGGATATTTTTCTAGAGGTGATCTTCCGGAAAGATATGATCCTGGATCGCCTGAGGCAGCTGGCCTATCTCAACGCAGGCCTGCGTGTGGTTTTTATCGACAAACGGCAGGACACACTCTTCCAGGAGGAGTTTCATTATGAAGGAGGTTTAGCCTCGTTTGTAGAATATCTCGACTCTGAACGGAGCCCCCTCCACGAACCGCCGATCCTGATCAAAGGGGAGCGGGACGGGGTCCCTGTAGAAATCGCCATGCAGTACAACGGCACTTTCAACGAGAATGTTCACTCGTTCACTAATAATATCAACACCATCGAAGGGGGCACACACCTGTCCGGCTTCCGGGCTGCACTCACCCGCACCCTGAACAGCTACGCCATCCGGAACAACATGTTCAAAACGGACAAGTTCACCCTGAGCGGCAACGATGTACGGGAGGGTTTGACTGCGGTAATCTCGGTGCGAGTACCGGAGCCGCAGTTTGAAGGCCAGACGAAAACGAAGCTGGGGAACTCAGAAGTCCGTACAACCGTTGAAACACTGGTCAATGAAAAACTGGGGATCTTTCTGGAGGAAAACCCCCGGGTGGCAAAGCAGGTGCTGGATAAATGTATCAACACCGCCCGGGCACATGAAGCTGCCAGACGGGCCCGCGACATGGTGCGCCGCAAATCGGCACTGGAATCAGGATCGTTACCGGGTAAGTTGGCCGACTGTTCCCTGCGGGAGTCGGAACACACCGAAGTTTACCTGGTGGAGGGTGACTCGGCCGGTGGTAGTGCTAAACAGGGGCGTGACCGCCAGTTCCAGGCTATCCTTCCGCTGAAAGGCAAAATCCTCAATGTGGAAAAGTCGCGGATCGACAAGATCCTGGGCAACCAGGAGATCAGGACCATTATTACCGCTATCGGCACTGGTGTCACCGGCGAGAGTTTTGCGTACGATAAGCTGCGGTATGGCAAGATAATCATTATGACAGATGCCGATGTCGACGGCAGCCATATCCGCACCCTCCTGTTGACTTTCTTTTTCCGCTATATGCGGGAGTTGGTGGAAAGAGGACATGTCTTTATCGCCCAACCACCACTCTACAAACTGGAGCGTGGCCGCAAGGAGCAGTATCTGGCTACCGAAGAGGAGTTGAAGAAAATATACACAGAGACCGCGCTGCAGAAGCTGCGGTTTCGCAAGGGTGATTCTCATCTCTCCAGCGGTGACGCGCAGAAGGTCATCGAAATCTCTTTTCGCATCGAACGGCAGCTGGAAACGATTTATCGCGAAAACCGTCGACTGCGGGTTCTGGCAAACCTGGAGGCGCACTTCTTCGACATTAAAAAGTTCGACATCTGGCAGCGGTTTTCCCTGTTGATGCAGAAAAATGGTGACCTGCAGACAACCACCGAGCAAACAGAGCTGGAGCAGTTGACCGCCAAAGTTGCCGAATGGCTTTTGTTACCACCCGAGCAGATTACCCGTTCACTCAACAGCCAGGAGTTCCACGACCTTATCACTCTGGTCGGCCAGCTGAACAAACTGCTGAAACCACCATATATCCTGATGATGGAAACCGGATTCAAGGAGATTGCAAGGCCGACGGAAATCTATAACGAAGTAGAGGAACTGGGCAAGAAGGGGGTTCACGTACAGCGCTACAAAGGTCTGGGTGAAATGAATCCGGAGCAACTCTGGACCACCACCATGGATCCGGAGAAGCGGGTACTATTGCGGGTCACCCTGGAGGATGCCGCCACGGCCGACAAGGTCTTTTCCATGTTGATGGGTGACGAAGTGGCTCCGAGACGCGCCTTTATCGAGAGAAACGCGCGGTTTGTCAAGAATCTCGATGTGTGATGTTTTCACAAAATGGATTTTTGATCAACAGAATTCTGATCAGACAGCCCAGGTTACAGGTAAAAATCGGAGAAGGTTCGGGGAGTTTTGAAGTACATAAGTTTCTGTTTAGTGGAAACTAAGACCCCGGGAGCGCGCTGTTATACCGTGGAAAAATTGGCCACGAGGGACTTTTTTGGAAAAATAACTTGACATTATCCAAAGGCTTGTTTTTTGGATATAACCAGTATAAACAACCCTTTGCGCAGGGTTTGTAGATATTCGGCAGCGGAAGTGTAGAAAAAACAGCGCCGCCGTTTGTGTGTGGAAAAAATGTGGAAAACTTGTGGAGAAGAACACTTGCTATTTAATGACAAGCAGCGGATAAACGATATCCCGATAGAAACGGAGATGAAAAACTCCTACCTGGATTATTCAATGTCGGTGATCGTGCAGCGCGCCCTGCCCGATGTACGTGACGGCTTGAAGCCGGTACACCGGCGCATTCTGTTTGGAATGCAGGACCTCAATCTGCAGCCCAATAAGGCCTACAAAAAATCAGCCCGTATTGTCGGTGATGTGATCGGTAAGTACCATCCTCATGGCGATAGCGCTGTTTACGATGCACTGGTACGTATGGTGCAGGATTTCTCGTTACGCTATCCCCTGGTGGATGGACAGGGTAACTTTGGTTCGATTGACGGCGACAGTGCTGCCGCCTACCGTTACACCGAAGCCCGGATGAGCCATATCGCCACTGAGCTGCTCGCGGATATTGACAAAAAAACTGTTGATTTCGTACCCAACTATGACGAGAGCATGATGGAGCCGACGGTGTTGCCCGGTCGTGTTCCCAACCTTCTGGTCAACGGCACCTCAGGTATCGCGGTCGGAATGGCAACCAATTTTGCCCCCCACAATCTGCGTGAAGTAATAGCCGGTACCAAGTATTTCCTCGACAACCCCCAGGCCACACCGGACGATCTGATGAAGTTCGTCAAGGCGCCAGATTTCCCTACAGCTGGCATCATCTACGGGTACAAAGGGGTGCAGGATGCATATCGCACCGGTTTGGGCCGGGTCATCGTGCGTGCTCTCGCCAATATTGAGAGCGGTCGCGGTGGTAAAGAGCGGATCGTTATTACCGAGCTGCCTTATCAGGTTAACAAGCTGCGTCTGATTGAGAAAATAGTGGAACTGGTAAAGGCGCGTAAACTGGAGGGCCTGGCCGATATCCGCGACGAATCGGACCGTGACGGGATGCGTTTGATACTGGAACTGAAACGGGATGTAGTCGCCAAGGTGGTGCTCAACTACCTCTTTAAACACACCCAGATGCAGGTGACTTTTGGTGTCAACATGCTGGCTCTGGTTAACAGCCAGCCACGCCTGCTCAACTTACGGGATCTGATTTTCTACTATACCGAGCATCGCATCGAGGTCATAGTGCGGCGCACCCGGTTCGAGCTGAGCAAAGCGGAAGCGCGTGCGCATATCCTGCTGGGGCTGCAAATAGCGCTGGATAATATCGACGCGGTTATCGCAATTATACGCAGCAGTCAAACCCCCGACACAGCCCGCCTGGCGTTGATTGACCGCTTTGAACTTTCCGATGTCCAGGCAAAAGCTATCCTCGAAATGAGGTTGCAGAAACTGACCGGACTGGAACGGGACAAGCTGGCCGAGGAACTGAAGGAGTTGAATAAGCTGATCAACCGTATGAAGAAGATTCTGGGATCCGAACAGCTGCAAAAAGATATCATCAAGGAAGACCTGGACGAGCTTGACAAGAAGTATGGCGACGACAGGCGTACCGAGTTGTTGCCGGAGGAAAGTGAATTCACCATCGAGGATATGATCGCCGAAGAGGACGTGGTGATTACCATCTCGCGTGATGGTTTTATTAAACGCTTCCCGGTCAGTGGTTTCAAAAAGCAGAATCGGGGCGGGCGGGGCATGACCGGCGCCACCACCAAGGAAGAGGATGTTATCAGCAGCCTTTTCATCGGATCTACACATGACTATATCATGTTTTTCACCTCCAACGGTCGCGTTTACTGGCTTAAAGTTCACGAGATTCCGCATGCAGGGCGGGCGGCCAAGGGGCGCGCTATTGTCAATTTGCTGGAGAAACCACGCGACGAGACTGTAACTGCGGTTTTGATGGTGAAAGACTTCGATGGATCGAAACATGTAATGATGGCCACCCGACTGGGTGTTATCAAGAAGGTCTCACTCGAGCAGTTTTCCCGCCCCCGACGCGCCGGGATCAGGGCAATCGAACTGAAAGATGACGACAGCCTGATAAATGTTCACCTCACCGATGGCCAGCATGAGATCATCGTGGCCACCCGCGAAGGCAAGGCTGCACGTTTCAAGGAGTCTGATGTACGTCAGATGGGTCGTACTGCCGCCGGTGTCAGGTCGGTCACCCTGGGCAGCAAAGAGGACTACGTGGTCGGTATGGTAACGACTCCATCAGAGGAGCATTCACTGTTGGTGTTGTCGCAGAATGGCTACGGAAAACGCTCACTGGTCAAGGACTACCGCTTGACCAGACGTGGCACCAAAGGGGTGTTGACCATCAAAGTCAGCGAGAAAACCGGCCCCCTGGTGGGGATTAAGCTGGTGACCGACAGCCACGATCTATTGATCATCACTACCAGCGGCGTATTAATCCGGCAACCGATCAAACAGATCAGAGTCATGGGACGCGCTACTCAGGGTGTCCGACTGATAAGGATTGACAAAGGGGACAGCATCGGCGACCTGGAAGTCGTTCAGATGGACGAAGGATTGAATGGGAATGATGACGACAACGATAATCCGACAGAGCCCCTTTTTGAAACAGGCGCCCGGCGGGAGAACAGGGAGAAAGACCCCGGTCACGATCAGGACGCAGGTGGCGCCAGCGAGGAAGATCAGGGAGAGCTGTTTAACGGCCAGGAATAACATATTTCATCGTCGGACCTGGAGTAGTTGTTTTGAGACAGGGATACCCACAACTAAAGGCAGAGCGAGCCCTGGAGGCAGATTGAGACCGGTGGGGCTGGCGATTGTGCTTTTCAGATGCGCATAAGGAGATAGCGCTATTTGTCACATCTCCAGCCGGCAAAATCCACCGGCTTAACAACCACATTTGCCAGGCCCCCTCAACCAGCATGCCCCCTATGCCTGATTATAAAGACACCCCCCGGCGGACAGGGGATCAGCTCTTGTTAGCGCGGGGTTGGCTTGCCTCCGCAGGCAACATCTTAGCATTAATAATACTCAACCGGACGGCATCATTATTGTAAACTCCAGTGATACAACGCTATACGGACAATCTTGTAGAGCGCTATAGGGCTGCTCAAAATTAATCATGCTTAAGAATCAGCAGATTCTACTGTTTTTCGCTCATTGACATGGCTATAGTCAGGTTATGAAACCTTTTCCAATTCCAAATCCAGATCACGCTGGCTTGTTGGAGATCGATCT
>JADHUQ010000113.1 GCA_016784425.1 Candidatus Delongbacteria bacterium | reverse complement strand
GTGGTCATTCATAACGATCATTCCCGCAGCCATTACCTGACCCTCCGCTGCGCGCTCTGATGACGGTTTGTATCCCGGGAAAAAGCTGATTGCTTTGGTGAGGAGATAATCGCTATTTTTTCTGATTAGAATTCTTCAGAACTCTCGATTCACCCGAAGTCGATACCCAGCAGGAGCCTAGCATGAGATTTGCCGCTGTTCTGTCAATCGTCCTGATATTAGCTGCCTGTGCCGGATTGCGACCGCAACCGGATCAAACTCTGCGGGGGCGCTACCAGGAGGCCCGCCAGCTTTACGAGCGGGATAAATTTCTCGACGCCGCCGAGAGTTTTGATGTACTGGCTCTCAGCTTCTCCGGCTCTGAACTGATGGACTCCATCAAGTTCTACTACGCGGAATGTCGTTTTGAGCTGCGCGAGTTTATCCTGGCTGCCAACTCCTACAGTTTCATCGTGGAACAGCTCCCCAACAGCCACTTGCGGGACCTCGCTCAGTTCAAACTGGGTCAGTGCTACTACCTGCTGGCTCCCAAGTATCCGCTTGATCAGACCTACACCTATCAGGCAATCCGGGCTTTCAACGATTTTCTAAAGGAGTTTCCCACCTCGGAGTACTGCCCGGAAGTGGAAGACTACCTTTACCGGAGCCGGATGAAGCTCGCACGAAAAGAGTATCGCAACGGAGAACTCTATTTCAGAATGAAGCGATTCAAAGCTGCCCTCATCTATCTGGACGATGTGTTGAGGGAATACTATGATATCGAGGAGGTCGCCGCCACAGCGGTTTTTCTGAAAGCTGAGTGTCTGCGGGAACTGGACCGGGAGCAGGATGCCCGTGCACTTTATGAGAATTACCTGATCCAGTATCCACAGGGAACCAAAGCGGAAGACGCCCGCAAACGGCTCCTTGCTCTGGACCGGGGATGATCAACGTCCTGTTTATGGGCGGGACTTTTGATCCCGTACACCGGGGACATCTGGCGATGGCGCACCAGGCATACCAGACCTTGCGCCCCGATCTGCTGCTGTTTGTACCGGCCGCACGCAACCCTCTGAAGGAGCAGCAACCGTTGGCCACCACCATGCAACGGCTGGAGATGTTACAGATTGCCTTGCAGCAAACCGGGTTTGAAATCGATGACTGGGAGATGCACCAGGAGGGGGTTTCGTATACCTGGCAGACAGTGAATCACCTGCGTGAGCGCTTCGGGGAACGGGCTCGTCTGGGAATGCTGATCGGAGAGGAATTGCTCGAGCAGCTGCCAGACTGGTCGCACTGGCCGGAACTGGAGAGGGAACTGGAGTTTGTAATCCTGCCCCGTAAGTCTGCCGGCAGACCGTCAAATTACCCGCGCTGCTGGCGTCAGCTGGATGCGCCCCAGGTCGATATTTCAGCGACGCAGATTCGTGATACAATAGCCGCCGGCGCCAGCGCCGCAGGACTGTTGCCACCCGCCGTCTGGGATTACATTCAGCAGCAGTTGCTTTATCGCAGGGTCGACTAGCCCCGGCGGAAAACGGACAAAGCCATGACAACCAGGGAATATGACAGCTTAGATTCGCAACCGCTTGTCCGGAAATGTACCGGAGCAGTTGTCTCACGTTTTCCCCTCACCCTGGTTTTACTGCTCGTGGTAACCACCAGCTTGACCGCGGAGCCGTTGCCGTGGTTCAAATCGCCCCCTGCAAGTTGTGACGATACCGATTTTGTACTCTCCTGGGACCATTCACCCGGCTGGTACTGGCCGACACTGGACAGCCTGGGTGTGTCACGCTGGTGGGTGGAGTTTGAAGCTCCTGCTGAGCTGGACGTACTCGATTGCCGTATCGCCAGCTATGGCGGTTCAGGTGAAGGGGTGACTATCGAGTTGCTGCGCTACGGTCAGATACTCAGCCAGATCGACACCACTCTACTCGGTTACCTGGAAAACGGTTACGAGATAATCCCCTTTCCAGAGCCGGTTCCGATTCCCGCCGACTCCCAGTTCACCATAAAGGTCACCTATGCCGCCTACTACGGCCCCCCCTTCATGACAGCCGATAATGATGGTGGTGGCGCTGATCACAGCTTTTTCCAAAACGGCAGCACACCGGTTGTCCGTCTGCTCGAGCGTGATCTCTGCCTGCGGGCAGGGGTACAGTTCGAGGGGAGTGATCCATTGGCACCATTTATCCAGCTGGGGCAGTTACCCCTGGTCTGGGAGGGGGAAGGCTCCACGGTTCTATTCCACAGCCGTGTAACCGATAACAGTCCGCTGGCAGATGTTGCCCTGACGGTTTTGCAGGACGGCAGCTCTCAGGCCTTGTACGAATACAACTCACCACTGCAACCGCTGCTGGAATTGGATCTGTCTGGTTATGAATTTGTTACCGGAAGTGACTACCGGTTAGCGCTGACAGCGGCTGATCTTTTTGGAAACAGCAGCCGTGATACAACCCGGCTTTTTACTTTGCCACCGCAATGGACGGAAGTGGAACAGGTAACCTCGGGTGCCCGCTTCCTCGATTTCGTTACCGCACCAGATCCGGTTAACTCTGCCGGTAGTGCGTTGGCGGTCAGGCTCGTTTCCGAAAACAGCAATCTGATTGCTTTCCAGCCACAGACCGCCCGTCTCTTGTTGCGGGGTGAACAACCCTTTACCCTTTGTCTCACACCTGAATACAACGGCCAACCGGCTCCGGACCTGGCCGGTTCCTATCCGGGAGACCTGGATTGGAGTTACAGATCGTTCATAGATCCCGGTCCGTCTGATTCATTGAAACCCCGTTGGCTTGAAATCACTTTTGACTCGACCGGGAACGGTGATACGCTTTTCTCCCCCCATACTCCTTTCTGGATTGTCCTGCTTTATGAGGAGAACACAGTACCTTCAGACTCACAGAACAGTTTCGGTTGTGATACATCCGTGATTGCGGGAAGTTCATGGCGTTTCAACAGCTCTACCTGGCAATTCGAGGAGATTGAGTCTGGTAATATCCTGCTGGAGGTACGGGGTACCGGGGCCAGTTGCGACAACCTTTTCAACGATTCTCTGTTGCAGGAGGATTTTGAAGCGGGGCAGTTACCCCTCTGCTGGAGCAATAACCCCAATGATACCCTGTCGGTCGGGTGGGAATTCGGGACTACAAGTACAACATATTTCTCCCCCGATTATCGTAGCGGATACGCCTTTAACAACAGCGATCGCTATCCGGACCATGTGATACAGGATACACTGTTGACACCGATTCTACCGCTGGAGCAGAACGCGGTACTCAAACTCCTATCCTGGTTGCGTCTGGATGATCTGGCTGATCTCAGCTCAGCCGCCGTCATCTGGCGTCAGGAGGGAGATCCGTTCCAGCAGCTGCTGGATGTAACCCAGGAAGCGACCACCAACTGGTCGCTGGACAGCATTGAGTTTTACCCGCGCGAATGGCGGGAAGAAGCGCTGCAGCTCACAAATCCGGCAGGTTCACGGCTGCAGTTCGGGTTTGTCTATGCCGCAGATAATCCCGGGATCGGCTGTTACGGCTGGGCGGTGGATTCAATCAGCGTGACAGACACCACCGGTTTCACTCTGTTCCGCTGGCAGGGTGAATGGGTGATGAGTTTTGAAGTATCCCCCGCCTTTCCCAATCCTTTCAACCAGACGACCTCGATTGCCTACCGGCTGCTGGAGCCGGACCGGGTCACCGCCCGCGTCTACGACGCTCTGGGTAGGGAAGTGCGACTGTTGCTCAATGACGAACCGGTTTCCGGGGAACAGCTGCTGGTGTTTGACGCCGGGGGTCTGGCCAGCGGGATCTACTTTCTGCAATTGCATGCCAGGAATTCCGGCAGGACGGTGGTCCGCAAAACCCTTTACCTGAAGTAGGATCACCCCTGGTCTCACTTCTGGACCGTGATTGCTGAACTGAGAGTGTTTGAATCATAGAGGATAATACATGGACAAGAATCGCAAAGTGATCATAATCGGTGGCGGACCGGCCGGTCTGACGGCAGCCATCTATGCCGCCCGCGCTAATCTGGCCCCATTGGTGATTGAGGGATACCAGCCGGGTGGTCAGCTGACGATCACCACCGAGGTGGATAATTACCCCGCCTTTCCGGAGGGGATTACCGGTCCCGACCTGATCGAGAACATGCACAAGCAGGCGGCTCGCTTCCAGGCGGAATTCCACGACGGTGAAGCAGAAAAAGTTGATCTCAGTCAAAGACCCTTTCGCCTGACTGTCGACCGGGAAGAGTTCACCGCAGAGTCCCTGATCATCGCAACCGGTGCCACCGCGCGCTGGCTGGGACTGGAGTCGGAAAAGAAACTGATGGGCTACGGAGTTTCCGCCTGTGCCACCTGTGACGGTTTCTTCTTCACCGATAAAGAGGTCATCGTCATCGGTGGTGGTGATACCGCTATGGAGGAGGCGATTTTCCTGACCCGGTTCGCAACGAAAGTAACTGTCATCCACCGACGCGATGAACTGCGTGCCTCTCAGACGATGAGGAAACGGGCGACCGAAAATAAGAAAATCGATTTCAAATGGTTCTCGACCGTGGCTGAAATTCTCGGTGACCCGGCGGCCGGTGGTGTAACCGGTGTCATCCTGGAGGACACCAGGAATGGCAGCCGCACGGAATTCAGATGCGATGGTGTCTTCATGGGTATCGGCCATACACCAAACACTGCGCTTTTCCGCGATCAACTTGAGATGGATGAGAACGGTTACCTGGTGAAAGCGGAGCAGGGCACCACCCGGATGGCTGTACCCGGTGTCTTCGCTGCGGGTGATGTAGCCGATACCCGCTATCGACAGGCGATAACTGCTGCCGGTACAGGTTGCCAGGCCGCTATCGATGCTGAACGGTTTCTCGAGGAGCAGGCCGACTGAGCTCCTGCTCGTGTATGATGAATCCAGTAAGGTGAGTGAGACATTATGAATATTGGTCCCTACCAATTACGGGCGCTGGAAGCTGACCGGTTCAAGCTGGATGGCGGCGCCATGTTCGGGGTGGTGCCCAGCGTATTATGGCAGAAAACCAATCCGGCTGACTCGAGAAACCGCATCGATATGACCACCCGTTGTCTACTGATCGAAGGCCCCCCCGGTCCGATTCTGGTGGATGTCGGTATCGGTGGAAAGGGGGACAAGAAATTCCGTAGTATTTTCGCCCAGGAAGAGGCAGCCGGTGGTCTGACCGGCGCCCTGCAAAGGCTGGGGCTTGAGCCTGGTGACATCAGGCATGTGATCCTCACCCACCTGCATTTTGATCATGTCGGTGGTTTGACCAGGCTCGATCAAGCCGGGGCTCCCCAACCACTTTTTCCAAATGCCCGGCACTGGTTTCAGCGTCGCCAGCTGGATTGGGCGCGATCCCCCAGCCTGCGTGATCGCGCCAGTTACCAACCGACGAACTGGGAGCCGATCCTGGCGGCAGGATTGGGAGAGGTAGTGGATGGGGATGCAGAGATCTTTCACGGGATCCGCCTGTACTGTGTCAACGGACATACACCCGCCATGCAGCTGGTAGAGATAGCTGATGAACAGAACAACCTGCTTTACTGCGCTGATCTGATTCCCACCCAATCTCACATTCCCTTGCCATTCATCATGGGTTACGACCTGGAGGCGATCACCACGCTCAGGGAGAAGGAGCGGTTTCTGGCATCAGCAGTCGAACGCAGCACCCTGCTTTTCTTCGAACATGACCCGGTCAACATTGTATCACGCGTCATCCCGCACGGGAATGACTACCGGGCTGAACCTGCCACCTGGGAGCAGGAGTCGACAACCACCCGATGAATGCAACCAGTACGGTTTTCGCCCCCAGGCCTGAGCTGCTCAGCGGCTGGGGGGGGCATCCCCTGCTGCCCTGCAATGTCTGGTCCCCCCGCAATACCGCTGATCTGCAACAGCTGGAGCAGCTACCTGATATTATCCCCCGTGGTGAAGGACGCAGTTACGGCGATCCCTCTATAATCTGTGACGGTAACGTGATACTGATGTCCGGTCTCAACCGATTGTTAGCATTCGACCCGGACCAGGGCCTGCTGCAGTGCCAGGCCGGTGTAACCCTGGCTGACATCCAGGATAAATTCATCCCGCAGGGCTGGATGCTGCCGGTGACACCCGGTACCCGTTTCGTGCAGGTCGGGGGGGCGATCGCTGCGGATGTGCACGGCAAGAATCACCACCGTACCGGTGCTTTCTCCAACTGGATCAGGGAGATCACCCTTTTACACCCGGACGGCAGGATGCTGACCTGCAATCAACAGGTCAACCGGGAGCAGTTACTGGCTACTGCCGGAGGTATGGGGCTGACCGGTATCATTCTCACAGCTACTCTCCAAATGAAACGTATCACGGTCGCCCGGATCAGGCAGCGGCAAACAAGGGTTAAATCGCTGGAGGAGATGCTGTCACTGTTGGCTGCGGAAGACGAACAGCACGAATACTCTGTAGCCTGGCTGGATTGTACCGCCACCGGAAACAGTTGGGGAAGGGGTGTGGTTTTTTTTGGAGACGACGCTCAGCTTAATGATCTGAACGAACATCAACGCCTGGAACCGCTGCAGCTGCGGCACCCACGCGAACTCAATCTCCCCTGGCGTATGCCCTCCCGTTTGCTGTCACCGGCCGTTATACACGCCTTCAACAGCCTCTACTGGCGGACCCACTCCGACCGTGAAGGACTGGTGGATCTCTATACCTTCTTTTATCCCCTGGATTCCCTGCGCAACTGGAACCGGATTTACGGCAAGGCAGGATTTACACAGTACCAGTTTATCCTGCCGGAACAGCGGTGCGAGTCTGGCGTGGCAGATGTACTGGAGCAGGTGTCACATTATAGGGGTGGCTCCTCACTGGCGGTCTTGAAACGGATGGGTGCGGGTAACGGTCTGCTTTCTTTTCCACTGCCCGGTATCACCGTAGCGCTCGACTTTCCCCTGCGGCCGGGACTGTTTGACTTGTTGACAAAGCTTGACGATATTGTGATACAAAACCAGGGACGGGTCTACCTGGCCAAAGACATGCGGCTGTCCCCACGGCACCTGGAGGAGATGTATCACGAACTCCCCCGCTGGCGTGTGTTGCGGGACCAGTGCGATCCCGGGCGACAGCTGGCTTCCAGCCTGTCACGCCGACTGGAGTTAACCTGATGAAGATAGTCGTTTTTGGAGCTACCTCTGATATTGCAGCTGCCTGTCTCGAACTGTGGGCAGCCCGGGGGGATAGCCTGCACCTGTGCTCACGCGATCTGGAGCAGCAGGCTTTACTGGCGACCCGGCTGCGCGAACGCTGGGGGGTAGAGGTCCTGGAGGATAGTTTTGACGCAGGGGATGCGACAGCCCTGACAGCGATAGTGGAACGAATTGAAGCCGGCGGTGGGGAGATCGATCTGGTGTTGCTTGCCTTCGGTCTCCTGGGAAAAAACAGGGAAGCATTGCACGACCCGGTACTGGCGGGTCAGATTATTCAGGTGAACTTTACCGCCACCGTCCACCTGCTGACAGCTTTGCTGCCCCTGTTGGAGCGTCAGCACCGCAGCCGCATTGCGGTAATTTCATCAGTCGCGGGTGAAAGGGGA
>JADHUQ010000112.1 GCA_016784425.1 Candidatus Delongbacteria bacterium | reverse complement strand
ATCAGCAACAGTGATGTCATTATTCCTCCTGAGACAGCATGGTTGGATAACAGATAATTTACAGTGTGTGTCTGGAAAAGGCATTAGTAAAGGAAGGAGAACGAAATTTGTTTTGAACCAGAGTTTACCCGCTGATCAGGCAGTTCAGTCAGGGCGACTTTGGCAGGTGTGAAGATCGGCGCAGGTGCTCAATGGGGGGAAAGCCAGGAATCCCTACCGTGCGGGGTAAGGCGGTCTACTACTACTGAGGCGCTATTGTCCTTTGGCGGTAAGGACGGTCTTGATGGTATTGAAAATGATTTTGATATCGAGTGAGATCGAGAGGTTCTCCAGGTAGTACAGATCGTGCTGCAGCTTCAGCTCGACATCCTCCAGACTCTCGTCGTACTTGTGCTTCACCTGCGCCCAGCCGGTCAGACCCGGTTTGAGTTTGAGCCGGTAGCGGTAGAGTGGAAACTTCTCAACGAACTGGTCGACAAAGAAAGGACGTTCCGGGCGTGGTCCCACAATGCTCATCTCGTTGACGAGGATATTCCAGAGCTGGGGGATTTCATCCAACCGGGTTTTGCGCAGGATGTAACCAATCCGGGTGATCCGGGGATCGTTTTTCTGTGACCAGACCGGACCTGACTTGGTTTCGGCGTCCTGTCGCATGGTGCGAAACTTGTGAATGCGGAAGAGATCGCCATGCTGGCCGACCCGTTCCTGGCTGTAAATCAGTGGTCCGGGGGAGTTGAGCCGGATAGCCAGTGCAATAACGGGAAACAGCGGCAGGAAGAGAATCAGCCCCAGGACAGAAACGGTGATGTCGATAATCCGCTTGACCAGCAGCTCGCCGGCACCCAGAATCTGTGGATTGATCGTAATCAGCGGAAAACCGTAGATCTGGTTGATCCGCACCTGGCCGCTGACGATGTCATACATGCTTGGCAGGATCTTGATCCCCACCGGCATATCCTTCAACTGGGTGATCACATCCAGTAACAGTGCATGCTGAGCGCTGTCGAAGGCGACAATGACCTCCTGCACATCCAGGCTGATAACTTTGAAGGCAATCTCCTCGAGCCCGGCGATCACACTTGTATCACGATACTCCTTGCCGGCATTCTCCGGATTGGTGGAGATAAAGCCGACCACACGGTAGCCCAGGGCGGGATAGCGGTTGACCCGGTCATGGATGTCCCACCCCTGTTCGTTGAAACCGACGATCAGGACGCTCTTGAGGCCACGACCATGGACGAAAAGAAAACGGCGGATGGTCAGGATCGCGAGACGACCGCAGCCGACCAGAAATGTGAACAACAGTAAGTAGAGCAGCAGATAGCGGAGGAAATGCAGCAGATCGAGCCAGCCGGCAGCGTTGATATGGAGTGAACCCCCGGTGATGGATACCAGCTCCTTGGGCATCAGCAACAATCCAAGCATGGCGCAACCCACCAGGGCGCTGCGCACCACCCGTAACAGTTCGTCGAAGCGGGAGGGTGCCAGGGCGAATTTGTACAATCCACGCAGCTGGAACAGCAGAAACCAGTAAATCAGAAGGAATCCGGCCGGGTAGATGAGATTGTACAATGGCATCTCGGTACTGGCCGGCATAAATCCCGCCCGGAAGCGCAGCAGGAAAAAGCAGAGCAGCGCCACGCTCCCCAGCAGCATATCGAGAAAGACCACAAGTATTGAGAGGTGGGTATATTTCATGGGTGGTGATGCGGTTTACAGTTTGTGTCCCTGAACGATTCAACAACTACCGACTGTTGCAACGGTTCAATTTATCCTGACTATTATTACCCCGCAAGCTAATCGGTTCGAGGGCTGCCGGTTGTGCATATTCCTGGAAAGCCAGCTACCCGAAACCACCTCGCCTTGTAAATGGTACGCGATCGGCCTTTGCTGTTTTGTATCAAGTTGGAACTGCTACGATGGTTTCGGCAGCTACAAATAGATTGCAGAGTTATCATCATCAAGGTAGATTGGATGCGTATAAGGAATGAAAACACACTCTTACAGTAGCTCTTACCGGTTTATCGAGTACTGACCGGTACACGAACTGAAAAACAGGTGCAGGGATATCACCTTTGAAAATCCTCATTTTCGCCAATACCGATTGGTATCTCTATAACTTTCGTTATCCTCTGGCGAAACTCTATCTGCAGGATGGTCACGATGTCATCCTGATGTCACCCCCTGGTGAGTATCATCACCATTTCTCACCGGATGGTTTCACCTGGATTGAGTTTCCCCTCAATCGCAGGAGTATGAACCCCTTCACTGAGTTGGCCACACTGCTGAGAGTCATCCGGGTTTATCGTGATCAACGACCCGATCTGGCTTTGCATTTTACAGTCAAGTGCGCTCTCTATGGATCACTCGCCGCGAGATTTACCGGTTTACGAAGAGTCATAAATTCTGTTACTGGTCTCGGGCATCTTTTTATCGCTGAAGATGCATATACAGGTTTTATCCGCTCCTTTGCACTCAGGGTTTATCGCTTCGCCCTGAAGGGTACAAAAGTCGTATTTCAGAACAGCGACGACCGGCAGGTGTTTTTGACACATGGGCTGGTAAAGGAACAGAACTGCTACATGGTGCAGGGATCGGGTGTTGACCTGAACTACTTCACACCCAGCGGGACTAAACCGGAAAGACCGCTCGTACTGCTGCCAACCAGGATGCTCTGGGTAAAAGGGGTGAGGGAGTTTGTTGAAGCCAGCCGTTCACTGAAAGCCGCCGGGGTAGAAGCGGATTTCGTACTGGCGGGCGATAATGATCCGGGAAATCCAGCCAGCATCAGCGAACAACAGCTTACTGAATGGCATCGATCGGGCAGTGTGGAGTGGCGCGGTTTCTGTCAGGATATGCGGGCGCTTTTCAGTGAGGCACATATTGTCTGCCTGCCATCTTATCGGGAAGGGCTTTCCAAAGTACTTATCGAGGCTGCCGCTGCTGGATTGCCACTCGTGGCTACAGACATCCCGGGCAACCGGAGTATAGTCCAGGATGGTGTTAACGGACTGCTGGTTCCGATGAAAGACCCCGAGAGCCTCGCAAAGGCACTGCAGGAACTTATTGAAGATCCTGAGCGGTGTCAGACGATGGGGCAGGCGAGCAGGAGAATAGCGACTGCTGACTTCTCAATTGAGCAGATACTTACCGGCTACGGTGAGGTTACCGCTTCTTTTTTTCAAAACAGCGGGTGACAACAGCTTCCACTCTCGCTGATGCAGGAGTTATAAATGAAGATTCTCATTACAGGTAATGCCGGTTTCATCGGTGGGTACCTGACCAGGTTGCTGATCGCCGGTGGATATGATGTGATCGGTCTGGACAAGAACCTGCAAAATCCACAGGCAAAAATCTGCCGCTGTATTACCGGTAACATACTCGATCGCGAGGTTGTCCTGAAAGCAATGGCGGGAACTGATCTGGTAATAAACCTGGCCGCGGAGCATAAGGACTTCGGTATTTCAAGAGAGTTGTACTTCGAAGTCAACCAGCTGGGTACCCGCACCCTGCTGGAGTGTGCAACTGAACTAGGTGTGAAGCGGTTTCTGTTCTACAGCTCGGTAGCGGTTTACAGCCCCTCTGAACTGCCTGTTTCCGACGACTCCCCCTCAATACCTGCCAACGATTATGGAGAATCCAAGCTCGCCGCCGAGGGAGAAGTCGTTAAGTGGCAGGAGGAAGCTGACGACCGTTCCGCGACTATCATCAGGCCCACAGTAGTTTACGGTCCGTACAACGTCGCCAACATGTACCGCCTGATCGACACGGTATACCGGAGACGGTTTCTGAGAGTTGGAGCTCTGCGGAATATCAAGTCGATTTCATATGTCGAGAACCTGGTTGCAGCAACTCTGTTCCTGATCGAACAACCGCAATCCGGTTTATTCAGAACTATCTATGTCGATGAGCCGCAAATGCCAACCATCGATATCGTACGCCATATTGCTGACCGCCTGGAGATCCCACCTCCACAATTGCAGATTCCCCTCCAGCTGGCACTGCCGTTGGCGGCAGTTCTGGACCTTGCGGGCAGTTTATTCAAAATTGATCTTCCCATCACTGCCACTCGTATCCGCAAGCTGAACACACAGACTTTGTTTCAATCCGATAGGCTGGGTGAATTGGGTTACAGAGCAGAGGTTACAAACAGGGAGGGTCTACACCGGATGGTTGACTGGTACCGGCGACAGTTGTGATCGATTCTACACAGCCCCCACAGGTTTATAGCGTGGCTTTGGTTCGTTGCCGTGCAACGCTTCAGGTTCGCTAACTGGGTAACGCCTCAGCATTAATTATACTCTACCGGACAGTATCATTAGTGTAAATTCTAGTGATGCGATATGTTATAGAAGCAGAAGCGCAGAATTCCAGTTTCAGGTCCCGGCTTTATAGGGATCTATCTGGGTGACTCGATTCCCTGGTCCCGATAATGTGAGCGGGCACACCTCCTACAATCGTCATCGGAGGAACATCCCGATTAACAACCGCTCCCGCCGCAACGATTGCCCCCCGACCGATATTGACACCATATAATATTGTTGATTTTGCACCAAGCCACACATCGTCTCCAATAGTGACGCGAAGAACATGTATGGTCTGGGACTTCATTGGGATATCGGGTTGCTCGTGACCGTGGGAAGAGGACATGATAGTCACACCGTGGCTTATCATGACATTATCACCAATTTCGATTCCCCCGGAAGCATCAATGTAGCAGAGCTGATGAATTGAGACAGCGGTTCCAACCTTCAAATTCTCCGGCTTGAAGATGTGGGCTGCCGGAAAGACTATCACTTTGTCACCCCAACTGGAACAGAGCTGGCGGTAGACCGAATATCTGATGCCAAAACCCAACAATGTTTCATTATATCTGAATAACCGGCCCAAGAGCCGAATCAGAGGTACAGGGGTGATACTTAGAAACCCGCGCAACAATTGACTGGTAGCGCCAAAGAAAAACTCTGTTGATTTTCTCACAATTCCAATCCGGTTTCTTTAAACTCTAAGGCCTGGTGACGTTTTGTCGAATTCTGCAAAACAATGAAACCAATACCGATAAGATCACGCAGCAACCAGAAAATCGCTGTTACTGCTGCAACACCTTGAATACCGTGGTCCCATCGGATAACCAAGAACATCGCCAACAGGTGTACCAGCTGAATTACAGTGCTGCTTATAAGATAATATCGAAGATAGCGACGGGTGCCAATTCCCCCCAGAATTGCATATATATAGATTCCGGTCAGTTGAAACAACCCTATCAACACAAAGATACATACGAGAGTCGGGTATCCGTCATACTTTCCAGCAAAGAAGAAGTGGTTAAGAGGATTTGTCAACATTAAAAAAAAGAGCGTCAGTGGGACAGCCATTCCCACCCAGATGAGTACTATTTTACGCCAGGGAATGCTCCTGCCAGCAGCCAATAATGGCATTAACACCTGCCCCACAGAGCTTCCAGCAAGATTGAAAACTGTTACCGGCAATAATGATACTGCTGAGTATATACCCGCCTGCCGAAATCCAGCCATTTTGGCTACAAAGAAAGTATCTATTACCACAAATGTGATTGTTGCCAACGTCAGCAAATAGTATTCAGAACTGTTGTGAAGAGTGTTTCTGAAGGGTATCGGATTAGTTCCGGCAGGTAACGGTTTTAGAAATATAAAAGCTATGAAGAGAATTAAACCATAAGCTACCAACAACAATACTAAAGAGGAATCGAGTGTCACAGCACTTCTGATCCAAAGCAGTATCATAATCAGCAGAAAGATCAGACGAAAACCGGAGACAAGCAGCTGTGCTCGCATAAATTGCTGGTAAATGCGCAAAATCGCATTGCTGAGGAGCAGGAAACCGGAGATACAGATTATCAGGAATAGAATTATCAGATATTCCAGCTGGATATTGTAGATCAACCAGGTGACGGCAACCGGCAAGACTGTCATTAAGATCACAACTACCATGCCTCGTCGCAAATACCGGTGCCAGTTTGCCTGTACAAGCACCTTCGGTGGAACTTGTCTTATCAGACCGGCATCAAGACTGAGTAATACAAAGAAATTTCCAAACATGATCAGTTTTCTAATCAGCGAGAAAACGCCGTAATCTTCCTTTGAAAGAGTGCGTCCCAGAATCAGGTTGGCCAGCATCTGACTCGCTGCCGCGGAGAACATTACCAGCGAGACCAGGCCAATTTTACGCAATAGCCAGTGATTACCTGACTTGGAAGTTCCGGATGACTGATTCATATTCCTCAATTTCAGTGCAGACTGGCAGTAGCTGGTTATTCCGATTCAAAACATACTTATAGTCGTTGTCCGGTAATGACCACCAGGCTGCTCCATGTGAGTAGATCCAGATAGAACGAAAATTCAGGCGTGCAGCGGTTGAAAGCTGCTCCTGAAACTCCAACGCAGAATAGTTAGGTGACTTGTCACGCCAGGTATCCGGTACTTCCCTGCCCTGTGAATCAGTATAGGATCGCTTGCCTGTGATCGGATCTTTGGTAGTTTTGTAATAACCAAGTGGCCAGAAACCCGGTGCAAGTTGAACCTTTATCTCAGGAACCAGCCCTGTTAACCAAACGTCCAGTTTTTCTTGTAGCGACATCAATCTCTTTTCGAGATCAACCGGCTTATATGAGCGATATGTAGTTTCCGTACCAAGATAAAAAAGCGGATCACCAACAGCCTGAAAGAAGGTCGCAACAAAATCACCTGCTTGTAGATAGCGAGCCTCCTTAAAGAGCATATTCTCAGGGAGTATCATCAATAACCCATCAGGGAAACGCTCACGCTTCAGTTTTCCCAACGCTGCTGCGAAACTCATCATGGCTATCCGATCCACCTCCTCAGTCCAGAAAGTATTGCCATGAGCCTCTATGTCCAGTGCAATACCTCTGTAGCTTGCTTCCCGGCCAAAATCAAATACTTGCTCAAAAGTATGAAGTACTTCAGCTATACCGACAGAGTCCTGCCAGGCCGGGAATTTTTTATATCCGAGGGCAATCTTAAGAAAACTACCGCTCATACCGGCCAGATCGCAGGTCCTGTTCATTTGCTGAATAGCCTTGAACCGTGCATTGATTTCACTGTCGGGGGAGTACCACTCGAGAACACCGCTGTGAATAAAGCCGGATAAACCGACTTCGGTGGACCAATGTGAAGCGGTAGCTGTCAGATATTCATCAGGGATTGGAGCGAACATCCAGACATTGTCAAAAGTAGATTCAGTGACAGCAGCAGGTTCCTGATCGCTCAACAATCCCACAGCTACGACCAGCCCTACCAGAAGCAGAGGCGACAAAATGGTAGACCTAACTGTAAGGCCTGCAAAATTTGTGTTAGTAGGCATGATTTTCCTATTCATAATGCACTTTTTTTGTTGGAGTCATACAGTTTGAAACTATACCACGGCTTACACCAGCGCCGCAAGCATGGTTCAGTCCCATAATTACCCTTGGCATTCTATCAGTTTAACCGTAACGTATTGTACTACTGGAGTATACATTAATAATACCGGCCGGTTGAGTATAATTTATGCTAAAGCGTTGCCTAGTCAATGAACCAAAGCCGCGTTATAATCAAAAAGGTAACATCTGCTCATTTGAATCTTCGAGCTGTGGAGGTTTGTTAAACTGGCGCAGCAA
>JADHUQ010000111.1 GCA_016784425.1 Candidatus Delongbacteria bacterium | reverse complement strand
ACTAACCTGGGAAAACAGGATGGTAATGAGTTGTTGCCAGGCGGTGAAATACTTGGTGTAACGGTTGCCTTGGTGTCTGTCAACCAGTCTTTCAAAATCATATCTCGGAAAAAGGTTTAGCAGCTCTGACATGATTGTTTTATACTGTTTCACGGCCTGGTTCTCCTTGATTGCATTGGGTTTTGGTCAATTCAAATATGCATCAAGGTATAAATGAATCAGGCCTTTTCTCGTTTTAACCGGACACTACTGAGTTTGCGAATAATGACAGCGTAGGAAGCGAAGTGAGATTTAGCTCTCAGTTGCGACAGGGGACCTGGATGTTGGCCGGCAGAGTAACCACTGAAGTGAAGAGTTGGGCCTGGGCATTATAGAGATCAGCCAGTTTGATATCGATCGCAGTTACCCCCTCCTCGGTGAATTCCAACGGCAGGGAGAAAATAGTACCATTGCCAGTTGCGGCCAGTCCCGGCCCCAGAATGGCGCCGTTAACTATCAGCTCCCCTGATTGGTACTGGTGCCAGAAATAAGTGGGACCGGAGTTAGTAAACCAGCTTCCCTCCTGGATCTGGGATTCGTCCGGTGTGACCCGGGTAGTGTCAAAACAGAGGCGCAGATCGTAGACCTTGAGTGAATCGCCCGGTTCTAATCTGATTTCCACCGCCAGAACAAGCGGTGTAGCGGGGGGGCCACACTCCGGCAGCAGGGGCCGCACCAGGATTTGAGCCGTGGCCGACTGGAGCAGGCAGAGCACAGATAAGAGGGCGCCATAAGTCGCTATTCCGCTCTTAGGTTGCAGAGATGGTAACAAATCTCCTCCAGGCATTGAGTTCAGCTGATTTCAGAGAATACCAGGATTTGAACTGATGCAGCTTCTGACGTTTCTAAAAAGCACTCCTTGCAAGCATCGGTATACAACAATCAAATATGCCAAGAGAGTATCAACAAGAATCATTTGTCTAGTATAGACGTGAAGTAACAGCAGGCATCTATTATCACCATATTACCAATAGCATGCATTACAGTGAAGCTGGGTAATCTCTGACTGATCCTCATTTATAATGGTCATTAAGAGCTGTATCGATTGGATATTTATCGCTTTGTGCGTTTATTCAGCACATGAAGTCAATTCTGGTTTTTGTATTCGCCTCCCTTTTCACTCCCTGCTGGCTTACCGCTGTGGCGAATCTGCTGCTGGTTCCACAGGAGTACAACACCATCCAATCTGGTCTTAGTGCAGCTGCTGCTGGTGACACCGTCCTGGTTGCAGCCGGTACCTATTACGAGAATATCCATTTCCCGGCTCTTGAGGTAACACTGCTGAGTGCTGCTGGACCGGCGGTGACAATTATCGATGGGAACAGCGACACCCATACCGTACTGTTCGATCAGGATCAGACAGGTTCAACACTGCTGCAGGGATTTACCATCTGTAATGGCAGCGCTCTGCTCGATGAGTCCCGATTCGGGGGGGGCATCTATTGTAACCGGGCTGCTCCCACTATCCGTGATAACCTGATCACAGGCAACCAGGCCTTCCTCGGTGGTGGTATCTGTTGTTATCAATCTTCAGCCACCATCCTGAACAACACCATTTCTGATAATGTTGCCAGCAGGGGGGGCGGGTTTTATGCCTTCGACAGCCAGCCGCTTCTGTCCGGGAACATTTTTGATTCTAATCAGTGCGAAGGGAATGGCGCTGGTGGTGGGATAGCACTGGAATTCACCCACGCTACTGTGGAGCGCAATTTCATACGGAACAACAGTGCCTTGCCCGGTGGTGGTCTGATCTGTCGCTTCGACAGCAGCAGCGTTCGCGGCAATACCATTGTGGCAAACAGCGCCGCCGCCGGTGGCGGAATTCTCTGTCGCTATTCCAACAGTCTGCTGGAACGGAATATCGTTAGCTCCAACCTGGGGACAGCCTCAGGGATGGCCAGCCGCATGTCTCTGCCCCGTCTCAGCTGCAATGACATCTGGGGAAACGACGGTGGTGATTACTGGGAAGGGGAAGACCTGGGGGGGAACTTCTCACTGAATCCGCTCTTTTGTGATCTGACAGGGGGGGATTTACGATTGCAGCAGGAATCACCCTGCTGGACTGTTGACTGCGGGATCATCGGCGCCAGCCAGCAAAACTGTAACGGGGAGAGCACTCCGCAGTCTACTTCACAACCTGCCGTAACCGAACTCAGGCCGAACTACCCCAATCCCTTTAATCCGGTTACTACTCTCGAATTCCACCTCCCCGCTCCACAATCGGTGCGTCTGGAAGTCTGGGATCTCCGGGGAAGGCTGGTGGCACTGTTGGCGGAGGGTCCGTACTCCTCCGGTCTGCACCGGGTGCGTTTTGAGGCTCATCACCTTGCCAGCGGTATCTATCTCTACCGTCTACAGTGCGCGGGAACCACAATTGAGCGCAGGATGCTGCTGATCAAATGAGCCAGCTTCAGCAGGGGTGATACACCCGCAGCTGGATGAGCAGTCAAGAGAGAGAAAGCGGAACCCTCAGGGTCCCGCTCTGTTGTCTCTCGGCTGTTGCTAAAATTATTTCACCAGGAGCATTTTCCTCGTCTGGCTCTGATTCCCCGCCCTCAAGCTATAGAAGTACACGCCACTCGGCAGATCGGTTCCATCGATTTCAACCAGATAGCTGCCTGCTGACAGCGGTCGATCAACCAGGGTAGTGAGCAGTTGGCCTTCAAGGTTGAAGATCTGCAACAATACATCTGCAGGTAGCATAAGTTCGTAGCTGATGGTGGTCTGCGGGTTGAAGGGATTGGGGAAATTCTGCCGCAGTTGGAAAGCCTGCGGAGCGCTCCTGTCGACCGGACTGACTCCCATGGCGTAGAGAAAACTGGTACTGTAAACCTCATAGTAGCCATCCCGGTAGTCGCACCAGACGATATGCGCCTTACCGTTGTTATCAACCTCCAGGTTGGGCGCATTATCTCCAGCCGAAGTACTGTAGGTCACCTCGCCATCTGTTGTCAGCTGTGTTTCGGGCAGTACTTCCTGGCCCAGATCATCCATGATCTTGAAGAAGATGTCCCAGCCCGCGTCGGTTTCCTGGTACCATGATAAGTAGATGTAGTCATAGAGCAGGGCGGTCTGCGGATTCTTGGAGGTGATATCGTCATCCCCGGTCACAGCCGTTTCACCGATCAGAGTGATCGTCGCGAGATCGGCGGCGCTGCCATCCTGATCGTCCAGGCTCGGATCGAGTTTGGTGTAGTAGATTTCATTTGATGATCCCCTGCGATCATGCCAGATGATATGAAGCTTGTCCTCAGAGTCGATCTGGATGGTCTGGCGTTTGGAACTGTAATCATCGTCAGGCGTTATCAGGGTGTAATCAATCAGGGTGCTGCCGGTCGCTCCATCGAGCATCATATAGTAAATCTCGTCCTGATCTGTGTTCTCATAGTCATTCCAGACGATATGAACATCGTCATTGGAATCCACCGCCAGATGCGGGCGTCCATACCAGCTGCTACAAACCCTGATATGGATGGTGGGAATCAGAATATTGCCCTCATTGTCAGCC
This sequence comes from Candidatus Delongbacteria bacterium, assembly GCA_016784425.1. Taxonomy (GTDB): domain Bacteria; phylum CAIWAD01; class CAIWAD01; order BS150m-G50; family BS150m-G50; genus BS150m-G50. Next base: position 4,138 of record JADHUQ010000111.1, on the reverse strand, counting down.
TTCAGGTAGTAGACTTCGTTACCGTCCTCTTCAAAAACGACATGGATGTCGTCATTGCTGTCAAGCGCAACCCGTGGGTGTGTGAGGTAATTGTCGACATTGTCTGTCAGATCGGTCACGGCTACCGTAATGATCGTTTCAGGATCGGCAGCATCACCACTCTGGTCATCCAGGCTGGGATCGAGCTGGATAAAAGAAATTTCACTCGTTGCCCGTCGAGAAAAAACAACAATCACTTTGTCATCTGAATCGAGGACAACCGACGGGTGTTTGTCAGATTGAGTGTCATTGGTCAGGCGGGTATCATCGATCAGTGTATTTCCCTCGTTATCGAGCATCGTGTACCAGATTTCCCGTTCCGATGATCCGCATTCGTCAAAATAGACAATATGGACATTGCCGTCGGAATCGACCGCTACATCCGGTTGATCGGCTCGTTCCTCACAATCGGTCACCCTTATCTCAGGGCCCTGTTGAGCCAACGCCAACGTGCCGGGTAAGGTAAAAGTAAACACCGCCAGCAGGATCAGTCCCTGGAATAAGCACTTTCTTAAAACCTTAGGTTTCGTCTTCATAATCCACCTCCGCTTTTCTTACAGCAATCATTCTCCATCAAGCTTTGCCTGCCGCCGATGATGACATTTACCAGAGCTGCATCCGCTCCAGTCTGGTAACAGCATACTGTTTTGTTTGTAATAGAGTTGTCGTCTTGCTGGGAAGATAATAATGAAGTGACAAAAAAACAGCAGTATTAATAAAAACCAAAATCCAAATCCCTAGACAAATACATCTCGCTCTTTACCCAACTCTTGTGCAGCAGGGGTAATCAGCATCCCGGGTGTAATTTTGATTTTCAACCGGCGCTTGAGGGCTTCCAGCACATCCCGCTCGTTGATAAGTCGTTGGGGCGGGTAGTAGGAATTGACCGAGGGAGTGGTAGTCGGGGGTGTCTTCAGTATCTTTACCAGGCCACCGGATGAAATACCGGCCGCGTTGGCTTCCTCGCGGTCCAGGTGAAGTTCAGTGTGGGTCTCGCTACCGATACGCGCTTCTACCCCGCTGAGGATGAGATCCCTGCCAGCGCTCCTTTGGTGGGGTGAACGATCACTGGGCACCACGGCGAGTAAAAAGTCGCCTGCCTTGACCTGCAATTCCCGGGCATCCTGCGGAAGCAGATGGAGGTGGCGTAACGGGAGGATGACAGGGACGGTCAGATGTCTCCCTTCAGGTCCAATCAGGGTCAGGGTGGGTGCTTCGACAATATCCCCCCTGCCGCGTACCGGTGGGTCAAGTTGCAGTTGTCGCGCGTCACCGCGGGTGATGACGGCGTAACTATGTGGCACCAGGGTGCTGCTGACCGGAACCTCTTGCAGGCGGTTCAACGCAGTTGCCAGGGTGCAGGTCGATGCCAACCAGCCCTGCCTGGACGTCACTCCGGCTCCAGCTGTTGTCTGCCCGAGCAGAAAATCGCGGTCGGCCTGGCAGAGCCTGATATGGGGGGGGATCACCCTGACCGGTAGTTGTCTCATTGCTGGTTCTGAAACTCGCGGATAATCCGTTCTACATCATCTTCGTTGAGACGGGTTTCACCGTAGGTGCGGGGAGTGGCCGTTTCTACCGGTGTGGCAGTGGGACTTTTTTCCACCTGTGGTTGTGGCGGTCGATAGCGGTACTGCTCATCGTAGCGCCAGTGTTCGCTTGGTGCTTCCGTTGTAGCGGCCAGTGGTCTGGTCTCACGCACCAGGCGTTTGATGTTGACCAGGTGCAGCGGACCGACGTTATCACTGGTACTACTTCCGCCCCAGGTGCCGCAGCCCAGTGTCAGAGCCGGTGGCAGACCGGTAGTGTAACCGATTGCACCATGGGTGGCGGGAGTATTCACCAACACACGCATGGCCGGTTTTTTCAGAGCAAACTCCATTATAATCTCTTCATCCTGTGAATGGAGAGCCATGCTGTGCCCCACGCCACCATAGTTGAGAATCTTGATAGAGAGTTCACAACCCTCCTGCCAGCTGCCGACTGTATAAAACCCGAGAACCGGCGATAGTTTTTCACAGGAAAGTGGATCCTCACGTCCGACCTGCTGCATCATGACAACCAGCACCCGTGTGTCGCGGGGAACTTTGAATCCCGCCCACTCCGCCAGTACTTCCGGAGCCCTGCCGACGATTTTTGAGCTGATATTACCCTTTTCATCGAGCATCAGTTTTTCCAGCAGCCCTTTCTCACGGGAATCACAGATGTAGCATCGGTTTGCCCGCAGTTCGTCCAGCACCCGGGAGGAAATCACCTGGCAGCAGATAAGCGACTGCTCGGAGGCGCAAACGGTACCGTGGTCAAAGGACTTCCCTGCCACTACGTCGGCAACAGCTTTGGGGACATCTGCGCTCTGCTCGATATAGGCGGGAACATTTCCCGGACCGACACCCAGGGCAGGGCGACCGGATGAGTAAGCCGCCCGGACCATGGCGGTGCCACCGGTTGCCAGGATGATGGCGGTCAACTCACTGCGCATCAGTTCAGTGGTGCCATCGAGGGAGGGAATAGTCATACATTGTACTGAGTGTTGTGGTGCACCTGCCTCCACGGCAGCGTCAGCCATAATACGAGCAGCCTCTGTGATACAATTTACCGCCCCGGGATGAGGGCTGAGAATGATCGGATTACGGGCTTTCAACGCGATGATCGCTTTGTACATGGCGGTTGAAGTGGGATTGGTGCTGGGGATGATGCCGGCGACAGTGCCCATGGGTACCGCGATCTCGTAAAGCTGAGCCTCCTGATCCTGGCGGATAACCCCACAGGTCTTGAGCGATTTTATATACTCCCACAGCTCCCGGGTGGCAAATTGGTTCTTGATTACTTTGTCTTCGTAGCGACCAAAACCGGTTTCATCTACAGCCAGTTTCGCCAGTCGTTCTGACGCCTGCAGACCCTTGGAGGCCATACGTGCTACAATCTGGTCGATAAGAGTCTGGTCAAAGTCCTTCAGAACCTGACCGACCTCCTGCGCTTTGCGCAGCATATCGCGTACTTCCTGAATGGAGGCGAGATCCTTGTCCACGATTGCTCCCGGTTGTGGTAAAGTGGCTGTACAGCAGGGCTGACGGTAAGAAGGAGTATACCGGGGCGCTCCGGTATAATCAAGCAAAAGGTAGTGTGCATCTGCTGGTTGAGCCGGGGAGGAAAGCGTTGCAACTGGACAACGGATAGGGGAGATTATCTGCGACCTCTGTAATCAAGCCAAATTGCAGGTTAATCTATGAACACAATCGCCGCCAATGTGACACAACTGCTCCGGGAGATCCCCTCCGGGGTGCAGTTGGTGGCGGTAGCTAAGACCCGCAGTGCTGCCGAAGTTGCAGAAGCGATAGCGGCTGGTATACGAATTGTGGGGCAGAACTATCTGCAGGAAGCGTTGCCGGTAATCGAATCCTTGAGGGAGTCTCACGGAGACAAGTCTCGCGAACCGGTCAGCTGGCACTTTATCGGCCATCTGCAGTCAAACAAGATCGGCCCGGTTATTAACAATTTCCAGATGATCGAAACCCTTGAGAGTGTCTCACATGCCCGTCGTCTGCAGAACCTGCTGGTCACGGCAGACAGGGTAATGCCGGTCCTGGTGGAGATTAACAGCGGTCGCGAGGAGTCCAAAAAGGGATTGCTGCCTGAAGCTGTTCCCGCCTTCCTGGATGAGGTAGCAGCCCTGGACCGGATCGCCATTAAGGGATTGATGACTATGGGTCCCTGGAAAGCCAACCCCCAGGCAAGCCGCCAGGCGTTCCGTGATACATATGCGCTTTACCGACAACTTACAGAAGCCGCCTTGCCCGGTGTGGAGATGGAGCTGCTCTCCATGGGCATGAGTGCTTCCTGGAGGGTGGCAGTGGAAGAGGGGGCAAATATGGTGAGGATCGGGGCTGATATTTTCGGACCGCGGCGTTAATGAGACCTGGTAGAGAATCAGCTGAAGGGCTGATATTTTCGGTCCGCGACGTAAATGAGACCAGGTAGATTATCAGCTTAAGGGCTGATATTTTCGGTCCGCGACGTAAATGAGACCAGGTAGATTATCAGCTTAAGGGCTGATATTTTCGGTCCGCGGCGTGACACACCCTCACCCTCTACCCCTTTT
>JADHUQ010000110.1 GCA_016784425.1 Candidatus Delongbacteria bacterium | reverse complement strand
ACCTGGTCCGGTGACACAGCGGCGTAGTACTGGTATTCAATCTCCCCGATCTTCAAACCCTGTAGCAGAAGACTCCTGCGGGCTCTGACCTCGCTCTGTCTTAGAATATCCGGTACCAGCAGTGAGTCAACCGGAAACCCCAGGCTGATAATAATGGTGAGAGTGTCATCCAGTCGCAGTGAGTCACCCGCCGCAACACTCTGGCCGATAACGACCCCGCGTGGTGCCAGGCTGTCAAAAGCGACCTGCTCCAGTACCTGCTCCAACGGCAGACCAGCATCGTTCAGTGCCAACTCCACCTGACGGCTGGATCGCCCGATCAGTTTGGGCAGGACCAGGCTGGCACGACCCGACGAGACAGTCAGGTGAATACGCCGCCCCGGTTTGACTTCAATGCCTGGTTGCGGGGTTTGATAGATGACGGTACCGGCAGGTGAAAGTGAGCTGCGACGAGAATCGACTACAGACTGCAGTTGAAGATGTCCCAGTTGACGCTGTGCTTCCAGCAGATTCAGATTCTGGACATCCGGCAGTACCCGCCCCACCGTCTGACGGGTATAACGGGGCATGACCAGGGTGTCCATGGTCCAGGTCAGAACCAGCAGGGCTACCAGCAGCAGCAGCAGATAGAGCAGCAGTTTGAAAGTCCGACTCATCATGTTACCTCGTCAGCAAAGCGGCAAAAGCACCGCCGGTGTGGTGTTCCCAGGGGGTGAACTTAACCTGGCCCGGCGCTGACCAGGGCAGGCTGTCTTGCTTCTGCCCGACCAGCCTGAACTCCGGTTGCTCCCTGAGGAAAACTGCAACCTGTTGCTCGTTCTCAGCTTTAAACAGACTGCAGGTGCTGTAGACCAGTCGTCCGCCTACAGCCAGCAGACCGGCGGCCCTGCTTAGAAGTGCCTGTTGCAATGGCAGCAACTCCGCCAGTTCTTTCGACCCGTGGCGGTAACGGGAATCCGGTTTCTTACCGTAGTTACCGGAACCAGAACAAGGGACATCCAGCAGGATGCAGTCGTATTTTTCCTCCTGCAGCTCCAGCAGATCATCCTGTCTCAGCTCTATTCTCTCATCGTTGAGCAGCAGGCGTCCCAGAGAGCGGAAGCGGCCACTGTCCTTTTCCACGGCGGTAACGCTGACCTGCGGCTGTAACTCCAGCAGCTGTCGCAGCTTGCCCCCCGGTGCGGCACAACAATCCAGCACCCGATCACCGGCCGTTGGTGCCAGCAATTCCACCGCTGCTGCAGCGCTGACATCATGCACAATCATATCACCCCTTTTTACAGCTGCTACCTGCGCCGGGGTGTGGTTCACCGGTGAATAATACAAACCGTTCCAGGGTGCCTGCATCAACTCGACACCTGCTGCGGTGGTTTCCGCTTCCAGCTGCTGCAATGTATAGCGTTGACGCACCCGACGCAACCAGGGGCGTCGACTGGCACGGTAACCTGCCACCATCTCCAGGGGGTCGATGGTGGGATAGTCCTGCTGAAGCAGTTCCAGGATCCATTCAGGCAGTGAGGTTACCACAGCCAGGAATGCGGTTCGGGAAACAAAATCGGTAGCGTTCGGTTCTGCCCGTAGTTGTGATTTGCGTAAACCGGCATTAGCAACTCCGGTAAGGTGCGGCAGTTTCAGTTCCCGGACTGTGTTTACCGCCTCGCTCACAATCAGCGGGGCCGGCACCTGGCTGTAGCGCAATTGAAAGATACTCAGCAGCAGTAAGGCCCGCAGGCGCGGGGGCAGATCGTTAAAGCGGGTGTAGACCAGACCGGCCGCCCAGAGCAATTCCAGCTTATGATCGAGCATACCCCGCAGGAGGTACTCGGCCAGATCACCATTGATATCCCCCCGACGCAGTTCCGGCAGAACCTTATCCAGGAAAGCGCCCTGCTCCACCCGTAACCATAACCGGACCACCGCTGTTTTTGTCTTGATCAGATCTGGCAACTTCTTTTCTCCGGTTGTCGGTCGCAATCACCTGCATCAACAGGCCTGAAGCGTTGCTTGACGCAAAGTGGCTGGTAATACAATAATTTCATTCTGCTCAAACGGGTCGCTGGATTTCGCCGTTAGTGAATCTGTCATTTCCTTCACCAGTCAGATATGCCGCAACAGCTGAACGGTCTGTGTCAGCTGGTAAGTCTGAAAGCAGCACGTTGCGACTCAACCTGCGTCAGCAGCTCTGGCGCGGGTAATGTCTCTTCGAACTGCAATTTAAACTGGGTGGCAAAACCGCCGGTTAAAGCACTGCAAAGCTGTTGCAGGTCAGGCGGCTCTTCCACAATCTCCCCCAGAGAAATTGATCTGCTTCTGATCACCTGCAGGGCGGCTTCACGCTCCTGCTCTTCAAAAAGCAGATCAACAATCCGCTCATGTGCCTGTCCCAGCAGGATGCTGCCGTGTTGCAGCACGGTGCGGCTGAAACGTCTTTGGGCACTGCCTACCAGTTTTCGTCCACCAAAAACAATCTCCGATTGTACCGAGGATGAAAAACAGATATCTGATGCGGCTGAACGGTAATGTTGGCGCAGGTTGGTCGGCTCACTTGCCTGGGTACCGGCAACTCCCAGAGCGGTGAAACCCTTCAGGAGTGCACAGTTGATGTTGTGATACAAAGGCAGGAGTCCGGCTTCCGCCAACGGATCGGTGACAGGGAGGATAAAGGAGTAGGTCAGCTCCTCTGCGTGTAAGACCGCTCTACCACCTGTATCACGTCGTACAACCGGTATATCGGCTTGCTCTGCCCGCTGCAGGAGGCTGTTATCAATCTTCTGATGGAAGCCCAGGGAGAGGGTCCAGGGGTGCCAGGTATAAAAGCGAAGCAGTGGTTTAAAAAGTGGCGTGGTGGTGAGGGCGCGATCGAGAGCCATCTGGAAACAGCCGGGCTGATTATATCTCGGGAACAGCTGTCCCGCTCTCACGGAATTATTCCCCGTTCGGCATGTTGGATAAAATCCAGGATCAGTCGTGCATCCTCATCACCGCCAAATTGATCCTGCACTGCCTGTACCGCCTGGCTTACATTGAGTGAAGCGCTGTATATCTTGCGGTAGCAGTTTTTGATCACTTCACGGCGTTCGGTGGAAAAACCACGCCGCTCCAGGCCCACCCTGTTGAGACCAGTGTATTTCAGAGGCTCACCCGCAGCAAGTATGAAAGGTGGAACGTCGCGGGTGACCCTGACGCCACCACCGATGAAGGCATGTTGGCCAATGTGTACAAACTGGTGAACCGGTACCATGCCGCCGATAATAACCCAGTCTTCAATCCGGCAGTGACCTGCCAGGTTGACCGCATTGGAGAGAATGACGTGATCGCCGATCTGGCAGTCATGTGCGACATGAACATAAGCCATCAGCAGACAGTCTGAACCAATGCGTGTAGTAACAGCATCGGTGGTTCCACGATGCAGGGTGGCGAATTCGCGGATTTGCGTGCGATCACCTACCTCGAGGTAAGTCTGCTCCTCCGCATACTTGAGATCCTGGGGACGGCCACCGACACTGGCGCCGTGATACACCCGGCACTGCGCGCCCAGCCTGGTGCCGCTGTGAATCACTGCATGCGATTCGATGACGGTACCGGTCCCGATGACCACATCCTCCTCGACAATGGCGAAGGGTCCGACCGTAACATCCTCCGCCAGTTCGGCGGTGGGTGCTATCACAGCTGTGGGATGAATACTCATGGTTTCTCCACGATGGCGGCACTCATTTCAGCCTGTGCCACAACCTTGTCTCCGACCAACGCCCGCCCCTCCATCAGGCAGATGTTGCGTCGGAATTTCACCATTTTTACCTCAAGCAGCAACTGGTCGCCTGGTATGACCGGTTGACGGAATTTAATGTTGTTGAGTGTAGTGAAGTAAACCAGTTTGGATTCAGGCTTCTCCACGGTGTTCAACAACAATACGCCACCAGCCTGCCCCAATGCTTCGACGATCAGGACACCCGGCATAACAGGGCGCCCGGGGAAATGCCCCTCAAAGAAATTTTCATTCCTGGTGACATTCTTGATTCCGGTAACACTCTCACCCGGTACCATTTCCAGGACGCGATCGATAAGCAGAAAGGGATAACGATGCGGCAGAATACGCTCGATCGCTTCGGCGTCAAAAATATAGTCATGGTGCAGCTTATGCTGGTACTCGCGGGTCAGCCTTTTTTTGACCAACTCCTTGCGTAGCAGCTTGACCAGTTCAACATGGGCGCCATGGCCAGCTCGTGCCGCGAGAATATGTGCTTTGATCGGGCAACCCAGCAGCGCCAGATCGCCGATCAGGTCGACCACCTTGTGACGGACCGGTTCATTGACAAAACGGAGGGGCCGATTATCCAGGATTCCGCTTTCACCGATCACCACCTCGCCGGCAACATTGAACATCTCCTTCAAACGGGCGAACTCACTGCTGGCAACTTTCCGGTCGGCGATAATAACAGCGTTCTCAGTTGTGCCTCCACGGATCAGGTTCTGCTCTTTCAGCAGTTCCACCTCACTCAGGAAACAAAAAGTGCGGGCGGCGGAAAACTCGTCTCGATACTCCTCCTGCAGAGAATACATGGAGGTGTACTGCGTGCCGAGAGCGGGATTCTGGTAGTCAACCATATAGGTGATACGAAAGTCATCGGAAGGGACAGCTACGATATCAATGCCATGGGTTTCATCGTGATGAATGATAGTACGGTCGATTTCCAGGTATTCCCGGTCGGCTTCCTGCTCCACTATCCCTGCCGCTTCCAGGAGTTCGACAAAAGGAGCCGCGCTGCCGTCTATCACCGGTGGTTCAGCCGCAGTCATAACGATACGACAATTGTCGATCTCCAGACCCGCCAGGGCTGAGAGTACATGTTCGACTGTAAAAAAACGGGTACTGGCGGCATCCCCGTTGGCGGCAATAATGGTGCCCCGGGAGATATCGACTACATGTTCAATATCTGCCAGCACTTCCGCTGCAACGGGATCGTCTGTCAGCCGAAAGGTGATTCCATGATTCTCCGGGGCAGGGTGAAAAGTGGCCTCGCACTTCTCCCCGGTATGTAAACCTACACCGGAGATGCTGGTCGGATGACTGATGGTACGCTGTTTCTTATACATCGCGTTCGTTTTCCCTGCTCATTTTCCTGACTGTATCACGCAGCTCCGGCAAGCGCTGGAGAGCAGCCTGGATACGGAGAGCCCGTTCATGTTCCCGAGCCGGATAACCGGAAACAGTGGTGTCATCCGGAATATCTCTGGTAACCCCGGATTGTGCTCCGATTTTGACTCTGTCGCCTATTCTCAAATGACCGGAAATTCCCACCTGACCACCTATCTGGCACTCGCTGCCGATAACAGTCGATCCGGACACGCCAGTCTGGGCTGCTATCACTGTCCAATCACCGATACGGACATTATGCGCTATCTGGACCAGATTATCGATCTTGACGCCCAGACCCAGGATGGTGTCCCCTCGGGTCCCCCGGTCGATCGTACTACCGGCACCAACCTCCACCCGGTCGTTGAGCAGTACAGCGCCAGCCTGAGTTATTTTGACCAACCCACGCGGACCCGGGGCGAAGCCGAAACCATCGCTGCCGATGATGGCGCCCGGTTGCAGGATCACAGCATTACCCAGTCTGCACCCCTCCCGTACTAAAGCAGCGGGATGCAGCAGGCAGTCACGCCCGAGAGTTACATCATCACCGATGAACACCCCCGCCAGAAGGCTGCAGTTATCGCCGATGGTGACTCGTTCACCCAGCCTTACCTGGGGTCCGATGTAGACACCTTCCCCCAGGAGGGTGCCGGGCGGTAACGGTGAGTGAACACCGCTGCCATAATCGGTACGCAGTGGATTAAAGTGATTGTGGATCAGGGCAAAGGCGTAATAGGGATCATCCACCAACAGAAAAGCACCGCTAAAGCGGGGATCCACCTGCCGGCAGATCAGGGCGGCCGCTTTAGTGGCAGACAGCTGGGCGGTGTAGCGGGGATTGGCCATAAAAGTGATCATGCCGGGATCGGTGTCAGCGAGACCGGCGATCCCCGCGATTTCCAGATCGGGGTCGCCTTTGATACGACCTTCGACCAGCCGTGCCAGTTCCGCCAGTTTCATTCAGTTGGTTTCCCGCAGGACTTCCAGTACCCGTTCGGAGAGATTTACATCCTGAGCATCATCGGACAGATAGACAATCACCGACATCGAGGAGGCGGAATTATCGAGAATCAGGTCGTAACCACCCTCCTGGGCAACCTTGGCGATACCCTCGTTGATCTTATCGATAATGGGATTGATCAGCTGTGTATGACGCTGGAGCAGCAATCCGTTCTCTTCGTTATACACTTCCATCTGCTGGCTCTGGTACTGGTTCAACATCTGCTCAATCGCCGCCTCTTTCTGGCGTTTCCAGTCCTCGGTCATCATGGAAGATTGAGTCTGATACTCCTCCTGAGCTCGCTGGATGCTTTGCTCCAGGTCAATGATCTGGCGATCCCAGCCGATTTTTTCCTCCTGGAGGATCGACATGGCGTTTTTATACTCTTCGTAATTGGCAAGAATTGCCTGCGAATCGACAATACCTATCTTCAAATCACGGGCGGTCACCGCACCGGCGCTCAGCATTACCAGGCAGCAGATCAAAAGTAGTTTTTTCATTCTATGCCTCATCCCTGTTTGTTTGTGTCAATTAATAAGGATCAGAAAGTGCGACCGAACTGGAAGTGGGGATACCATTGTCCATTTCGCAGTCCGGTTTTTGCGTCAAAGTAGTCGAAACCATAGCCAAAATCGATGCCGATTAAACCGATCATCGGCATGTACATGCGCAATCCGAAACCGGCACTGCGCCTCAGGGTTCCAAGACTGGCCGCATTGAAACGGGACCAGACATTACCCGCCTCCGTGAACGCCAGCAGATAGACAGTCATATCGCTCTCAATCAGGCTGCGGCGTAACTCCCAGGAAAGTTTCAGCATGGTCTTGCCACCATCCGGCAGACCGTCGGTCATCGGTCCCACCTGTCGTTCGTCGTAACCGCGCAGAGGTGTTCCCATACCCAGACCGGTGCCACCCATGTAAAAGCGATCCAGATAAGGCACCGTCTGGCCGAGCTGCAGGCCATCGGCTAGACCGGCCAGGACGCTGGTGGCACTCACCAGTTTCAAGAAGGTCTGCTGGTACCACTTGTACTCCAGAGTATATTTCTGGAAATGCTCATCACCGCCCAGCAGACCGCCACTCAATTGGCTCGTCAGCGAAACGGAGAGACCGCGTGTTGGATATTCAACCCGGTTTTGCGTCTCTCGGGAGATGGTAAGGGCAAAAACACTGGAGAATTGTGGATCGTTCTCTTTCAGGTCATTACGGGAATAGTTGAAGCCCTCATCAAAATTTGAGTACTCGACCTCTTCCAGGCTGTAGCGACCGGAAATCCTGAAGTAGTCATCCGGCCAGGTGAGCTTCCGACCCAGGGTGACCGAGAACCCCCGTTCCCGGAAATCAAAATTGTAGTAGGCGCCACCCCGTTGCATATCATAAACGCGGAAACCGGCCAGGGTCGGGGTGTCCCACAGATAGGGTTCAGTGAAAGCCAGTGAAAGGGAACGATACTGGTAGCCGAAGTTCCAGCTGAACTCCATCTGCTGCCCATTCCCGAGGAAGTTCTTCATACCGAAACCGATCTGGCCGATCATTCCGTCTCTGCCGGAGTAACCGGCAGACATCTGGATATTGTCGGTGCCTTTCTCG
>JADHUQ010000109.1 GCA_016784425.1 Candidatus Delongbacteria bacterium | reverse complement strand
CGTCCCCCGATAACTATCGACTATAACGGGATTCAGGATATTTTCCATTACGGTGATTCTCCCCTGATCAGGCAGATGCAGTACTATCCCTATATCGCCCTGCTGGCGATCGGACTCTTTATCCTGATGGGCTACATCTTTTTTACCTACCTGAAGCGATCGGAGGAGAACCAGGTCTGGGTTGGTATGGCCAAGGAAACCGCCCACCAGCTGGGAACCCCGCTTTCCTCTCTGATGGGCTGGGTGGAACTGATGAAAACCACCCCCGCCTCCGATGAATCAATCAAAGCGATGCAGTATGACTTGGAGCGTCTGCGGAGAGTTGTGTCCCGCTTTTCCAAGATCGGCTCTGCTGTTGATCTCACGGAACAGGATCTGGTGCCGGTTGTACGCCAGGTGGTGGATTATTTCCGTCAGCGTCTCCCGATGCAGGCGCGCAGCATTGCGCTCGATGATTCTTACCCTCCCCAGCCGGTGGTGCTGCGGTTCAATGCCTTCCTGATCGAGTGGGTGCTGGAGAACCTGCTCAAGAATTCGCTCGATTCGATACAGGAAGCGACCGGTGACATCCGGGTCACTGTCCGCCTGGACAGTAACAGCCAGCGGGTGTTGATCGATGTGCGCGATACCGGCTGCGGTGTCGATCCGGGACTGCGCAAACAGATTTTCCGCCCCGGTTTCTCTACCCGTAAGCGTGGTTGGGGACTGGGTTTGAGCCTGGCGCGGCGTATTGTGGAGAACTATCACGGGGGCAGGATATTTCTGAAAGAGTCAAAAGCGCGCACCGGCACCACCATGCGTATTCACCTGCCGCTGCGTTCCAACCGGCGGTGAAGCCGACGTTGATGTCAGCAGGAATCTCGCCGGTTCGATACATTTTGTAAAAGGAGCAGGGTATGAGTTTCGAATACCTCCGCCGGCAACCGGTACTGGGTGAGGGGGTCTTTATCGTAAAACAGTGTACTATCCTGGGCGATGTCGAATTGGGGGATTACTCCAGTGTCTGGTACAACGCGGTCATCCGGGGGGATATCTGCTTTATTCGTATCGGCGCTTCTACCAATATCCAGGATGGTGCCATTCTGCATGTCACCCCTGACACCTTTCCGCTGCGGATCGGGACCGGTGTAACCGTAGGCCACCGGGCGATGCTGCACGGTTGCACCATCGAGGACTATTGCCTGATCGGGATGAGCGCCACAGTGCTGGATGGGGCCATGATCGGTCCGGAATGTCTGGTAGCGGCCGGAGCGGTGGTTCTGGAAAACAGTATTATCCCACCCCGTTCGCTGGTCGCCGGTGTCCCGGCCCAGGTAAAACGGCAATTGACCGTGGCGGAGGTGCAGGAACTCCATGACACAGCCGACCTCTATCGCGCCTACGCTGCCGAGTACCAGCGGTTGGGGATTGAATGAGCAGCGTCACTCCGCTGCCCACCCCCAGTCATTCAGGATGGCGGTAACCGCCTCCAGTACGGCATCACTCGCTTTCTCGCCGGAATGGGCCGGTCCTGCCACTTCCACCCTTGAAGAATCCGCGCCACTGCGCCAGGTCTGTTCCCGCAACGTGAGTATCGCGTCGTTGGGCAGTTCGATGGTTGTGCTGGCGTCACCCAGGTAGCAGACAATGATATCCTCCCCACAACCGGAACAGCACCAGAAGCGGGCGCCATCCGGATCCTGGGGATACTCCTGACAGCACCATTCACGACCACAGAAGGGGGGACGGGGGCAGAAGAAGCAATCGCCATCCTCATGATAATCGTAGAGGGGATAGGTCCATTCATACTCCGCTTCCAGCACATAACGACTCCAGTCGCTGTTCAAGGTGACCAGATCCCAGTGAATGTCATTGACGGCGTCGATGAAGCGGAAGTTCCAGGTCAACGTCACCAGGTCATTGTAGGTGTCGATAAATTGATCGCGCAGTTCGTCTCGCTGCTGATCGAGTTCCCCGAAAGGGTAGGGTGGGGTGAACTCAACCGTCAGACCGGCATAGAGCTCCGCCAGCGGGTGCCAGTAGTCGGTACGGCAACCCAGCGCTGCATATGGTTGCGTCGTCTGTCCATTCTGCAGCTGCGCGATGTAGGGAGAGTCCGGCAGCAGCTCTTCCCAGGCGGCACAATCCTCGATCTGGTCGAAGTAGCTGTCCAGCGACTCAAAGGTCTGTGCCAGATTGGTACCCAGCAACCAGTCGATCAGGTCAAGTGACAGGAGATCCTCTATGTCATCACGCAGATCCTGACACAATTCGCGCGCTATCGCGTTGTTGGATAACAGGTTGGCGCCATTGTGTGGTGAGGCGATTGTGATCAGACTGTGTAATCGCTGGCTGCCCTCCTGTTGTTGCAACAGGTCACGACCGACCAGACCGCCCAGGCTGTGCCCGATTCCCAACCACTGGAAGTCACCCAGCCGCTCCAGCCTTGCCGCCAGTGAATCCCTCATCCGGGCGGCAGTGAAATCGCTGGTGAAAAAGGGCCGGTAGAAAAAGCAGTCATAACCGGTCTCCAGCCGGTTCTGGATCAGGTTGAACATGGTCGGATCGCTGTTCAATCCGTGCAGGAGCAGGATAGCCCGCGGCGGCACTTCCTGGTGACAGGCGTCGCAATCGGTCCGCTCCACCCGGGGGGTCTGGCTCATGTTCTCCATGGCGCTCAACAGGCTGCAGCCCGACCAGGCGGTGTACTGGTCCGGTGGTGCCGGTGCAGGGCAGGGGGGCGGTGTGGTGGCCGGGGTCGGGGGCCAGTCAACCGGATGCAGCGTAATCGCCTCTGCCGCCAGGTTGTAGTCAGAGAATTCGGTGATCACTACCCGTTGCAGGGTGTCGGCACGAAAGCTGAACTGTTCCCGTCGCTCCAGCAACAGCTGTCCCGCGTCCGGGAAGTAATAGAAGCGGGTCACCAGACCGCGTCCCGATCGCCAGGCTTCCGACTGCCGCAACTGGTTGTCCCCGTTGTCAATAACCAACCGCAGGGAGACCGGTTCACCCTGTCGCAGCGTATCCTTCTGCAGGATCAGCAGAGAATCGCTCGGAATGATCTGCCATCCCCCAGCCTGGGCGAAGGAGTGATAGTCAAAATGGGGATAGCCCCCCAGTAATCCGCGGCGTCCGTTGTCCAGACCGGACCAGGGATCAGCGGCAGGCAATCCCACTGACCGGTTCAACAGGAGTGAGTCGGCATCGTCAAAGACCGCCAGACCGTTATCACTCCAGTAAATAGCAGCCGGTTGTGGCCATGGTGTCTCCCGTTCGCTGGCAGGCAGCAGGGTCAACAGGGCCAGCCCGGTGGAGTCGGCACTCATTTGAACGGTGGAGAAGTACTCCCGGTTATCCCCGCCGCGGTGCAACACCAGATCACGCTGCCGGGCAGAAATGGCATACTCCTCCTGCAGCGGAACCACCGCATAAAAGGCACGCGGGGTGGTCAGCGAATCGTACAGAAAAGTATCAGTCACTGTGCAATAGAAGTTCTCCAGAGCTGTCTGAAACAGTGGCTGCAGCGAGCGGTACACCTGCCAGGCCGCTACCAGGGGTTGTCGCTCCCAGTTGAGCCGAACCAGGTTTCGCTGCGTCAGTACCTTGATGGTCAGGTTGGTTGTTTCAGCTTGAAGGGGGGGTGACGGCAGGCTGGTGAGCAGAATGAACAGCAGCAGCAATTTCATCGGTTTTCCTCTCAGTTAGTCTATTCGGTGGGGCGATCCAGCGTCCTGTACTGGATGGCCTCGGCGATATGTGTGACCTCTATCTGTTCGTTTTTTTCCAGGTCGGCGATGGTGCGGGAGACTTTGAGAATGCGATCATAGGCGCGGGCGGAAAGACCGAGACGACCGATTGCCTGTTTGAGCAGGTCGGCGGCTGCTCTTTCCAGGCGGCAGTATCTGGCGATCTGGGCAGAGGACATATGGCTGTTGGCGTGAACCAGGCTGTCTGCGCTGAACCGCCGCTGCTGGCGGGCATGTGCAGCCTGGACCCGCTTACGGATCTCGGCTGAGGATTCACCTCCTGGCACTGTCGCCAGCTGGGTGATTTTCACACCCGGTACCGGGATGTGCAGGTCGATGCGATCCAGTAACGGACCGGAGATACGGGTCAGGTAGCGTTGAATGGCCAGCTGTGAGCAGTTGCATTCATGGTGCGGATCGGTGCGGTAACCGCAGGGGCAGGGATTCATCGCACCGACCAGGGTGAAATTAGCCGGGTAGGTCAGGCTGAGCGCGGCGCGTGAGATTGTGACGCGGTTGTCTTCCAGCGGTTGACGCAACACCTCCAGCACATTACGCCGGAATTCCGGCATCTCATCGAGGAACAAGACGCCATGGTGAGCCAGGCTCACCTCACCGGGACGGGGATTGTGACCACCCCCGATCAATCCCGCATCGGAGATAGTGGCATGCGGCGCGCGAAAGGGGCGACGATTGACCAGTGGCTGGTCCGGCCGCAACAGCCCCGCCACGGAGTGAATCCTGGTGACCGCCAACGCTTCCTCAAAACTCAGCTCCGGCAGGATGGTCGGCAGACGGCGTGCCAGCATGGTTTTACCGCTGCCGGGCGGTCCGATCATCAGGACATTGTGGGCACCCGCCGCCGCCACCTCCAGCGCCCGCTTGACCTGCTCCTGTCCCTTGACATCGTGAAAGTCCGGCTGATTGGGATCAGCGGGCGGTTTGAATTGTGAACGGTCGGCTTTGAAGGGGGTGATACTGGTCCGCCCGTTCAGAAAAGAGGCCGCCTCTGCCAGGTTGCTGACCGGGATTACCTCGATATCCGGAGTGAGGGCCGCTTCCGCCGCGTTGGCAGCCGGTGCGATCAGACCGCGGTATTTGAATTTACGGGTCATGATGGCGGCGGGGAGTATCCCCCGTACCGGGCGCAGGCTGCCGTCCAGACTCAATTCACCGATGAGGATATAGTCGTGGTGTCGGTTGCCCCGGACCTGACCGGAGGCGGTGAGGATACCGACAGCTATCGGCAGGTCGAGTGCGGTGCCCTCCTTGCGCAGGTTGGCCGGAGCCAGGTTCATCACGATTTTGTAACGGGGATAGTTGAGCCCGGAATTGCGCAGGGCACTGCCAACCCGGACGATCGATTCACGCACCGCACCCTCCGCCAGCCCCACGATGATAAACTTGGGCAGGGTAGGTTGGAGGTGGGTTTCAATCTGCAGGGGGTGGCCGTCGATACCGAGGACGGCACAGGAATGAACCTGACTTAACATTGATGCTCCCGGGCGAGGGTGGGGGGTAGATCCGGACCTCACCTGGGCGGGGGCGATGATTTAGACGATGGGGGTGGGGATTTGTTCCCCGGGGTGTAGATGACGACCAACGCTCTGGACGCAGACGACTGTCTCCGCCGCCAACAGGACTCATCACCTGTCGAGCGGCTCTCCAACACTCCTGGCCATTATAAAGTTACCACTGAATGTCCACTTGTGGCTTATAGTCCTGGTGCATCAGATTCTGTGTGATGGATTAGACTGGCTGGCGGTTTGAATCTCTCCAGGCGGTTTGCGGGGGTGTGGTTTTTGCCTGGGAGCCTGTCGGACTTAGGGTATTGTGCTGTAAACCCGACCCTTTAATCATACGTCTCAACCCGTGGCTCCGCGACGATAAGCTCTACCCCGGCGTCCTGGAACAGCTGACGGGTGTCGCTGCCCGCGTGATACAATCGTCGTGCCACTACTCGTCTGATCCCGACGCTGACGATCAGCATGGCACAGATGCGGCACGGCTCCATCGTACAGTAGAGGGTGGTATCCTGCAGCGAGATACCATAACGGGCCGCCTGGCAGATGGCGTTCTGCTCGGCATGGATGGTACGGACACAGTGTTCACGGTTATCGCCATTCTCATCGATTACCTGGCGCAGCAGGTGACCGACCTCATCGCAATGGGGTTGTCCCGGCGGGGAGCCGACATAGCCGGTGGCAAGGATCCGCTTCTCCCTCACTATCAGACAACCACTGCGCCCCCTGTCACAGGTGGCGCGCTGGGCCACCTCATCCACCAGGTGCAGAAAATACTGGTCCCAGCTGGGCCGATTGCTCATGATTAAACTCCTCGAAAGTCTCGTACTTGCTCACCATTCAACAGTGCTGGATGATATAGTGATGCTCTCCTGAGTGTCCGTTTTATAATGAAGACAGCGGCATCACTTAGATAGTATTTCTCGAAATGTACTAATTCAAACGGGTAGCTTAACTGGGAAATACTATAACATAACTTAAACCGCTCTCTGGAAAATGCAAAAGGTAGCACTCAACTACAGGTTGGTTCGCCTGCCCGGGATATTAATACTCCATTCTGAAAACAATTGATTCCCGTCGTTATGCCATTATCTTTTGTATCAGCAGCATTCCCACAGCACGCTAATAGATTATAATCAAACAGTTGATGAGTTTAAGTTACTCCGGGAGGAAATGATGAGAAGACTTCTTACCCTGATTTCAGGTACGCTCCTGCTGGTAGCCGTGGTTACTGCTGCCCCCCGCACTGTGCTGTTCGAGTATTTCGGCAACACAGATTGACCGTACTGTCCTGCAGCCAGCAGTTCGCTGGACAACATTGTAGCAGCACATCCTGACGATGTTCTCGCTATCCGTTATCACTGGGATTTTCCCGGTCCCAACGACCCCTTCTACCTGGCCAACCCCACCGAGAATGATGCCCGCATCGTTAACTTCTACGGCAGTAATTACGTACCACGCGGTTTCATCGACGGTATCGACTACACCTCTAATCACGCCACCTGGGCCGGTGGGGTCAATCAGCATCTGGGTGATCCCAGCCCGATCACGATTGAGCTGACCCCCAACCTGGCAGGTGAGGCTGGCACAGTCCACATTGTCATCGAGGTCGAGGAAGCGATCGCATCGGATTTCGTCTATCTCTACACCGGTTTCACAGAGACCGGTATTTACTACAGTGGTGATACCTGGGATCAGGTCTTCCGTGACTTCTTCCCCACCCACATCGGTACCAATGTCGACTTCAGCGAGGTCGGCACCTATGAATACGATCTCGATTTTGAAATCTGGGGTGACTGGGAGCTGGCCTCCTGTACCCTGTTCGCCTTTGCCCAGGATATGGTGACCCATGAGGTCTTCCAGTCCGCTGGTGCCAGTATTCCTATGAATACCCCTGCCCTCTCTGTCGTCACCTATGATATCGTCAGCGACGACAATGGTGACGGGCGCCCCGATCCCGGTGAAACCTGTGATATGACGGTCACTATCTTCAATGATCCCCGTTTTCTGGACGCACCCAATATCACCGCCACACTCATGACTGACGATCCCGCTATCACTTTCACCCAGGCGGAGGGGAGTTTCCCCGACTGTGCTCCCGGTGAAGAAGTCACTTCCAGCACCCCCTTTACCTTCGCGGTTTCACAGGATCTTGAACCGCACAAAGCCTGGTTTCTGATTGAAATGGTTTCGGATACTTTCTCGGTCGTTTTCCAGGACAGCATCCAGGTGATCCTGGGTCGTCCCGATCTTCTGCTGGTCGATGATGACAGCGAGTGGTTCGTGGATTTCTATCAATCCAGCCTGGTGGAGTTGGCAGTACCTTACGATGACTGGGATGTCAACGCCGAGGAGCTGACCCTCGAGGAGCTGCAGAATTACGAAGTAGTGATCTGGGAAACCGGGCGTGATACCGAAACCCTGTCCGCAGCAGAACAACAGTTACTGACCGATTTCACCACCAGTGGTGGTGGATTGCTTTTTTGCAGCCAGTATGCTGGTGAAGATATCGGGGGTACCGCTTTCTTCAGTGACATCCT
>JADHUQ010000003.1 GCA_016784425.1 Candidatus Delongbacteria bacterium | reverse complement strand
GAGAATATCTTTGTCAGTCGTAACTCCACTTCCGCTCTGCGTCTGGGACATGCCCGGGCCGCCGCAATCGTAGCGATCCTCGACCGTAATATCAAGGTGGCAGAATACACGCCACGGGAAGTCAAAAAGGCTGTAACAGGCAACGGTGCTGCCGTCAAACAACAGGTGCAGTTCATGGTTCAAAAACTCCTCGGTCTGTCGGAACCACCGACACCGTTGGATGCTTCCGATGCACTGGGGGTGGCGATCACTCATTCCCAGCAACCGCAGTTTACAACAGCCAACCGTTCAGGATAGTTGATGTTCGATTATATCAAAGGTCAGATCACCGTTAATCGTAACACTACCCTGGTAGTGGAAAATCAGGGTATTGGCTATCGGGTGCGTTGTTCGTTACGTACAGCGGTGACTTTGCCCCGGGACTGCGAAGCGCAGGTCTACATTCATCAGCACACTGTACAGGAACAGACACAGCTCTTTGGTTTTGCCGCTACGGACGAGCGGGACCTGTTTCTGCAGATTATCGCCATCTCCGGGATCGGCCCCAAGGTTGCATTGGCGGTGCTTTCGACGATGAGCAGCGCGGAACTGCTGCGGGCAGTACACCTCGGTGACGAAGCCAGCTTCACGGCGGTACCCGGTGTCGGCAAAATGACCGCCAAACGGTTGCTGCTGGAGCTGGGTAAGAAACTGCAACAGGTTGAACTCAGTGACGGTAAAGAGCAGGATGACTCAAATCTTGCTGCGATCCTGGAAGCACTTGAAGCGCTGGGATTCAACCGCGCCCGGGTGGAACCGCAGGTTCATCGACAGTTGCACGAAAATCCGGAGCTGTCGGTGGAGGATGTTTTGCGCAGCGTCTTGCAACATCATGGTAGGAAATGAATCTGGAACGAACCATTACCGGCAAATACACACCTGAGGATCAACTCGAAAACCGGTTGCGCCCGACTGATTTCAACGAGTTTGTCGGGCAACAGCGGATCAAAGACAACCTCAGGGTTTTCATCAGTGCTGCCGCTGGTCGTCAGGAGGCACTGGATCACTGTCTTTTTTATGGTCCTCCCGGTCTCGGCAAGACCACTCTGGCACACATCATTGCAGGCAGCATGCAGGCCCAGATTACGGTAACTTCCGGCCCGGTGCTGGATAAGCCAGCTGACCTGGCGGGGCTGTTGACCAACCTGCAGGAGGGGGATATCCTCTTCATTGATGAAATACACCGGTTGAACCATGTGGTTGAGGAGTATCTTTACCCGGCGATGGAGGACTACCGGCTGGACATTATGCTGGACAGTGGCGCTTCCGCCCGTAGTGTGAGGCTGGATCTACCACGCTTCACCCTGATTGGGGCCACCACCCGCGCCGGTCTGTTGACCTCCCCTTTGCGTGACCGTTTCGGTATCGTTTCGCATCTGGAGTATTACAACCAGGAGGAGATACTTGAGATTCTGCACCGTTCCGCCCGGTTGCTGGAGGTGGAGCTGGAGCGGGACGGCGCTCACGAAATCGGAATGCGTTCCCGTGGCACACCCCGCGTCGCCAATCGACTGTTGCGGCGAGTAAGGGATTTCGCCGAGGTGGAAGGGGATGGTCGGGTTACGGCAGCCCTGGCGCGGCACGCTCTGGACCGTCTCGATATCGACGCGCGTGGCCTGGATCCAATGGACCAGAAAATTCTGCATACTATCATCCACAAGTACCGGGGTGGCCCGGTGGGATTGAATACCCTGTCGGTAGCTGTCGGTGAAGAAGCCGGTACTATCGAAGAGGTTTATGAGCCGTTTCTGATTAAAGAGGGTTTTCTGGAGAGAACCCTGCGGGGGCGGGTGGTTACCCCTTTGGCCTGGCAACATCTGGGTGTTGAACGGCAGACCGACAACTCAGGAAACAGAGATCTGTTCACAAGTAATAAAGAATAATCCGCCGATGACAACGGCGGAACCAATAGCGAGGATCAATATGAGGTTATCCGACTTCAAGTACCCGATTTCGGAAAAACTGATTGCTCAAACACCTTTAAAAGAGCGGGATAAAGCCCGTTTGATGGTGCTTGATCGCGCAACCCACTCGACACACGAATTGATTTTCCGGGAGCTGGACCAACTGCTGGAACCTGGTGATTGCCTGGTGTTCAATGATACCCGGGTCTTTCCGGCGCGTCTGCGTGGCCACAAGGACAAAACCGACGCGGAGATCGAGGTCTTCCTGTTGCGGGAGCTGAACAACAACCTCTGGGAAATCATGGTTAAACCGGCCCGCAAAGTGCGGATGGGTAACACGATTACCATTGAGGGGGGAATCCACTGTGAGATTATCGATAATACTACTTCGGGTGGCAGGGTAGTCCGTTTCAATTACGATGGTGATCTCTACAAGGTGATCGAGAAATACGGTAAGACTCCACTACCGCCATATATCAAACGGGAACCGGACAACGACGATAAAAAATACTACCAGACTATCTTCGCCGACAAGGTCGGCGCCGTAGCCGCACCTACCGCCGGTCTCCATTTCACCAACCGCTTGATGAACAAGCTCGAGAAGAAAGGGGTGAAATCCGCCTTTCTGACGCTGCACGTTGGCCTTGGCACTTTTCGCCCGGTCACGGTGGAGGATCTCAGCCGTCATCGTATGGACTCCGAGTATTACCAGGTTCCGCAACAGGCCGCGGATACTATCAACCGGACGATTGCCGAGGGCAAACGGATTATAGCGGTCGGTACTACTGTCACCCGGACGCTGGAAACCGTGGCCACCTTCTCAGGGCGGATCAAGGCGACAGAGGGTTGGACCGACAAGTTCATCTATCCCCCCTACAAGTTTAAGGTAGTGGATGGTCTGATCACAAATTTCCATCTGCCCGGTTCTACGCTGTTGATGCTGGTTTCCGCCTTTTATGACAGGGATTTGATCATGAAAGCCTATCGCAAAGCCAAGCGGGAGCATTACCGGTTCTTCAGTTACGGCGACGCGATGATGATTCTCTGATCACAGAGGTCTGTGTCCCTGAGCTGCTGGCGCACCGCCAACGAACAATGATTGGCTCACTCTTTACATGATGGTGTTGCAGTACGACCCAACGCGAGCAAAATGACAGCAAGTTTACCCAGTCATCCTATCGTAAGTCCCTGTACCGGGATTCTGACCGCGGCGGGGCAGGGCAGTCGTTTTGGTAATGATGCTGGTGAGCGTAAACAGTGGCAGTTGCTGAACGGATACCCGTTGCTGCTTTATGGTCTTGACGCTCTGCTCCAGGCCGGTTGTGTCCGGGTCCTGTTGACCTATCCCCCTGCTGATCGCCAGAAGGTTCAAAGTTTACTCGGGGAGCATGATCTTACGGAGCAGGTCACTCCTGTTGCCGGTGGTGCCGAACGGCAGCACTCCATCCGCCATGCGCTTAAACTGGTCCCGGATGATCACCACGTGGCGGTACACGATGGTGTACGACCTCTGGTGGGGCCCTCGGTTATCAGGCAGCTGCTGGAGCTGGCGGTCACCGCTGATGGTGCCCTGCCGGGAAAGCGGATTACCGATACTGTGAAAAGGGTGGAGAAGGGAACCGTTATCGCCACACTCGACCGCTCCCTTCTGGTAGCCGTCCATACCCCACAACTGTTTCAGGCAGCCCTGTTGAAAAAAGCCTACACCCTTGCGGAGCGGGACCGGTTCCTCGGTACCGACGACGCTTCACTGGTAGAACGCTTACCGGGGGTCAACCTGGTCTGGCTGGAGGATGACGGCCCCGCCCTGAAGATAACCACACCGGCAGATCTGGAATATGCCGAATATCTGGTAAAGGAGCAGCACTGTGCGGATTGGTTGCGGTTTTGATGTACACCGGCTGGTGCCGGATCGTCCTCTGATCCTGGGCGGGGTACAAATTCCTTACGAACTGGGTCTGGCCGGGCACAGCGATGCCGATGTCCTGCTGCACGCCATCTGTGATGCACTGCTGGGGGCGCTGGCGTTGGGCGATATCGGTCAGCACTTTCCTGATGACGATCCCCGCTACTCAGGTTGCGACAGTCGCGAACTGCTGAAACAGGTCTTCCAACTGATCCAGGAACGGGGTTATCGCCTGGGTAATCTGGATGCCACCCTGGTTTTACAGCAACCGCGGGTTGCTCCCTTCCTGCCCGCCATGCGGGAACAGATCGCCCCTCTCCTCGATACACCTCTGGAGAATGTCTCCCTGAAGGCGACAACTTCCGAACAGCTTGGTTTCACCGGTCGCGGTGAAGGGATCGCCGCCCAGGCGGTAGTACTGCTGTTGGCGCAAACCTAGTTTCTCCTCCCAACCCTGACCGGAACCGACTCAGATTCACCATGACTGCCGAAGCTGTGTGATGCAGTTCAGTGTGCAGAGGTGTGTACTGTATGGACTTGGTGTGCGGTTTTGAGGGTGAGTGGAGTCTGGTATCAATGGTATGTGATCATCGGTGTCGCAAACATTGTCGCGGATGTGCCTATTCCAGCCTCAGGATGTCCTTCTCGTTACCAAATACCAGCAGGTGGTTCCCCGGGGTAAACATATAATTGAAATCTGGCTGGATTGCCTGAGAAGTATCAACGGTTGGAAAAATCAACAGGATTTCCAGCTTGTATTCATTGCGTATGTCCAACTCACCGATGCGCCGACCCAGGAAGTAATCCGGCACCTCAATCTCTTTTACGAAATAGTTATCGACCACATGTACCGCTTCTTTTTTGCGGGCATGCTTGATCCCGGAACTGATCTCGTTTGAGATGTCCTTCAGTGAAATCAGGCGATTGTAGGTTTGTATCACATCGGTTTTCTGGACCGTACCGAGAATATCACCATTTTCATCGAGTACCGGCATTTCATCCAGATGATAGCTGCCGAAAGCTTTCATCACATCGTCGAGTGTATCCTCCTGGCTGGTTGAAACGAGGACATCATTGCTGATATCAGCGGCGATCAGCAGATTCTTGAGTTCATTATAATCTGCCAGAGTCTGGCGGATCTCATTCATGGAAATCACACCGGTCAGCTCACCCGCCTGGTTCAGGACATGGAGGCAGGAATGCTGGCTGCTGTAAAGCCGGCTGACAACTTCTGTGAAGGAAGCGCTTTCATCAATCCGTTCTATACTTTTGTGATAGACATCTTCTACCCGGATAGACTTGAGAACATTTACCTCCCGGCCTTTCTGCAGGTCTATCCCCCGGCGGAAAAGTTTCAGCGTATAAATTGAATGCTTGTTGATCCTCAGTGCAATGATGGTAGCAACAATACAGGTCAACATGAGGGGCAGGATTGTCTTGTAGTCATTTGTCATCTCAAAGATGATCAATATCGCAGTAATTGGCCCGTGAGTGGTGGCGGCAACCACTCCCCCCATACCGACCAGGGCGTAAGCGCCCGGATTAGCGGTGATCGTCGGGAAGATAAGATGTGCCAGCCCCCCGAAAAAGGCACCGGTGGCTGCACCGAGAAAAAGGGATGGGGCAAAAATACCACCGGATCCCCCTGAACCCAGTGAGATTGAGGTAGCAAGTATCTTGACCAGGACAAGTATAAAAGCCAGCTTCCAGATCATGTTACTCTGCAGCGCCGCATCGATACTGTCGTATCCGACACCGAAAATCTCCGGTGCCATAACGCC
Source organism: Candidatus Delongbacteria bacterium (assembly GCA_016784425.1). Classification (GTDB taxonomy): domain Bacteria; phylum CAIWAD01; class CAIWAD01; order BS150m-G50; family BS150m-G50; genus BS150m-G50. The sequence continues at coordinate 31,742 of JADHUQ010000003.1, read as the reverse complement.
GATGATGCCGATCAGGAGACCGCCGATGGTACCTTTGAGTGAATCAGGATATTTGAACCGATCGAACAGGTCTTCTGAGGCGTACAACACCTTGATAAAACCGGAGGCTACCAGGCCACAGAGCAGACCGAGTCCCAGATAGAGCAGTAACTCCCAGGCGCTGATCATTTCATAGTGGGGGACAGAGAAGGCAGGAAAATCACCCAGATAATGCCTGGAGACAACTGTCGCCGAGACAGAGGCAACTACAATGGGACTGAACTGGAGTACGGCGATGTCGCCGAGTAGAATTTCAATAGCAAAAAGCGCTCCGGCCACCGGAGCGTTGAAAGCGGCAGCGATACCTGCAGCTGCACCACAGGCGACAAAGGTCCTCATCCTGTTAGTGTTGACACCGAGCAGCTGACCGGCACTCGACCCGATAGCTGATCCGATCTGAATAACCGGACCCTCCCGTCCCACCGATCCACCGGAGGCGATATAGATGGCAGAACCGAACAGTTTGGCAATTACTACCCGGGGCCGGATGCGGCCATTGCGCAGGAGGATCGCTTCCATGACTTCCGGAACACCATGCCCTTTGGCCTCCTTAGCCACAAACTGGATGATGAGCCCCACAATCAGGCCACCGACCGCCGGCGCGGCTATTTTCCACCACCAGGGCAACTGTCGGATGTAATCCAGCGAGTATTCATGCTGCCAGAAGATCAGTTGGAAACCCTTGATAGCGTATTGAATTCCCACCGCCGCATAACCACCGGCGATCCCGATCAGCACGGCCGTAACCAGCACAAATGCCTGGTCTTGTGTTTTCAGCAGGTTGACAGTTTGTCGCAGGGATTTACGGAGGTTTGTGAAGGGAATCTTCTTACGCAAAGCAGTTTCAATTTACTGTGGAAATTAATGGGCGATGCGGGGTTCGAACCTGCGGCCTCATGCGTGTGGGGCATGCGCTCTAACCAACTGAGCTAATCGCCCTGGCCAAACTTGAACGGGGAACAGTCTACCATGCTCCCCAGTTTTTTACAAGAGAAAACTGGCCTGACCAGACTGCACAGGATCCCAGCTGCTACCGCACCGTGAAATATGTTTCGATGGAAAATGTCTTTACCTGTTCAGCAGTTCCGCTGATTATACCGTCACCGTCAAGATCCTGATAGGTATAACGGTAGTTCAGGAGCAGATTGACACCACTGGTTATCTCGTAACCGATCTTGTAACCCCAGATAGGTAACGCGTTTGGCTCCAGTATGAACAACTTCTTCACGTTTGCCTGATAATAATAGGCGGAAAGCTCCGTCAGTTTGGGGACACGCGCCATATTAAGCCCTAGCGAACCGTATATTGTATTGGTCTGATCCCCTTCAGCCACCGGATGCATGCTGGTGTACGCCAGGGTACCATCCACCAGACTCAGCAGCTGGAAATTGACACTTGCGTAAACACCTCGAGCTGCCTTTGCGTTAGCCAACAGATATGATTCGCGTGACCTGAGTGCTGCCTGACCATTAACATCCACCACGGAATAACGATTGAGCTCATAAGTTCTATCGAAAAACTCAGGGATGAACTCGTCGGTGTAGGATCGGTATTCAACACCCATACTCAGGGAATTGACCGGTTGAAAAACTACACCTGGGGCTGCAATGCCAAAACCATGCGCCACAAAGTGCGCACCCTGGGCATAGAGGAGTAATTTATTACCCAGCAGGGGATAGCCGAGATCGAAGGCGACTGCGGTAACCGGATCTTTGCCCGGTGTATAGTCGGGTGTGGCGGTGGTCGGATCTTCCGGCCACTCGGGGTATTGACCCCTTAAACCATCGTAGGCAAGCTGATTGCTCTGGTACAGTGCCGCCAGCCAGCTGTATACTTCCGTGTCATTTTCACCAGGAAAACGATCGAGCTCATCCGGCACATCATCGTTGTCCTCGTCTACCAGATTGGCGTACTGGTTGCCGTCAGCTACAATAGAGGCACCGGCGGTGAAACCCCAGAGTAGCGGCCGACTCATCCGGACACCGAGCAGACCAGGTTCAGTCAATTCCCGAAAATCGTTGAACATACCCTCCAGCTGAAAACCGGCCCCCCGCACCTGAAAATTTGCACCCAGTCTTCTGACTGAAGGGTAATCAATTGAGTTGGAATAGTGTTTCATCAGGATGCCGTAGCCGAGGGTAACATTATCCAGGGCTCCGGCACGGATATAGAGTTGCTCCCCGGGGTGGCCATAACGCAGGTAGCGGATCTTGTCCAGTAAATCAGCCGGCTCATCCCAATCCTTGCTGCGTATATTACCATCTGCATCAAAGAAAATGGTGATATCAAGACCGATTCCAAACTTACCCAGAGGAATCTCAGGGCGAAGCGATATCTGCTGATATGTTTCTCCGTCCATTGTCACAGCGCCGACACCAACAGACAGATGAAAGGGTTGTGTAGATCCCTCCGCCGCAGGTTCTACCGGAGAATTCCCCTGTGCCCAACCGGTTACCAGCGAGCACCCCAGGAAAACAGCGATCGTGACTAAACGCATAATTGCCTCCTCATTTCCAGCAAAGTTATACCTCTTTGTACACTTCTACAAGAATTTCTTCTTCAGCATGAGGTGGTGAAATTGCGTGCTCCGGTCAAAATGAACAGGATTATCTGGTTTTTGATGAACGGTTGATATAAACCATTATTGTGGTTAAGACTAACAACTCCTGTTTGATCCATTATCGTTCCATAAATGGCTGAATTGTACTGTATTTCTTACATTAGAGCAACAACTCTTTGCAGCAGTGGTTTATATCACCAAAACAACGAATCAGCCCCAGTATGATAATGTATGTAAATCAATAATAAACAGTGTAAGAAGCTGTGTAATATTTTGGCACGCAGTTTGCTTTGCTAATAAGCGAACGCTTCTATATTACACTCCCTAATATTGTTGAATCGTCTTTCGTACACTTCCCAAAGGCAAATGCTCCCCGCATTTGCCTTTTTTTTTGTAATCCGAACAGCTGTTGCAGACCATTACAGGACTGTCAGAAAGACAAGATTACTTTTACTGTAACGGCTCCCCGGCTCATCTCTTCCACAACGATTTTGCGATAACAACTGGGGCAAAGTTCGCATTTTTAGAGGTAGGAAACTTGAGCAGATAAGTGAGGTTTGAGTTTCTCCTGTAATTAAGTTCACCTGGAAGGCAGCTCTATCTTGAGACTGAAACATCATCGGTCAAAGACTGGGTTGCTGCCTTGTCTCCCTGCCGGGATCAATTCACCTGGCGATTTCTTTTGCATAACCCCGCATTTTCATTTACTTAAAAAATCACTATTCTACCGATGCTTGTAAGCTTGTAAGAATGTCCTTTAGGAAACGTCATAAGCCGCGGTAACTACTATTGCTATAGAATGTCTTCCTGATTTCGGTCATTCATCTGTAGCAATACTATAAGGACTTAACTTATCCATATGGAATTAGTCTTCCTGGGGACCGGCTCGGCGACCCCGACTTTTGAGCGAAACGTGGCCGCCCTCGCCTGCAAGAGGGAGAGAGAAGTCCTGCTCTTTGATTGCGGTGAGGGGACGCAACATCAGATTATACGCAGTCCCTTGAAGCGGTCACGAATCAGGAAGATTCTCATCACCCACCTGCACGGCGATCACTTCTACGGATTGATCGGTTTGCTGACCTCATTCCAACTGAACAAACGGGAAGAACCGCTTCAGATTTTTGGTCCGCCCGGAATCGCCGAATATGTACGTTTCATGAAACGGATATCTGAAACCGATTTTAATTACCCCCTGAAAATTCATGAACTGACGATTGGCAAAGAACCGCAGACAATTCTTGAAACTACGGAGTACTGGCTGGAGGCAGTGCGGGTGCGACACCGCATTTACACACTGGCATATTCGCTGGTCGAGAAATTGCGTCCCGGGCGACTCAACGCAGCGCTGGCAGCCGAGTTAGGTATTCCGGAGGGACCGGAGCGTCGTCTGCTGAAAGAGGGCAGGGATATCACCCTTAAGGATGGCAGGATTATCAGCAGCGGTGATCTGGTCACGCCGCCACTGCCAGGTCGGAAAATCGTCTACATTACCGACTCAACTTACACAACAGCCTCAGTCGATCTTGCCCGCAAGGCTGATATTCTGATCCATGAAAGTACATATGACAATGACGACCGCAAGAACGCCCGTCGAACCCAGCACTCAACTGTGAGTGACGCCGTTCAGGTTGCCAGGGAGGCTGGCGTAAGAGATCTGATACTCACACATGTCAGCTCCCGTTACCTGAATCGAGGTAATGTAATCCAGGAGCAGCTTGAACAGGAACTTCCCGGGGCAGTTCTTGCCGCGGACCTGATGCGTGTCGTGATACCTGCCAGCGGGCGTCCGGAGATCATTTATCGTGCCCGCAACAGCAGCAGACCATCCAGAAAGAACGAGAAGGATATGTGTGCGATGAGGAAACCGGAGCAATAAATACCAGAGCAGGTATCGCCGACTTCCGCTGCACAGCTCTAGTTCATATGCGAGCAACACAATTACCAATACCAGAACCTGTCTGCAGGCGACACTTCCGGAAGTGCCTTCGTCGTCATCCTTTATTGCTCTGGCTTCTCCTGCTCCCGGGACTGTTTTTGTCATCGCTGAGTCTTGCAGTTAAAGCAAAAGAATATATCTACCATGACGCTACCTATCCCTCCGCGGAAACCCCTTTTCTGGCTGCCAGCTGGCAAAGCGCCGGTTTTCAACCCCGTCTGACTGCTACAGAGCCGGTCCAGTTGATTATTCGAACTGTCATGAGTGATACCCTGGTCCGGTTGGAGTATCTCGATAAGGACAGCACCTTCCAGTATGTCATTTTTCTCACTACTGAAGCTTACTATGAACGGATGCTGCTGCATCATGCGGTTCAGCAGTTGCGTCATGAGATGCTGCGTACCAAGAACCAGGTCCAGCAACGTGCCGGTGGCGCCCTGAAGATCGACATCCCCTTTAAAGTCCGTAACAAGACCTTCCGCAAGTTTTTCGGGGACGGTCGCATCGGTCTGGATGCAACCGGGAATATCAATATCAACGGTGGCTTTCGTAAGGAAAAACGGGAGCGACAGGATTCCTATACCAACCAGGCGAACAACACTAATTTCAATATGGACATGCAGCAGCGGTTCACCATTGTCGGGAAAATTGGCCAGAAAGTTGATATCAACATTGATCAGGACACCGATAATACTTTCGATTGGCAAAACTCACTGCGTTTGACCTATACCGGAACCGAAGATGAGATTATCAAATCGATCTCCGCCGGTAATGTCAGCCTCTCACTCCCGGGTGCCGATTTTGTCACCTTCTCCGGTCGTAATTCCGGGCTGTTCGGATTGAAAACCGTCATGCAATTCGGTCCACTCAATATGACCGCCATCATGAGTGTCGAGCATGGAGAAAACCAGTCGCAGACATTCACCGGTGGACAATCGGAACAGAAGTCGCAGATTTTCCCCACGCAGTTCATCTCCGATCGTTACTTCTTTCTCAGCCATTCCTATCGCATTGCCTATCCTGTCTACACTGATCGCTGGGAACACCTGGTGAATGCAAACAGTAGGGTTGACTTTGTCGAAATGTACATCTCTTCAGCCAGCGGTGATGAGAACCTGGATATCTATGAAGAGGGTGAGGACACACCGATCTATACCAATCAGCCGATGCGCCGCCTGAGTGACAGCGAATACCAGCGCAATGATGATCTCGGGTATATCCTCATCAACAGTTATCTCCGACCCAACGATATCCTGGCAGTTTCCTTCAAGAACAAACTGGGTGTGGAATTCCCCTCACCTGCTCTCTACGGGGATAATGCAGTCTATATTCTCCGCGACTCACACCAGGATCCCGCCACGCCTCACTGGGATCTGATGCTGCGTAACAAGTATCAGGTGGCCACCGCTGGCAAGAGTATCGACGACCTGAATTTTGCCATTCGCAGATACACTACCGGCAGTTCCGATCCAGATCACCAGGGTGGTGTTCCCTATATCGAAATTCTGCATCTCGATAATGAAAACACCTCCGGTCAGCAGTCACCGGACAACAAAATCGATTCTCGCTGGATTGATACCAACACGGGGATAATCTCCTTTCCCTCACTGGAACCGTTTGGCCAGCAGGACGCCTATGTCATCGTGGCGGACAGCACTCTGCAGACCAATTTTAACGAGGCTGATACGCTGGAGACGATCTACAACATCCCAACCACCCACAACGACTTCCAGCGCCTGAGCCAGCGTTTCTACATGGAGACCAGCGTCCTGACACTGAGTAAGGTATACGACCTGGGCTGGAATGTTATCGAGGGATCTGAGACGGTTAAACTCAACGGTCAGAAACTGCAGCGGGACAAAGACTATACGATCGACTACGTGGCCGGTATCGTCACCATCCTGACCAGTGAAGCTGATAATCCCGGCGCCAGCCTGGAGATCACCTACCAGAATCATGAAATGATCTCCATCGAAAAGAAGACCATCATGGGTGTCCGCGGGCAGTACAACTTTGATGAGGCATCCTACCTGGGGGCGACTGTCCTGTATCTCAATCAGCAGATCCAGGAGGACAAGGTCAGAATCGGGAACGAACCGATGCGCAACCTGGTGCTGGACCTCAACGGTGCACTGGAGTTTCATCCCCGCTTTCTCACCCGGATGATCGATTCCATACCGCTGGTAGAGGCGGAGCAGGAATCTGAGATCAGTATTGAAGGGGAGATCGCCCGGGTTATTCCCAACCCCAACCCCCTCAACAATCCAGCAACGGGTGACAACAACGGCGTCGCCTATCTTGACGACTTCGAGTCGATAAAGCGGGAACAGGATCTCGGTATGCGATCCGGCGCCTGGTTCATCTCTTCCAGCCCCGCCCACACTCTGACCGGAGATCGCGGGATTGCGACCGCTTACAGCCCCCGGCAACGGGTTCCCAAGCAGGAGATCTGGGAGGAGTATGATTCCGGAAATCTGCAGAACGATGACCTGCAGATATTGCAGATGGACTTTTATCCTCTCCTCTATGAAACCGGTGAGCAGGGACAGGAAATCCCGGAAGGGGGTAGCTGGGGCGGTTTCTATCATGATTTCCGCGGTGCAAATCCTGACCAGAGCAACACCAAGTATATTGAGTTGATGGTTCGATCTTCAGGTGATCGCAGTGGACTGATCCACATCGAGCTGGGTGAGATCTCTGAGGATGTCATCCCCAACGGCCAGCTGGATACCGAGGATCGGATTGAGCCGGCGCTGGTAAATGTCGGCAACGGTCTGCTGGATGAGGGGGAGGATATCGGTATCGATGGTCGCGCGGGTGAGGATCCCCCCTGGCCCGGTACCGCCGCCATGGCCCATTGGTCGGGTGATTCAACCGCCATGGTGGCGGAGTTTGGTTCCTTTTATGACTTCTGGGACATCAATGGCAATAACCGCAAGGAAGCGTTGGAGCCGTGGTCGCGTGATGACTGGCAGTACCGCGATGAGAGTAACGGACAGTGGTTCAAAGGGCTGGAGAACAACGGTGCCGATGCTGCAACCTACCTGCCCGACACCGAAGATCGTAACAACAACGGTGTTCTGGACACAATCGAAAACTATTACAGCTACACCCTTTCCACCGATCCCGCTTCCCCCTGGTCACGTTACCAGGTCTCACAGAATTCCTATGGCTGGACCCTGTATCGCATCCCGTTGAAGGAGTACGAAATCGCCTGGAACAATCCCACGTTTCAGAACATTCGCGGGGTTCGCATCTGGTTTGAGGGATTCCATCAGTCCACCTCTCTGCAGCTGGCCAGTTTTATGCTGGTCGGAAATGAATGGCGTGAAATCTACCCGGTTACAGCCAGTGGTGATACCCTGGCCTACGGTAATGTCGCTGTCATCAATACGCATGAAAACAGCGACTATGAGCCGCCAGCGGGTGTTCAGGGCCACCGGGACGCCATCACCGGTGCTTACCAGAAGGAGCAGTCACTGGTTATGCAATTGGATGAACTGCCTGCCGACTCCACTTTCTGGATCTACAAGATTCTCAATGATCGGGTCCGGCTGACCGATTACAACCGTTTGAAAATGTTTATCCGGGGGGGCAGTGAATTACGGGAGCAGGTTTTCCCTGATTCCGTCCTGGAGATCCGTTTGCGGCTCGCATCCACCGAACAGGATTACTACGAATATCACCGCTATCTGACTGCCGGCTGGCAGCTGAACAACATGGACATTATCTTCGAGGAGATTACCGATCTGGAGGAGTTCAGTCGCTCCTCCAAGGATCAACCGGATCCGGAAAAACCGAAGCAGATATCGGATGGCGGTTATGTGCTGGTGAAGGGCAATCCATCACTGAATGATGTCAGTTTTCTCTATCTCGGTGTAACCAACCATGACGCTGTGGCTAACAGTGAAGCAGTCTATTTCAATGAGTTGCGGGTATCCGATGTAAAGCGGGAAGTGGGACAGGCCCAGCGGGTGGCGGTTAATCTGCGGCTATCCGATTTCATGACCCTTTACGGGCGGCTGGAAAAACGGGACTCTGAGTTCCATACTATCGAACAGAGGATGGGAACCGGCGACAACACTACCTCAGAGGTGGCCAACAGCACGATCCACCTTGATAAATTCCTGCCCCGACCCTGGCGTACCAACATCCCGCTGTCCCTCAGCAGTAACAGATCGGTTTCTTCCCCCAAGTACTTCCCCGGTGATGATCGGCTGGTTCCGGATAACCCACCTGAAGAGATACTCAATCGGCGTCACACCCTCAATGGCAGTATCAGTTTCAGCAAGACCGGATCGGAGAATCCCTGGCTGAGCCATACTCTCGATAAGCTGTCTGTATCATATGATGTCTCACAGACCTATGTCAGCAACGATCAGATTGCCGCCGATACCACCCGCAGTGAGCAGATCAGCACCTCCTACAGCAATTCACCGAACTGGAGGCACGAGTTGCCGCTTTTCAATTGGACGGAGGGCATGCCGCTACTGGGTGGTTTACGGAACATCAATTTCCGTTATTTCCCGACCCGTCTAGGTGTCAGTGCCAGTACCTCCTGGACGGAGAATATGAGATATAACCGCAACAATACCACCAGTGAAAACCACACCTATACCATGTCCAGGCGTTTTGAATATTCCCTGTCACCATTCCGGTCATTCTCATTATCCTACAATCGTTCTTATCAGTCCGATCTCTATTTCAGGCTGCGTGACCTGTACGATACAACGGACAGCACCACCTACCACTATGAGGATGCAGCCACCGACCTCTTCGCTCAGGACCGCAGTATTCAGCAGAGCGCCAATCTGAAGTTTCAACCCTCGTTCCTGAACTGGTTGCGCCCCGATTTCAATTACAGTACGCAGTATTCCTGGAATCGCACCCTGGCCGATCCACGAAAAGGTGTTGATCTGGGAAGCCAGAACACACTTACCGGCAATGGTACCCTGAAGCCACAGGATATCTTCGCCTGGTTGCTGCAGGTGCCGAAAGCTGGCCGTTCCGGCAGCAGCCGACGCAACAATCGGCCACCGGCGCAGGACGAGCGCTCCCAGGCGGGTGGTGGTTCAAGGGGTAGTGAAGGGGAGGCAGCAGATTCAGCCTCTGTGGCCGAGGTGATTGAAACACCCGGGGTCCCGCTGGGTGAACGACTGGACAGTGCTTTCCGGAGCGCGCGTCAGGGCACCTATTCAGTACTCAGCAAACTGGGGGATATCCGGTTGACCTCCACCTTGACCAGAACCCAATCTGATCCCGGTTACGACATCTACGACAAAGGGATCGGATCAGGCAGCCGACACGCTTCTCTGGCGTATCAATTAGGACTGGAATCAAATCCAGGCTCCGGTAGAGAACAGCTCAATTCTGAGTCTGGGTATATTTTTAATCCTACCTCCTCCATCACCCGCGGTTACGGAGTCACCACCCAGATGAAAGTGACTCGTGATATCGACCTCGATTTTCAATACGACATCGATATCCAGCGTGGTTGGGGAGAAACCGAGAGCCGACAGGAGAGCTGGACCGGTTTGCCGCTATATTTGTTAAAAGAAAATGTCGGTACTGATAATGAGATTCCACTGGTGAGAATCCCTGATTATCAACTGCGCTGGAACCATCTCGAATCCCTTCCCTGGGTTTCGAATATCTGCCAGTCGATCAACCTGTCGCATCACTACTCCGGCATGGTCCGGAGAACCTTCCGGGACTTCGGTGATTATCTTGGTCTGAATCGACTCGAATACGAACGTAACTTCAATCCCCTGGTTGGACTCAACATCACCTGGATCGGTCGCTTCTCGACAACTGCCTCCTACAATCAGCGTATGTCATTCGGTATCTCAGAACCTGGTGAAATGCGTGATGCCGAGTACAGCAATACGAGAGATCTGAGCATCGCGACCACCTACCGACTCGGTAGAGGGACAAAACTGCCATTCAAACTCTGGTTTATGAAAACAGGTTCACTGCGCAATGATGTCAATTTCACGATGACCTACACCCGCTCCAATACTTCAAACCGCAGCTCCTTCAACGGCGTGGATGAATGGTCGAGTGAGAATTTCAATCGAAACTGGACGGTCAGACTGGAAACGCGCTACAGTTTCACCCCCAATGTTACCGGTGGTATCCAGTATGAGTTCGGGCAGCGTCTTGATAACCGCGATCCATCCGGAAGAGTCAGTTTTCAGGAGCTGCGTCTGAATGTCAACACCAACATTGTTGGCCGGTAATCCCTTGTCTGCAGGCGACTTTGGCGATGACTGCACCCCTGGCCATCCCGGAATGCTCTATTCTACCTGGGTTTCTCAACGGAGTCGCCTCGATGTACTTCTGCCTCAGCATAGAAACAGGTGAGGACACCCGTGACAATATCGCCAACCTCGCTTTCGAAAACGGGGCAACGGGAATCGAAGAAACTATCGGAGGACTTAAGGTATATTTTAAATCAGAGATGGAATGCAGTCTTTACGAAAAGATACTAACAAACTATAACGCAGAATATGACAGACTCAACAATACCAGGACTGACTATTCACTGCACAGGGAGGGACTTCCGGAAGTCAACTGGAACACCAGCTGGCAGGAAAGCTGGCAACCTACCCGCGTCGGCAATTTCATTGTTCATCCCCCCTGGAATAAACCGGAACCACAGCCGGGTGTGACACCGCTGACGATCCATCCCCGTATGGCTTTTGGTACCGGAACCCATCCGACCACCCGTCTGCTGTTATCCTGGCTGGATACCGCCGATCTGACCGGACTCAATGTGCTTGATGTCGGTTGCGGGAGTGGCATCCTTTCGCTGGCGGCTATCAAACGGGGCGCTCCCTTTGCCCTCGGTATTGACATTGACGAAGTTGCCATCGACAACGCCCGCGAGAACGCCCTCCTCAACCAGGTTGCTCATGAAACCTTTTTCCGGCTCCTTCAACCAGGCCAGCTTGAACAGCACTATCGTTTTCAGATGGTATTGTCAAACATGCTGTTCCCCCTGATCGAGCAGCTCTTCAGCGAACTGGTCCGGTTGACTGAACCTGGTGGAGAACTTCTGATCAGTGGTCCCCTCGTTTCAGACCGTCTCCAGTTGCAGCAACTCGCCGCCCGGTTTCCACTCCGTGAAACGGCTTCCAACAGGGAAGGTGAGTGGCTGGCAGTCAGATACGGACGGGTCATTGAGGATTAGTCAGGTGTAAAAGCGGTAGAGTGTTGAGTTGTGAAGAGTATTACTTCCTCTTCCCCAGCTGTCCATGCGGACTGTTGAAACTTTCAGCTCCTGTAAACCACAAACCGTTGGTCGAAAAACCCTCTTTGCGGGGGGGAGACAGGGGGAGAAAGTACTTTTTCCTTGGAGTATTTCCTCCTTAAATCTACATTTACTACTCAGTTACATCAGTAATAGCAACGCATCCGCCAGCTTAGCCCGGTGCGTCAGTTTACTAAAATGATCCTTTACCCCGGCTGGCAGGTGTTCCATGAGCTGATTGTAATCCGGGCTGTCGACCTCGATGTTATTACCCTGGAACCGGCAGACATCATGACTGACCTGTTGTAATGCACAAGTATAAGCATCACTGCTCTTAGCTTACGCTGAATCTTAGCTTGCGCTGAATCTTAGCTTAAAAGTAGTAATCAAAGCCGCACAATTACAGAGATGGACCGTTACATGCCTGATGATGCGATCATCAAAAATCTATCCAGACGAGCGCTGATTATCACCGGCGCCTATGGCAGTGGTAAAACCGAAGTTGCTGTTAATCTTGCTGTTTACCTCAAACAGTTCCACGAATCCCAATCAATAATTGATCTGGATATCGTCAATCCCTATTTTCGCTCCCGGGAAGCTGTCGAATTTCTGGAAGCGGCCGGCGTGGAAGTGGTCGTTCCCCGTGGTGAGCAGTTTTTTGCGGAACTGCCGATTATCCTGCCGGAAGTGCGCGGTCATCTCAGTGATCCCCAGCGTCATGTGGTGGTAGATGTCGGGGGTGACGATGTCGGTGCACGTGTATTACGTTCCCTGCAGGGTGCCATCAATACGGAGGAGACGGAGTTCATCTTTATTCTCAATGTTCTCCGCCCCTTTACCAGCACAGTGCAGGGTGCGTCACGCGTTATGAAAGAAATCGAGCAGGCTGCCGGGATGAGGATAACAGCCCTGGCGGCAAACGCACATCTGATGGATGAAACCGATGCTTCAGTGCTCGCCGGGGGGTACGAGATTACCAGTCAACTGGCTGCAAAGTCAGGACTTCCCTTTCTATTTATGACTGTCGAGCGGCAGGTTGCCGCCGAGATCTCCCCAACCGACTACGACGTGCCACTGCTGCAAATCCATCGTCTTATGCGTCCCCCCTGGCAGGAGCCAAATGTACAGTATGGTAAAGCGCGGGGTCGTATCCAGATCTGATTGCCCACCTGTGGTTGCAGGAGGGTGCTCTGTTTAAGAAGAGGTCCTTATGCCCAGAGTTCTGATCAGGCAGGAACGATGCAAAGGTTGTGAGCTTTGTATCTACGCCTGTCCCCAGCATGTGCTCGCTATTTCTGAAAACATAAATGAAAAGGGTTACTTCTTTGCTGAAGTAGCAGACCAACCCCGGTGTATCGGCTGCCGTTTGTGTGCAGTAACCTGCCCGGACCAGGTGATTCAGATCGGGCTCAACGGGGTTATGGTGCATTATTACGACTACTGATTCGAGTTTCCCGGCTGCCCGCCGGAAACAGGATTTCCGGTTGGAAAGAGCCAGCTCCCTATTCTGATACAGGTGACAGGAAGCCAACAGCTCCTTTGAGGAACAAAATATGACAAAAGTACTGATGAAAGGAAATGAGGCACTTGGAGAAGCTGCTATACGTGCAAATTGTCGTAATTATTTTGCTTATCCAATAACCCCGCAAACAGAAATAGCAGAATATATGGTGAGAAGACTCCCGGAAGTGGGTGGCCATTTTGTCCAGGCTGAGAGCGAATTGGGTGCTGTTAATATGGTTTACGGCGCCGCTGCGGTGGGTGAGCGGGTTTTCACCTCCTCCTCCAGTCCCGGCGTTGCACTGATGTCAGAGGCAATTTCCTACCTCGCCGGTTCCCAGTTACCTGCAGTGTTGATCAACATTGTGCGGGGGGGACCGGGCCTGGGCGGCATCCTGCCAGCCCAGTCAGATTATTTCATGGCGACCAAGGCGGGTGGTCATGGAGATTTCCGTCTGCTGGTACTGGCCCCGGCCGGTGTACAGGAAGCTGCCGACCTGGTAATGGATGCCTTCGATCTGGCTGATAAATATCGCAATCCGGTGATGATTATCGGGGATGGAATGATAGGGCAGATGATGGAACCGGTAGAATTTCGTGAGTATAATACGCCTGAAGGTATCGATCGCAGTTACGCCAACACCGGCGCTAAAGATCGCCCACCCACCATTGTGAAATCGCTTTTTCTCGATCCGCAGCAGCTGGAAAACAATAATCTGGAACTGCTCGCCAAGTACCGGTTGATGGAGCAGCACGAAATCCGCTTTGAAGAATATGCCGTCACAGATAAGATGGATGTCCTGGTCGTCTCCTATGGGATGATGGCCCGTATCTGTAAAACTGCCATCGATGAACTGAACCAGGAAGGCCACCGGGTGGGTATTGTCAGACCGATCACCCTCTTTCCTTTCCCCAGTTCTGCTATCTACAAAGCTGCTGCCAGGGCACGCAAAGTGATAGCAATCGAGATGAGCACCGGGCAAATGGTGGAAGATGTCCGGCTGGCTGTAAGAGGACGACGGGCGGTGCAATTTTACGGACGCACCGGTGGTATCGTTCCAACCCCGGCCGAGATCAGGCAGCAGTTGTTGAAACTTATCAAATGAGGTCCCCCATGGAGCTGGCTTTCAAGATCTCCACGGCGATGAAGGATGTTCCGACTCACTATTGTCCCGGTTGTACCCATGGAGTGGTCCACCGGATGGTGGCGGAAGTGCTTGAAGAACTGAATATCAGGGAACGTACTGTCGGTGTCGCACCGGTGGGATGCGCCGTGCTGATTTACAACTATCTCAACAACGATTTCATGGAAGCTCCACACGGTCGTGCACCCGCCCTGGCAACAGGAGCCAAACGGGCCCGACCCGATCTGATCCTCTATACCTACCAGGGTGATGGCGATCTGGCCTCGATCGGTTTCAACGAGATATTTCATGCTGCCAACCGTGGCGAAAAGATAACCGTTATTTTTATAAACAACGGTATTTATGGAATGACTGGTGGCCAGATGGCACCAACGACCCTGCCGGAACAGGTCACCACCACCTCACCCGACGGACGCGATGTCAGCCAGACCGGTTTCCCGGTTGCCGTATCGGAAGCACTGGCTACGCAGGCCACCCCCGGTTTCATCGTACGTTGTTCCGTCCATGATGGGCTGCACCAGATCCAGACCAAAAAACTGATCAGGCGTGCTTTCCAGAACCAGGTAGACAACCGTTGTTTCTCGCTGGTCGAGATTCTTTCAACCTGTCCGACCAACTGGGGGTTGACCCCACAACAGTCTCTCGAGCATATTCGGGACAATACGCTGCAACACTACAAGCTGGGTATTCTGAAGTCGCCGGAGGAGGTTTAGCCGATGTTGATTCAGTCAGTCTTCGCCGGCTTTGGCGGACAGGGCATCCTGCGGGCAGGACAGATTATAGCTTATGCCGGTATGGCGGGAAACCTGTATGTCAGCTGGCTTCCCTCTTACGGACCTGAAATGCGGGGGGGGACTGCCAATGTCGCAGTGGTGCTGGCGGATGAACCGGTAGCCTCGCCGGTCGTTTCCACACCCAGTGTGGTCATCGCCATGAACCGGCCATCACTGGAGAAATTTGCACCGATGATGCAGACCGGCGGCAAACTGATTATCAACAGTTCCCTGATCGACATCGTCAGTGAACGGGATGATCTGATACAGTACCAGATCAGGGCGAATGACATTGCCCAGGAGTTGGGCAATCCCCGGGCGGCCAACATGGTGATCCTGGGTGTATTTCAAGCTGTCACCGGGATCATTCCTGATGAGACTGTCGAAGAACATATTCGTCAGAGCTTTGCCGCCAAACCGCAGTTTATCGAGCTGAATATCGCCTGTTTTCGCCACGGTAAAAACTCCATCTCACAGAGTGGGATTAACGCTTAGCCAGTGTATTGATTCAGACCGGGACACCCGGCAGGCATAAGGAAAGATTATGTGTCAAGACTTCAGCAGGTTACCCGAGATCATCGCCCGACACCGGCAAAGCTCGGAGTCGCTCATCATGATACTGCAGGACATACAGCAGGAGTACCACTATCTTCCACCGGAAGCTCTGACCCTGACCGCCGAGACACTCGCTGTACCGCTGAGCAAGGTGGCATCCATAGCTACCTTCTATAACTCCTTCTCATTGAAACCGCGTGGTAAAAATATCGTGAAGGTCTGTCTGGGAACCGCCTGCCACATTCGTGGCGCCAGGTTGATCCAGGATCAACTGGAGCACAAACTGGGTATTTCAGCCGGGGAGACTACCAGTGACAGTGAGTATACTCTTGAGGCGGTTGCCTGTGTTGGCGCCTGTGCGATGGCTCCGGTGGTGATCGTCAATGAGAAGTACCACGGTTCTCTGAACGTCAACAAGGCCGCGAAACTGCTGAAGAGGAAGTAGCATGTGTATTAAGAATTCCAGGCAACTCAAGCAGGTTCAAAGGGATTTCCTGACCCGGGACAAGCAGTTCACCAGGAAAGCACTGATCTGCTGCGGTACCGGCTGTCTTGCCAACGGTGCTCAGGCCATCGTTGATGAATTCCGGATTGTCATGAAGAAGAAGCGGATCACCGGGTTTTCCTTCGAAGCGGTGCGGTCTACCGGGTGTCACGGTTTCTGTGAGCAGGGTCCTCTGGTGATTATTGAACCGGAAGGTATCTTCTATACCAAGGTCAAAACCAGCCAGGTAACCGACATCATCGATACTACTATCCGCAAGGGGGTAGTGATCGAGCGGTTGCTTTTCACCAACCCGGTCGATGGACAGAAAATAACCCATTATCCGGAAGTTGATTTTTTTACGCACCAGCAGCGTATTGTATTACGGAATCTGGGTAAGATTGCCCCACACGATATCAAGGAGTACATCGGCAACGGCGGTTATGCAGCACTCGACAAGGCTCTGCGCAGGATGCAACCACAGGAGGTGATTGACGAAATCTCACGCTCGGGGCTGCGTGGTCGCGGCGGCGGCGGTTTCTCAACCGGTCGCAAATGGCAGACCTGTGCCGACGTCGAGTCCGAGATGCGCTATGTCGTCTGCAATGGCGACGAGG
Source organism: Candidatus Delongbacteria bacterium (assembly GCA_016784425.1). Lineage (GTDB taxonomy): Bacteria > CAIWAD01 > CAIWAD01 > BS150m-G50 > BS150m-G50 > BS150m-G50. Next base: position 14,881 of record JADHUQ010000003.1, on the reverse strand, counting down.
GTGACCCCGGCGCGTTCATGGATCGCAGCATCATGGAAGGGGATCCTCACGCAGTGCTGGAGGGTATGATCATCGCAGCCTATGCGGTCGGTGCCAACCAGGGCTACATTTATGTGCGCGAAGAATATCCGCTGGCTGTTATACATGTTCAAAAAGCGATCGAAGACTGTCGCGAGATCGGTCTGTTGGGGAAGAACATCTTTGGCACTGAATTCTCCTTTGACATCCGTATCGCCCGTGGGGCTGGTGCTTTTGTCTGCGGGGAATCATCAGCCCTGATGAAATCTGTCGCCGGTGAAGTGGGCGAACCCCGCGCCAAATACATCCGCTCAGTTGTGAAGGGTCTCTACGATCAACCCACCGTACTGAACAATGTCGAAACCTATGCCAATGTCCCGATCATAATTGATAAGGGAGCCAACTGGTACTGCAAGATAGGCACCCCCAAGTCAGCCGGCACCAAGGTGTTCTCACTGGTCGGCAAAGTACGTAACACCGGCCTGATCGAAGTCCCCATGGGGATCACCCTGCGGCGGATTATCTTTGATGTGGGTGGCGGGATTATCGACGACCGGCCGTTTAAGGCGGTTCAGACCGGTGGACCTTCAGGTGGCTGTCTGCCGGATTCAATGCTAGACCTGCCGGTTGACTTTGACACCCTGACCGCCAACGGCTCCATGATGGGTTCCGGTGGTATGATAGTCATGGACGACCTGACCTGCATGGTGGATGTCGCCAGATACTTCCTGGAGTTTCTGGTCAAGGAATCGTGCGGCAAATGTGTTCCCTGTCGTGAAGGGCTCTACCAGTTGCATGGCCTGGTCCAGAAGGTCTGTGCGGGGCAGGGCAGTGAGCAGGATCTCGACAGGATGGAGCAGCTGTCGGAGGTTATCGTCCGCGGATCCCTCTGCGGTCTCGGACAATCCGGCCCCAACCCGTTGCTCTCAACGTTGAAGTACTTCAGGGAGGAGTACCTGGAGCATATCCTGCACAGACGGTGCCCGGCCGGTGTTTGTCGGGATCTGATCATCTATACGATCAACGAAAAATGTACCGGGTGTGGAGCCTGTGTGAAGCCCTGCGCGGATGTGGCCATCACCGGGGAAAAGAAGAAATTGCATGTCATCGATCAGGACAAGTGCACACAATGCGGTGCCTGCATGGCGGTGTGTAATTTTGATGCTGTAGAAGTTCACTAGGAGCCTTGCATGGTAACATTGACCATAAATGGAAAGCAGATAAAGGCACCGGCGGGAGAAATGCTGTTGGAGACTATTCGCCGGCAGGATATCGAAATCCCCGCCCTCTGTCATCACGCAGCGGTGGAGCCCTTTGGCGCCTGTCGTCTCTGTACAGTGGAGATCACCCGGCAGAGCTGGGACGGCTGGAAGAATTATGTCACCTCCTGCCTCTTTCCGGTAGAGGAGGGATTGATCGTACAGACTCATTCCAGCGAAGTTACCCGGATCCGCTGCACCATCCTCGATCTGCTGCTCGCTTCCAGTCCCAACTCCAGGGTAATCCAGGATCTGGCGTCTGAATATGGAATCCTGGCCAGCAGCTACGTAGTGGATGCGGCAGGTGATGATTGTATTCTCTGCGGTCTCTGTACCCGTGTCTGCAGCGAGCTCGGTATGAACGCCATCGCCACTGTGGAACGGGGCAGATTGAAAAAGGTGGATACCCCTTTCAGTGAACCATCCGCCAGTTGTATCGGTTGCACTATCTGCGCCCAGGTTTGCCCGACCGGTCACATCAGGTTCGAAGAGCGGGGATTAAAACGTAAGATCTGGTATAAGGAGTTCAAACTGATCGCCTGCAGCGAATGTGGGCGCTCCCTCAAGCTGACACCCGAGATGAAGCAGTACTTCAGCGAACGGCAGCAGCTGCCGGAAGACTACCTGGAACAGTGCGCTGACTGCAAGCAGAAACAGACCGTCGACAGGTTCAACAGGATCATTGACAGATCGGAAGAGGTGATTTGATGGAAAACCGATTTCATGTCCGCCCGGAACTCTGTATCGCCTGTAAGTCCTGCGAACTGGCCTGCGCCTTTACCCACAGCAGTCTGCAGGGGCAACCGGGAAAATCCCGCATCAACATCAAGGTCATCAAAGCGGATGAATCCCGACTGATCAATACGCCTCTTATCTGCCTGCAATGTGACGAGGCAGCCTGCGCCACCATTTGTCCCACCAATGCACTGCAGTGGAACCTGGAGACCGGTGCTCTGGTGCACCACGATCTCCGCTGTGTTCGTTGTCATCTCTGTGTGGCCGCCTGTCCTTTCGGGAATATCTATTTCGATCCGGTTACCGATTACCCGGTGAAGTGCGATCTTTGCGACGGTGATCCCATGTGTGTCAAGTTCTGCCCCTCCGGGGCGATCACCTGGTTACCGCTGACCGAAGCCGAAGTGAACAGGATCCAACCGGAAATCAATGAGGAAGCCGACACCGATTAGCGATCCGTCGGTTTTCCCAATCAAACCGTCCCGGCAGCTAAAACAGTATCCCCTCCTTTTCAGTTGAAATCCGCAACAGGAAAAGGTATAATTTAGGTTCTGAATTTCAGATATGTAGGCGGCTCGGAGTTACTGTTCCGGGATAATCATGGTAATACCCTGAAAAGAGAACATCACACCTGCAACTGTGACTTAACGAGGTGATATGGTAAAAAGCATGACCGGATTTGGACGCGCTTCCCGCAGCAGTTCCACCTGGGAGGTGTTCGCGGAGGTTTCCGCCGTCAACAGCCGTTTCCTCGATCTCAATCTTCACCTGCCACGAGAACTCTATTTTTATCAGCAGGAGGTGCGTGATCTGGTTAAGGCACAGGTCGCCCGGGGTAAACTGAATCTCTATATCGCGGTGACACGAGTTGAGGAGGGGGGTCTAGGTAACCTCCGGCCGGATATGATCGGGAGATTGCTCAAAGAGGCTGACCAGCTGGCTCGACGTCATGGCCTGGAAAACGACCTGCGTCTTTCCCATCTGCCCGCCTTCAGCAGCCTGCTCAGCGAAACACGCAAGAATCGTGAGAACCCGGAGCTGTGGACACTGACCCAGACAGCACTGCAACATGCCCTGCGGGAGTTCCGGAAGATGCGCACTGCCGAAGGGCGGGAATTGCTGGTTGATTTCCGTCAACGCCTGCTGGCGATGGAACAACAGCTGGGATTGGTCAACACTACCTTCCGGCGTAACCGCGACACCGTACGTGATACAATCATGAAACGCGTTGCCAAATTGACTGAGCGACAGAACATGACGCCGGAACGGCTTGATCTCGAGGTCGCAATGCTGGCGGATAAACTCGACATCAACGAGGAGATCACTCGTCTACGCAGCCATATCAAGCTGTTCAGGGGGACACTGCGGGAACAGGAACCGATCGGCAAGAAGCTCAACTTCCTGCTGCAGGAGATGAACCGCGAGGGAAACACCATCGCTTCCAAAAGCGTTTCGGCTGAAATCTCACACCTGGTGGTCAGCATCAAAGAGGAACTGGAATGCCTGCGTGAGCAGGTACAGAATCTGGAGTAGCGTTGTCGGAAAAGCGTTTACCGCATGCCTTTGTAATAGCAGCACCCAGTGGTACCGGCAAAACCACTATCATCAGACGCTTATTGGGGCAACGGGACGATCTGGAATTCTCAATCTCCTGTACTACCAGACCGGCTCGAAACCTGGAACAGGAGGGCCGTAATTACTATTACCTGTCCAATGAGGAGTTTGATCGGCGTCTGGCGGGGGGAGAATTCCTGGAGTGGGAACCGGTGCACGACCATCGTTATGGAACGCTCCGGGCCGAAGTGGACCGCATCTGGGAAAAAGGCCGCTATCCTGTTTTCGATGTGGATGTCAAGGGAGCGCTGACTCTGAAACAAGTGCTGGAGCAGCCGCATCTGATTTTCATCCAGGTGACCGATCCGGCGGTTTACCGTCTCCGCCTGGTAGGGCGTAAATCCGAGACGCCGGAGCAGATTGAACTAAGGTTGTCCCGGCTGGAAAGCGAGTTGACACTTGCTACCCGGTTTCATTATCGGGTGGATAATGACGGGCCGATCGAAGAGACCATTCAGGTCATATCAGAGTTGATTGACCGGATCCTGCAAAACAACAATTGAGAATAAAGGAAAGGAAACCCAGTGACGAATTTCCAGAAAACAACAGCCTCAGATTTTGATGGAACAGCCAAGAACATCTACGAAGCTATCCTCATCATGGCTCAACGTGCTCGTCAGATAAACCAGTTGCAGCACGACACTATTGAGAAACTCCGTCAGGAGTACCTGGACACCATGGGTGATCCCGATTACATCTTGGAACCGGAAAATGAGTTTGTCGTACCCAAGTTTCCCAAAGCGACCACTACAGCAATCCAGGAGATGCTGGACAAAAAACTGAACTACCACTATCTGAATGATGACTCCGGTGGGGAAAAGGATGACGACGCAGCTGCTGAAAAATAAAAAGCTCATCCTCGGTGTTACCGGTGGAATTGCCGCCTACCGGGCGGTTGAACTGTTACGCCACCTGCAACGCGGTGAAGCACAGGTGCGGGTGATTATGACACGCAACGCCACCCGCTTTGTCACACCTCTGACCTTCAGCAGTCTGACCGGTTTCCCTACACTGGTTGACAGTTTCAGCGATCCTGCTCACTGGGAGATCGATCATATCGAGATTGCCCGTTGGGCCGACCTCCTGCTGGTAGCACCCGCCACGGCAAATATCATCGGTAAAGCCGCCGGTGGCATCTGCGATGACCTCTTGAGTACCACCATCTGTGCCTGTGACTGTCCCCAGCTTTTTGCTCCAGCCATGAATACACGCATGTATCACAATCCCGCCGTGCAGCGTAACCTGGAACTGTTACGCACACAGGGTGTCCACCTGGTGGATCCAGTCTCCGGTGCGCTGGCCTGTGGCGATACCGGCACTGGCAAACTGGCGGAGCCGGTCGCAATCGCCCGTGCTGCCGGTTGGCTGCTGTCAGCGGGAATGTCACTTAAAGGCTCACGGTTGTTGATAAACGCCGGTCCCACCCGAGAACCACTCGATCCGGTACGCTATCTTTCCAATCGCTCCTCAGGACGCCTGGGATATGCCCTGGCAGAAGCTGCGGCAGTACTGGGAGCTGAGGTCACCCTCGTCAGCGGCCCCACCCAACTGGCACCACCGATCGGTTGCCGTCTGCTGCAGGTTACCACCGCCCGCGAGATGGAGCAGGTTGTGGGTGGCGAATTTGACAACTGTGATGTTTTTATCGCTGCAGCAGCCGTTACCGACTGGATGCCGCTCTATAGTGCTAGCAAACTGAAAAAGGGGGAGCGTGTTCCAGATCTCAAGTTAGAGGCTGCACCGGATATCCTGGCGCGGATGGGTGCCAGGAAGCAGCAGCAGTTGCTGATCGGTTTTGCCCTGGAAACAGATGACGGTGAAAGTGAAGCCAGGCGGAAAATGGAGAGCAAGCAACTCGACCTTATCTGTCTCAACCATCCGGACCAGGGTTTGGAGGGGGATGAAATCAGATTGAACCTGATGACCCCGGATGGCACCAGCGAAGAGTTGTCCGGTCACAAAGAGGCGGTAGCCTGGTCGCTGCTCCAAAAACTGGCCAGCATGCTGCAAGCACGATTCGCTGCAAGCCAGAATACAGATTGACCGTAGAGTATCACCGGGAGCAAACTCTTCCAAGGAACGGTGACCCCATGGATCGCGAACAGGTGTGTGAATTCTGGCGTCAACAGTCTATGTTCGGTAAGCACATTTATCTCAACGAGGGAAGCATGGCACAGACCTCTGCACCGGAGACAGCTAGTGTCAAAACGCCGGCTGAGGATCTGTACGGTCTGGAACAGTCGCTGCTGGTCTGTAAAAAATGTCCTCTGGCGGCGACACGCCAGCAGGTTGTATTCGGGACAGGTAGTGCTACAGCCCGTCTGGTGCTGGTTGGTGAAGCGCCGGGAGCAGACGAGGATGCACAGGGTGTCCCCTTTGTCGGCAGGGCGGGGCAGTTGCTGACCAAGATACTGGCTGCCATCGGTCTGGTCCGCGAAGAGGTCTATATTGCCAATGTTCTGAAATGCCGCCCCCCCCTGAACCGCGATCCCAACAGCCAGGAAGTAGAGCAATGTGAGCCCTTTCTCATACAACAACTTGAGATTATCCGGCCGACCCTCATCCTGGCGTTGGGCCGTATCGCCGGTAACACATTGCTCAAGGGGACGCATTCACTGGGACAGATGCGGGAACAGTTGCACGACTATCATGGCATACCGCTGATGGTTACTTATCACCCTGCAGCGCTGCTGCGTAATCCGCACTGGAAAAAACCGGCCTGGGAAGATATGAAACGTGTTCGCGCCATCTACCGGGGAGAAAATATAGATGAGTGACACCGACCGGCTGCAACCGCCCCATTCCAATGAGGCGGAACAACAGGTAATCGGCAGTATGCTGATAGATCAGGATGCCTGCGCACTGGTGCTGGAAAATCTGCAGGCTGAGCATTTCTACCAGTTGGAACATAAAGTCATGTTCAAAGCGATGCAGCGGCTCTTTGAGGAGGGCCGCCCCATCGACATTGTGACGCTCCACGCAGAACTGGAGAAGATGGAGAGCCTGGAGCAAGCCGGCGGCGGCAGCTATCTCTCCGATTGTCTGGCTGTAACCACCTCCACCGCTAATGTCCAGTACCACCTTGAAATAGTCCACCAGCATGCCCTGTTGCGGGAGTTGATCCGGATCGGGAACCGGTTGCAGCGTGAAGGCAACTCCCCGGCGGCAGTCTTTGATGAGCTGCTGCGGGATGTTGAGGACCAGCTTTACCGGCTCTCCACCGGCCAATCGTTGCAGAGAGATTTTATTCCCACAGCCGAGGGGATGAAAGATGTTATGAAGGAGATCGAGTCGATCCAGCAGAAGGGGGGCGGTCTGCAGGGGATCACCACCGGTTTTCCTGACCTTGATCGGATGCTGGGAGGATTCAGTCCCGGCAGCCTGGTGGTGCTGGCCGGGCGGCCCGGTATGGGCAAAACCGCATTTGCCCTCAATTTAGCCCGTAATGCGGCTGCCCACAATTACAAGATCGCCTTCATCTCCCTCGAAATGACCTGGAAGGAACTGGGTATGCGTCTGATCATGATCGAATCAGGCGTTTCCCTCACCCCCCTCAAGAGTGGTTCTATCCTGCGTGATACCCAGACCCGCAAACTGGCGCGGGCCGCAGCCAATCTGGCCTCCTACCAGGTTTTTATCGACGACACCAGTAAAGTATCCCTGACCGACCTGCGGGCAAAATTGCAGCGGTTGTCGATGACTGGTGACAAGGTCGATATGCTGTTTATCGATTACCTGCAGTTGATGCATCTGCCTGACGCTGATAATCAGGCGCTACGGGTGGCTGCCGCAACCCGTGCCCTGAAAGCGATGGCTAAGGATTTTGAAATTCCAGTGGTCGCTCTTTCCCAGCTTTCCCGCGAGAGCGAGCGTCGCAAAGAGTCTAAACGGCCGATACTGTCAGATCTGCGTGATTCCGGCGCTATCGAGCAGGACGCCGACATCGTCATGTTTGTCCATCGCGACGAGGTCTATCGCAAAACTGACGATTCCGGTAAGTCTTTGGAGAATCAGGCACTCATCGATGTCGGCAAGAACCGCACCGGTCCGATCGGCCCGGTTAAGCTTACCTTCCACAAACATATTCAGCGTTTCGAGGAATTCATCGCTGAGGATAATGCACCTCCACCGGCACCCGGTCAGGAGCGAGCTGCTGAGGAGATCGGTTTCTAGGACATATCATGCCACTGTGCAGTCTGACGCAGGAACTCTTCCAGAATGATATCGGTGACGACGAGCATCGCGACACCATGCTCCAGCTGCTCCAGCAAATCTGTGATACACTCCTGGAACAATGCGAACAGGTAGATGAGGAACTGATCTGGCGCGGTTTCGTTTTCGCCTATCGCGCTCACCTCGGTCAATTTCGTCGTTCCGGGGAACCCTACCTAATGCATCCCCTGCAGGTTGCCCTGATACTGGCGCAGATGCGCATGGATCAGAATACGCTGGTCGCCGGTCTGCTGCATGATGTCGTAGAGGATAATCCCGACATCTCCATCAGCAAGGTAGAGCGGGAGTTTGGTCCTGAGATCGCTGCACTGGTGGATGGGGTAACCAAGATCAGTGATCTCAAGTTCACCAGCACTGAGAACGAGCAAGCGCTTAACTTCCGCAAAATGCTGCTCTCCATGTCCTCCGATCTGCGGGTGATTTTCATCAAGTTCGTAGATCGCCTGCACAACATGCGGACCATCTCTTATATCCCACAGGGGAAACAGCAGCGCATTGCCGAGGAGACACTAGAGGTTTATGCGCCGCTTGCACATCGTTTTGGTATGGCCCGCATCAAGCGAGAACTGGAGGATCTCTGTTTCCAGGTCCTGCAGCCCCAGGAGTATGCCGCGGTCGAACAACAGGTTGATCTGAGTCACGAAGAGAGGGAATCGGTGATTCAGGAGATCATCGAACCGATCAAAAGTAAACTGGAGATGGATGGTGTCGCTGCCCGTATCAAGGGGCGCGCCAAGCACTTCTACTCTATCCACAATAAGATGTGGAAACAACAAAAGCAGTTTGACGAAATCTACGACCTCTTCGCCATCCGGATTATTGTGGAGAATAATGACGAGTGTTACTATGTGCTCGGGACCATTCACGCAATCTACACACCTGTTCCTGACCAGTTCTTCGATTATATCGCCACACCGAAATCAAACAACTACCAGTCGCTACACACCAAGGCGGTAGCACCGGGTGGTCACCTCTTCGAAGTGCAGATCCGCACCCAGGAGATGGACCGGGTGGCGGAGCATGGCATCGCTGCCCACTGGAACTACAAGGAGGGAAGTCCCGACTCAGAGTTGGACAGTTTTTTCCGCTGGTTCAAGGAGATGCTGGAGGAGCAGAACGCTACCCCGGCTGATGCCGGCTTCATGGAGAGCCTGAAGAGTAATCTGTTCCACGATGATATTTTTGTTTTCACCCCCGGGGGGAAGCTGATTCAACTACCGGCCGGTTCCACACCGGTCGATTTTGCCTTTCGCATTCACTCCGAGGTCGGGCTGCATTGCATCGGCGCCAAGACCGACGGCCGTATCATTGCGCTGGATAAGGAGCTGAAGTCAGGTCAGACCGTGGAGATCATCACCTCCCAGTCGCATCAGCCCAGTCTTGACTGGCTTAAATTCGTTCATACTTCCCGTGCCCGTTCCCGTCTGCGTCGCTGGTTCAAGGATGAGCATCACCAGTCGGCTGTTGAACTGGGGCGAGAGATGTTACAGCGCGAGTTGACTCGACGTAAACTGCATTTGAACCCGGTTGAGCTGCACGACCTGGCCAAACAGGCCGGTTTTCATAAGGACGATCTGCTCCATGCCGCCCTGGGGCGGGGAGAACTGCAACTTCGTGAATTCCTGCGATTGCTGAAAACACCAGAAAGCAGCACTACTATAATGGGACGGTTGCGCTCGCGGCTGAGCCGGACCGATAAACAGAAATCAACCGCAATCCGGGTGCAGGGGCTGCACAACATCATGGTAAATTTTGCACGCTGTTGTCAGCCGCTGCCTGGGGATGCGATCAACGGTTTTATTACTACCGGCAAGGGGATTACAATTCACCGTTCCAATTGCCGCAACGCCCAGCAGATGACCCATGCCAATCCGGACAAACTGGTCGAGGTAATGTGGGATGTGGCAGACAGCAATTATTTCCTGGCACGGATTATCGTCGTCGGTGAAGATCGACGCAACATGTTGCACGACCTTTCCGATGTGCTGGCGCGGATGGAGATCAACATCCGGCAGTTCAATATGCGCAAACAGGACAATCTGGCGATCGGGAAATTTGTGCTGGAGGTGCATGATCGGGATCACCTGGAGCGTGTCATCCGCCATTTGAAGGGGATTAAGGGCATTGTCCGGGTAGAGCGGCGTGATGAAACGGTCGTCTGAAGGTTACCATCATATTTAGTAGAAACTGGCGCGGATGTTGCAAATCACTGGACTTGATAGACTTTTATCAGTTTTTTGTTAAGTTCCTGGAAAGAAAAGGAACCGTTCAGCGGTTGCGTTTTACGAAATGTAAACTTCTCGATCATCATAGTTCCGTTTCTGATTGGAAGAATTATTTGAGGAAGCTTTCGGACCCAGAGTGTGGTAAACCACCCTGGCTATAGCTGTCACCGGTCTGGACATGAAAACAAGACAACCGGATTATCTAAAAACACATTATCCATCAACCTCGAACAGGAGGAATGAATGAAGCAGTTGAAGCTGGGACTGGTTTTTACACTGGCTTTTATAACCACAGCGTTTGGTATTCCACGTGACTATTTTGAACTGGGTGTAGGTGGTCACTATATGTTGGATCAGGAAACCTTCACTTCACCCAACAAGGTGAACCTGTACCGCGATGTTTTCAAACTTCAGGGTGACTTTGGCACTGGCGGAATGGGCAATGTGGTTCTGGGTCATCGTTTTAGTCGACGTGATCTGATCATGAAATTGCAGTACTTCGTCGCACCGGTAACCGAGGGATCTGATCTGGATGATGAACTCAATTATTATGTCTCTGATTTCCTGCTGAAAGAGAGGGTTGATCGCACCGAAAGGCGTTTCAATTTTCATACTTTCACTGTCGGTATGCGTTATGAATTTAATCCCACCAGCCAACTCAGTTCCTTTGTTGACCTGGGTGCCGGTGTGGTAACAGGTACTTACCGGGTTTCCATGTACGACGTTGAGGATGATTGGATTGAAGACTATCGTAAAGTGCAGTCCGGGTTTGTATTCAATCTCGGTTATGGGATGATGTACAACCTCGGTACGACGCTCGATTTCTATGCACGCGGTGACCTTTATCTGGGAAAAATTCCCGATTCACGTAATTCCCAGAATCTTAAAACCGGTGACGGCCCCATGATGCACGCAGTCTGTTTCAACATCGGTATACGCAAGTTCTTTACAACCCCTTTCTAACAAGATATTACCCTGCGGGTGCCGGGTACCTGACCGGCATCCGCCAGGCGCATAGTATTTCCCATTACTCGTCAGTTCCAGCACTCCATTTTTGCTGAATGGTAATGCCAAGCCGATCGTGAATTACTGGTTATTTTGTTTCCACATCACAAAAAAAGGGGGAAACAGCACCACTTGAGCGGCAGTAACTGTTTCCCCGGACAGGAGGTAATGGACCGACAATTTACCTATCGGTTTTGCCTCAAGTCATCTTTAACCACCGACCTGTTTTTTTATGCTACGCACACTCTGCTTTTTCGGCCTGCTGATTCTTCTTACCTCCTGCGGTGGTGGAGAGAACCCCCGTGTGTATCACAATGACACCTATGATTTCACCCTGCAACTTCCTGTTTCCTGGAACTATCGTGAACTGCTGGATGAAACCGGTTTTGGATCGATCATCTTTTCCGGGCACGCCACCAAGATTGCTGCTCATTTCGCAATCCGTATCGACAACCAGCAGTTGGATCTGACAGAATTTTTCGAGCAACAGCTCGCTTTCCCCCCACAGGTAGAGAGTGAGGATGTGCTGGACAGCATACTGGCAACAACAGTTGGCACCCTGCCGTTACGGGTTATGCAGTTCCAGGTGGAGGGTATCAGGCATGAGCTCTGCGTTGCAGTTCTCGAACGTCAGGAGCGTTTCTTCGCTTTCCGGCTGGAGCATCCCCTGAACGGTCCAGATACGACTCTCTGGCGGGAACAGTTCCTGAAGATGATCCGTTCCCTCGATTTCTAGCACCTTCCGCTCAAACCCCGCTGTCCATTCTTTGAAAACCTGAAAACGGTTGTAAACGCGACTTCTCCTGACCACCGGTTTCCCCACAGCCGGGCCGGTCGGTCCTCTGTCCCGCTGACTCTCAACCTGTTTGAAGTTGGCTGCTGACCACTTTCATCACTTCTCCTTTACAAAATCAGCACAGCGCTTATCTTCTTGCATGCGCTTTCTGGCAATTGACTACGGACGCGCCCGCACCGGGGTGGCGGTTTCCGATCCCACCGGCCTGATTTCCCGTCCCCTGACGACAATTGCGGTACGGGATATTTCGATGTTGCTGAGTTCCATCCAGGATCTCTGCCGGGAGTATGAGATCGGGACGATCATTATCGGCATCCCCATGCGGGGCAACGGTACCCCTGGAACGCTGGTTCCGGAGATCGAGCAGTTCATCGCCCTGATGTCGGAATGGGGGTTGCCGATTCATCGGGTGAGTGAAGATTTTTCATCAGTACGCGCCCGCGAACTGCTTCACCTGCATGGTCGCAACGTGCGTAAGGACAAAGGAATTGTTGATGGTTACGCTGCAGCCTTGATTCTGCAGGAATATTTGGACGAACAGTTATGATCAGCATGGTTTTCAGCGGTCTGTTGGGTGCGCTCTCCTTTCCCCCGCTTCCCCTCTTTGTGCTGGCCTGGGTGATGTTTATCCCCTGGTTTGTAGCGATAGAGCAGGGGAAACGCAAATTCATATATGGATTTGTAAGTGGTCTGGTTTACCACGGCTTTACACTTCACTGGATAGCTGCCAACAGCGCCCTCTCGCTGTGGGCAGCCACTGCCACAGCTCTTTTGGCCATTGTCTATCTCTCCATCTGGTGGGGACTCATCTTTCAAAGCGTAGCTTATCAGTACAGCCATGTCGGGCGTCCCGCCTTTCTGCAGATCCCCCTGATGCTGGCCTTGGTTGAGTATATCACCTCTTTCTGGGATCTCGGTTTCCCCTGGGTAGCGCTGGGTGTAACCCAGTTGTCCTTCCCCACGCCCGGTATTTTTGCCACGGTCGGTGTCTTCGGCGCTACCATCTGGGTCGGGGCAATGAATTTTCTCATCTATATGGCTATTCGCCGCAACAAGTGGCGTCTTCTGGCGATCGCTACCGGATTGGTCCTGTTACTGTTGCCCTTTATGGGAGAAAAGCTGAACGAACAGGTGTTGTACCCAACCGGAGATTCACTACTGGTAGCCGTCATCCAACCCAATCTCGATCCGCATGTCAAATGGAGCGCCCCCTGCGACAGCGTGATGGCATTGAATATGGCACTTTTTGACCAGGCACAGATGCGGGGTGCAGAGCTGATAGTATTCCCGGAAACCGCAGCGCCGCTTTATCTCAACCGCAGTGCTCGCTGGCGGCTGGCATTGCGACAGGCCGCTTCCGAGAACCAGGTTACGATTGCCATCGGTGCCCTCGCGTCTCAGTTTCTCAAAGAACAGAAGCAGATTTTCAACAGTGTTTTCTTTTTTGATGCCACCACGCATAGTCTCCGTTATGACAAAGTACAGCTGGTGCCATTCGGCGAACGGTTTCCTTTTCAGCGCTGGCTGCCCTCGCTGGGATCGATCAATCTGGGACAGGCGGAATTCGCCCCCGGTTGCCGGGAACCTGTTCTCCAGCTGATGGACAGTACTTTGGCAGTCGCGCCCACTATCTGTTTTGAGAGCATATTCCAGCAGCTTTTTAATGAGAGGGTCAGGTTGGGTGCCAACCTGTTGATCAATATCACCAACGATGGCTGGTACCGCAACACCCTGGAACCCGCCCAGCATTTCGCCCAGAGCCAGATTCGGGCTATTGAGACCGGCAGACCGCTGGTACGTGCCGCCAACAACGGAATCTCCGCGGTGCTGGACGGGTGGGGCAACACCATCGCCATACTGCCGGTGGAACAACAGGATATTCTGATTTGTAATGTCCCCCTCCTGGGTGGGGAGTCGATCTACCTATCCTGGGGGCGGCCGCTGATGCGGTTGACATTGCTCTGTGTCGCCTTATACCTGTTGATGTTCTACGGTTCCGTCTCGTGGCGCAGTAAAGTCAGCAAAAAGAAGAAGAATGCGCTTATCTGATTCCTATGGCAGTCTGGTCGCCGGTTTTCTACTGGCTGTGACCATGGTTGCGACCGGGGCCGACCAGTATACGCTGGTCAGCAGCCACAGTGCCAGAGTTATGGGTATGGGGGGCTGTTTCGCCGCGGGCAGTGACTGGGTTGCTGCAGCCTGTTACAATCCCGCCGCCGGTTATCCTACCAGTGGTTCACATGCGCCCGCTTTCACCCTGATGCTCAATCCGGTACCGCTGCTGGTGAAGCTTGAAAACAGCAGTGACTCCAGAGACAGCTGGCGCCGGGCTTTTCCCTGGTCACTTTACATCTCCTCGTTACATCTGCGTTTCAAGCGATTAGCCTTGACCCTGATACCTGCTGAGCAACTCATCGGTCGAACCGTTAACGGAGGTGACGATCCCTGGAACAGCGACCTCGGCTCGCAGGAGACGGTCAGTTATCTGGCTGCTGCCTACCGTATGGATGACAAGGTCACCCTCGGTGTTTCGCTGCCGATTATCTGGAATCCTGAAAGTGGTGAGCGGGATACCGGTCTGATCTATGGAATAATTCTCCGTCCTGCCTGGAGAATGCAGGTTGGATTAACCGCTGTTGACCTGCCGGGGGGGGCCAGCGAAATCCGTCTACAGGGTGACCGACTGGCCGACAACAGTCTCAACGCCGGGGTGCAATATCAATGGAAGCTACCCTTTCCAGGCTTTTATCGGATGCGGATGGCGCTCGATTTTCGCAATGTCACCGATGAAGAGCAGGCTGATATGTCGCAGGAGGTACATCTCGGATGGGAACTGAACTGTTTTCATCACCTGCAGCTGCGCTGGGGTCTTTACTGGCTGGAATCTTTTCTAAAGCAGAATCCTGGTCCCGCTGAACGAACCCTGGGTATCGGTTTGCTGGACCTGCAGTCACTTCACTGGTATGGCCGAATATTCCCGCATCCCACTACCTTTC
>JADHUQ010000108.1 GCA_016784425.1 Candidatus Delongbacteria bacterium | reverse complement strand
GTTGATCCCCTGGCCGGCTATGTCTACCTGAGTGAAGAACCGGAGCGCCGCATTGTGACCTTTGATCCTGTCACCCGGGAGGTAGTAAGCAGCACATTAACGCTGGGAGAGCCTGGCGAAGTACTTTACGAAGAGTTTTCGGGATTGTGTTATGTGACCCACCGCAGACAACCGGTATTCTCCGGATTCGATCCACGTAGCGGGATTCTGAAGGTGACGATTGATCTCTGCAGTCCGGGGTCGGGGCTGGCCTTTCAGCAGGTCGGTGGATTACTCTATGTTGCTCAGTCCGCCTGCGCTGAGGTGGCTATTTTCCGTCCAGAGTACGAAATTGAACTGGGCACAATCCGACTCACAGGCAAACCGGGCAGACTGTCTGTGACACCAGATTCAGGTCAGCTGCTGGTATGCCACCCGCATGATGATCAGCTGGCAATCTACGAGACCGGAAATCGTAGTCTCAGATTTCTTATAGATACGGGCAGGCAGCCACACACCGCGCTGGTCCCGAGATAGTGAATGGAGATCTTTCCTTTGAGGCGGTTCTATCCCAAGACCATCCTGATTACCGCAGTTCTGATGCTGCTCTGCGCACCACCGCCCCTGCAGGCTCTCTGGGGCAACAGCGTTACCGGTTACGCTGAACTCTCCGGTGTCAGCAGCGAAACCGATGACATCCGCAACAGCAACCTGCGCCAGCAGTACACGGTGAGTTTTCTCAAACGGGTAACACCCTTTGTGAGCCTGCGATCTTCCCTCCGGTATTATAAGCTTGATCTGGCCCAGGGGCAGAGCCCTGATGTATGGCAGGAGGAGTGGCAGCCTTCCGGGGAGTTCGCCTGGACACCACCCTGGTTCGCCTTCAGCAGCAATCTCCGCAGAAGAAATTCGCAGAGTTCCACCCTGGCAACCCGGCTGCGTAGTGATCTGTCCGGCTTCTCCTTCAGGACCAGATCAAATCAGTTTCCGGTACTCACGCTGCGTTACGATCTCACCCGGGTGCGTGAAAGTGGTCCGGATGCAAATCGGAAGAGCGACGAAAAGCGGTTTCAAAGTGGGCTCCAGTACACTGCCGGCAGACACAGTTTCAGTGAGGGATTCACCAGAGGACAAACCAGAAATCTCATCTCAAGCTGGGAAAGCCTCCATGATCTGAATAACTTCCGCTGGAGTTATGCTGTCAATCTGCTGGAGGACAAGCGGCTGCACATCAGCAGTAACTATACCCATAACTACCGTCATCAACTCGACAGGGTCCAGGGTTCAGCCACCATACTCAACGTCATTCCGGTTGTCTCCGCGCTTTACGCTGCCGACCCGGGACCGGAATGGGGACAGCTGGAACCGCTGCCACAACTTTCCGATGGTAATGTCGATGACCCTACCCAGCCGCAGGTAGATCTGGGTACCGGATCGATCAACCGCAATATCGGTGTCGATTTCGGATTTGCCCGGCCGGTGGGGGCACTCTATATTTTCCTGGACGCAGCCTCCGGGCCGTTAACCTGGCAGGTTTACACCTCCTCGGACAATTTGAACTGGAGCCGGTTGGAGGAGGAGGTTGAGGTTGTACTCAATCTGGGATATAACCGTTTTGAACTCCTTTTCCCCACCGTTACCACCCGGTATATAAAAGCGGTCAACGGCGGTCTTAACGAGGCAACAACTGTCCACGCTACTGAAATACAGGCATTTATCCAGAGTGAACCGGAAACAACAACCGAGTCCTTCAGCCAGTCACATTTTGTGGACCTCGCTATCGGCTATCGTTTCTCGGAAAGACTGAACACCTCATTGTCCGGTACCTATCAGCAGGAACCGTTGCAGGGTCTCGATGGCGATCGCCGCAACCAGTTCTATTCAATGAGTACCCGGTTTCGTCAGACGGAAATGATTTCCCATACCGTCAATTTCCATCAATCATTCCAGGATTTTGCGGCGGACAGTTCCGATCTGAAGAGCCTTTCCGGTGGCTACAACCTGCTGGTGGCGCCATTGACCACGCTTGACTTTTTGTTGTCAATCTCAAGGAGGATTGGCTATTATGGTTCCGGCAAGGACCAGGAGAGCGGAAATGCACTGCTGGCTGTACACGGGAGTCCGTTCACCAACCTGCACCTCATCTGGGAATCGGGTTTTTCGCGGCAGATTCAATATGCCATCTACACTGCCAGTGAAACCTGGACTCACCGCCTGACAGCGAACAGCGCCCTGACCCGCAGGCTCGATGCCGGGGCTTCCCTCCGTTTTCAATCTTCCCAGAGTATGCCGGCAGACAGTCGGCATCTGCGCAGACAATTTCAGTTGAATTTGAACTATCGTGCGACCAATACGATTTTCATCCGCGGAGCGACCGATATAAACATGGACGAGACGGTCACCTACACCCAGGATTTTCTCTTCAGCTGGAACGCGACAGCAAAGGTGAAAATGGGGTTGCAGACCTATCTGACCGGTGACGAAGGTGGAGCCCGTACCAGTCGCTTCAACACCAACATTAACTATAAACTCGGAACACGCAGTACTATCTTTTTCGGATTCAGCCTGCTCGACTACCGACCGGCGGGTGGTGCCAGAACGGCCAATCTGCAGGCGGGACTGCGAACCGGATTTTAACCCCAGGGCAGTAAAATGAAGATAACTTTTTCGGCAATGCTCAACATCGGTCTTACCCTGCTGATTATCGGATGCGCGGGTTTGAAACCGACGGTGTTCATCCACCCGCAATACAATCTCGACTATGTCGAGCGCGTGGCTGTCATCCCTTTCGAGAACCTCACCACCGACCAGGGGGCGGGGGCCAGGATCACCCGCCTGTTTATCACCGAACTGCTGGCAAGCGAGACTTTTGAGGTGGTCGAACCGGGTGAAGTTGCTCTGGTAATGCAGCAGTACGCAACTTTGCGCACGGCTGATCTCACCCAGGAGCAGATCAAGGAACTGGGGCGCGAACTGCAAGTGCAGGCGTTGTTTCTGGGTTCGGTGAATGAATCATCGCAACAACGCAGCGGATCGGCTAACATCAGTGTGGTCACCCTCGTTGCCAGCCTGGTGGATACCGAATCAGGTGTAAGTGTCTGGTCTGCCACGCACACCGAGAACGGTCGAAGTTTCTGGGCAACTTTGCTGGGAACAGGTGAGAAATCACATGGTGCTGTTTCCAGAGAGTGCGTCCGCCGCACACTGGGTACACTCATTCAATAGAGTCAATTATGCCGTCCCCATTGTCAAGCCGCTGTTTGATCATCCTGCTCATCTGGTTGGGGGCTCAAACAGCTGCAGGCAGGAACAGCGAACCTGTCGACACCACCACATTTATCCCCACGCCGCTGGTGCTGATGCCGCTGCAGAATCTCAGCGGTTACCGGGAACCACTTCAAAGTGTGGACAGCCTGCTCCAGGTAGTCATGCAGGAGCAGGGGATCGAACTGCTCACAGGGGGAGAGTTGCGACCGCTGCTCAAACGCAATCGCATTCGCTCCAACGGCAGGGTGACTGCAAGGGAAGCCGAAACGATCCGTCTGGAAACCGGGTGCAATTACCTGATGATCTGCTCCATAAATTTCTACCTGCCAGAGCCTACCCCTGAGATTGCTCTGTCGAGTCGTATCCTCCAGTTGAGCGATCAAACGATCGTCCGAGCCACATCAACCGCCGGCAGCAGTGTCGAGCAGGTTAAACCTTTCATGCAGAATTCTCCCTATGATAAAGATCGCCTGATCGAGCTGGTTGTACGGGAGCTGATTCAGGAACTCACACTGCCGGTCTCACCGGTGGACAGTAGCGGTACCCCCTATCCCCGGATAGTGATGATTCCCTTTGAGAACAGCACCGGGAAGGGGAGAACCGGAGAGGCAGTTGATAATATGTTACTGAGTACCCTGGTCAGATCAGGTTACAACGTGATGGATCCGGGACTGGAGCACGAGCTGTTTCTGCAAAATGGATTTCTGCCGGTCGGTGAGATAGATCTGGAGACACTCGTACAGCTTCACGAACTTTTTAAGCCTGATTATCTGGTAACCGGGTGCGCCGAGGCCTTGTTGACCGCTCAGGAGGGAAGCAGCGGCGAGGGAGCCATGTTCGAGTTCACCGCGCGGGTTCTGGAACCGTCCAGCGGCCGTCTGCTGGCGGGTCGTTATAGCTGCCGCCGGGGCAGCGACAGTGAGTTGATACTGGGTTTTGGACGGGTAGAATCCACCGGCCGGGTGATGCAGGATGCACTAGCCGTACTTCCGGAACTGCTGGATTCGTTACAGTCCAACCGGGTTTCATCAGCTGATTAAGAAAACCTAAACATAGACTGGAGTTGCATATCAATACCCCCTTATACCGGCGCTGGTCGGGTACCGTACTAGTACTGTCTATCATTGTAACGCTCTCTTTCCTGCAGATCCGGACAGCCGCAGCAGAGGAGATCGAACCGTTGGCGATTGTCAATGGTGACACTATCGCGGTTGACCATCTGGTGAAACTGCTGGGTGAGACCCACCAGCATCAGTCCGACGAGCAGAGGTCCTCCTTCGATTACCGCAGGCTCCTCGACAAGCTGGTCAATGACAGAATCATCATCCAGGACGCCCTGGCGCTCGGCATGGAGGAGGAGCTGGAGGGGGAGCTGGAGGAATACCGCCACAACGCGGCCCGCAAGCTGTATATCAAGGAGCGGTTCCAGCCCGATCTCGAGGTAAGTCAGGAAGAGATGATGGAGGTATTCCGGGAGATGTACTGGCGAATGCAGATCCGTACGGTCTCCATTGGCACTCTCGCAGAAGCGGAGCAGCTGATCGAGGATATCCGGCAGGGTGCTTCCATGGACTCCATCGCCAGAGCTGTCTCCTACGACTCCCGCCGTTTCAAAGGGGGACTGCACAAAAAGAAGCTCTGGGCTGACATCATTAATGAGTTCCGGGATCAGGCTGTGGATCTGCCGGTAGGGGCTATCTCCAACCCGTTTCCGTTGAGGGATGTCTACACCTTTCTGCGGATTGAGGAGCGGTCGGTGGCGGACACTGCAGAGTTCCAGATGCTGTCAGGCCGTATCCGTCGTGACCTGCAGTATGAAAAAAGGGATGAAGCCTGGTTGAGATTTCTCGACAGTTTGTCCCGGGCTTATCCCCTCCAGGTTGATTCCACAGCTTTGAACGCTATCAGGAGTGACTCGCCCAACCTCTTTACCCCCGCTTTCATGCAGGGAACAGCGACACCGGTCTTCAGTTTTGACGACGAGCTGCTGGTGACAGATAATGACCTGCGCCAGGAAATATCCTATAACGCCATGCAGTCGGCCAGTGACACCTTTGAAACCCATTTCCAGGCTTCCTGTGAAAAGCTGACTCAGGGTGTGTTGTTACTCTGTGCTGCGAGGAACGATGGCTATATGACTGCACCCACTGTCGATGCAGGATGGCTGGAGCTGCTCCACTCCGGTCTTATCAATATCTACCTGCAGGAGATGATAGCGTCGCGGATTGTATTCAGCCACGCTGAGTTCGAAGAGTATTATAATGAACACCTGGAGGACTTCCACGAATCGGACGAATTGAAACTTGAAGAACTCCACGTCCATACTGAAGAGCAGGTAGAGGTTGTACGGTCACGGTTGGAAGGGGGAGCCGATTTCGGTTTTGTCGAAAAACTGTTCGGTGCTCCTGAAGAGGCCAAACTGGCCACAGGTGAGTGGGCGTCACTCGACATTTTTCCAGATGTAGTTGCCGAAAAACTTACCCCCCTCGGACAGGGCGAATACTGCGGTCCGTTTCAGATCGAAGGGGGCTGGTATTTTTTAAGCGTTAAAGACCGGCGCCCCGGCAGGCTGAAAACACTGGCCGAAGTTGACCCCAGAATCCGGGAAGTGATGTTCCAACTCAAGTTCAACGATCTGCTGGAAAACCATCTGCAGATCCTGAAGGATAATTCGCAGATAATATATTTTGAGGATAAAATTGAAGAACTACTCGGTAGCGAATAAGTTCGGTCTCTATAGCGGAATCGTCATCCTGCTGGTGTTGGCGTTGTCTGTTTTCCTGTTGACCCCGGATCAGACAACCGCTCAGATTAAAAAGGGTAAACGGTTCTCCCGTACCGGTAATTGCCTGGAGTGCCATCCCCAGGAAGAAATTGCCAGCGGGACCCCCCATCAGCCCTTCGCGCGCAGCGAGTGTCTCTCCTGCCACAAACCACATGGACTGGTCGGGGTTCTGCGTCTGAAGGAAACCGGCGCCGCTCTCTGCCAGTTGTGTCACGCGGATGAGGAGATCGGACTGCAAAAGGAGTACACCCACCAACCGGCGGCAAAAGGTCGCTGCCTGGCGTGTCACGATCCCCATGCCGGCCGTGGAGCAGCCTTCCTGAAGGATGATCCGGAACAGCTCTGTTTCAGTTGTCATCCCAGCTCTGAATTCACCCGTGACCAGGTACATGCACCACTTACCGAGGGTTGCTTCAACTGCCACGAAGCCCATGGCAGCGATCACCCGCAGCTGTTGAAACAGAACCAGCAGGAGCTCTGCAAGAGCTGTCATGAAACCGAAACGGACGCACTGGCTGGAGGACACTTTGGCTACCCGGTAGGTGAACGGGACTGCACTATCTGCCATACACCGCATAGCGCCGCCACCGAAAGGCTCTTTACCAGTTCTCTACATGCCGTCGTGGAGGAGGGGGAGTGCGAATCATGTCACAACCCGCCTGACGACCCTGAGCCGTTTGAACTGGGTGCGGATGCGGAGGAGCTCTGTGCTGATTGCCATGATGCTTCCGAGGTAGCTCCTGAGGGGGTTCACACACCGGTTGCCGCTGGAGCCTGTCTCCAGTGCCACAATGCCCACGGATCCGCCCGCAGTCCCCTGCTGAATCAGACTGTCAACAATCTCTGCCTCGATTGCCATTCGGAGCTGGTCAGTGTACTGATGGGTGCTTCACAGCACCCCCCCGCTCTGGAGGACTGCAGTAATTGTCACACCGCCCACGGACAGGAAGAGCTGGCGCTGCTCACATCCGGAACCACCGAACTCTGTTTCAGTTGTCATACTGATCTCGCAGCTGAGCTGGATGGGGAGCTCGTCCATCCACCTTTTGAAGAGGGGGCCTGTCTGGATTGTCACCAGCCCCACGGTTCAAACTATCAGGCTCTCACCACCGCTCCCCGCACCCGTCTCTGTGGTGATTGTCACGACGATCTGGTGGAGTGGGGTGTAGATAAAGTGGTACATACACCGGTGAAGACCGGCGACTGCAACGGCTGTCATGCTCCCCACTCGTCCGCTGGCGCGGGGCTGCTCCGCGACTCTCCGGATGAGCTCTGTATCACCTGTCATACCGATCAGCATGATAGTGGCGCTTTCGAGGTGGTGCACCCTCCCTGGGAAGAGGGAGCCTGTACCGAATGCCACACACACCATGCTTCCCGTTTCCCTGATCTGCTGGTAGATCGGCAGGATCAGCTCTGTTTCAGCTGTCACGACGATCTTGCCGGTGAGACACCCGCTGGCGGCAGCAGTCACCAGCCGTTCAGTGACGGTGAATGTACCGCCTGTCATTTACCCCACGCAGGTCAGCTGGAACAACTACTGCCTGATCAGAGTGGCCGCCTCTGTCTGACCTGTCACACCAGCCTGGCTGAACGACTTGCAACCGATACGACACACCCACCGGCCGGTGATCTGGACTGTCTTGTATGCCACCAGCCCCACACCAGTGGCAGAGAAACCCTGCTGGTGAGCGCGATTCCGGAGCTGTGTCTCGATTGTCACGATGGCGATGAGGAGTCTTTCACCACCAGTCATCTGGGATTAAGCGGCGAGCAACTCGACTGCAGGAAGTGTCACGACCCGCACGCTTCTCTGGGCGAGGGTCTGATATTCCAGAATTCACACAGCCCTTTTACCGAAAATTCCTGTGATGTCTGCCACCCCGGAGACGCCAATGATGAGGATG
>JADHUQ010000107.1 GCA_016784425.1 Candidatus Delongbacteria bacterium | reverse complement strand
TTATCGAGAATAACGAGTATAGGCGAACTGATATAGACAGTCCTGGTGCAGGTCCCAGTGATTCCAAGCTTGGGTTGACGGTGACCAATAATGTCATCGTCGACAACCTGGTAGTCGCTAACAATCAAAACGATGCAAATCACAATGGACTTGGTGTGTTTATCTATGGCCGTTACAATCGGACCGCCGAGTTCCACAACGTTCTGATTCATGACAATCACTGGACCTATCAGATGTATGGTTCGAACGGTGCTTCGGCCTTTGATCATACGTCGGTTGTAAATGGGAAGGTTGCATTAGATGGTGTGACAGTTTACAACCAGTACAATGTCGGTACATCTGTCGCACGAATTCTTGCAGATACAGTAGTTGTTAAGAACTCTCTCTTCTATGATTGTGGTCATGGAGCATTACACCTGGCAGGGGATAACATCTATGTCACAAACAGTCAGATAGATGACTGTTTTGATCTTATCTATCATGAGTTTTTCCATGCTTATCCCAAGGTGTTCTCCATTGAACCATTGATATCAGCAGATATTATCAACTGTAGTTTTGTCGACTGCCAGGTTGACCATGGTCCCACCATACGCTTGTATAGCGACGAGGATCCAAACCCGATTCCCAGCGTCTCTTTCCTAAATTGCATTGTCGAAAACACGTACGAAGATTGGCCAAGTCTTGAGATCAACGGAGAAGATGTCGTGAATCTGGAGGTTCGGTATTCAAACATTGATGGCGGCTGGTATGGTGAGGGAAACATAGATCTTGATCCGATGTTTGTCGACCGGGAAAACGATGATTATACCCTTTTGCCCGATTCTCCCTGCATCGATACCGGTATCAATGATGAGCGTTTTAACGATCCTGAGGATCCTGCTAATCCAGGGTTCGCTCTCTGGCCGTCGATGGGTACACTCCGCAACGATATGGGTGTGTATGGTGGATCGGGTGTGTATCCATCCTATGAAGATGTTCACGCCCCAAGGCGGATTCCTGCAATACTAGCGCTTCGTCAAAACTACCCCAATCCCTTCAACCCAACAACCACCATCGAATTCACGCTACCTTATCCCCAGGACATCCAGCTATCGGTGTACAACATCCTGGGGCAACGTGTATCCACGCTTATCAAAGGTCCACAGGCCGGAGGTACCCACCAGATCCAGTTCGATGGTTCCAATCTATCCAGCGGAATCTACATCTACAGATTGACAGCTGGTGATCAGCTGCTGACCAGGAAGATGGTGCTGGTCAAATGAAATCAACAGGACCATTGCCACCATCCCGGAAGCTGGAAGCTGCCCCTGCCGAACCGAAGGCAATTAACGGCTTCTCCACCCTAAACGAGAAATCGCTACACGCATCACTCAAGGAGTGGTACCGTCGTCCCGGCGACCGGCTGGAAGAACCACTCGATGGATTCTTCATCGACATTCTGCGCGGCGACCATTGCGTGGAAATTCAGACCGGCAATTTCAGCGCCATTCGTCGCAAACTGTGGCAGCTGCTGGAACAGCATCCGGTCCGACTGGTTTATCCCATTGCCATCGAGAAACAGATCGTACGCCTTGACAGTGACGGCGTGACACAATTGAGTCGTCGTCGCTCACCCCGGCGTGGCACACTGCTGGATCTCTTCAACCAGCTGATTTACGCACCCTCCCTGCTGCAGCATGATAATTTTACCCTGGAGATACTGCTGATACGGGAGGAGGAACTGCGTCAGCATCAACCTGGAAAACACTGGCGTCGCCAGGGGTGGGGCGTT
The DNA here is from genome assembly GCA_016784425.1 of Candidatus Delongbacteria bacterium. GTDB lineage: Bacteria > CAIWAD01 > CAIWAD01 > BS150m-G50 > BS150m-G50 > BS150m-G50. Next base: position 6,230 of record JADHUQ010000107.1, on the reverse strand, counting down.
GTGGAACATCGTCTGCTGGAGGTGGTTGAGAGCAGGGTGTTTCAGCAACCGGTGGAACTGCTCGAGCTTTTGCCACCCGGATTACCCGGCACCTTTACCACAGCCGATCTGGCTGCCGGGCTCAAACGGCCGCGAGCGTTGACCCAGAAGCTGGCCTACTGTCTGCGGAGTCTGGATCTGATCCGCCTGACCGGCAAGTCCGGTAACGCGCTCCTTTATGAGCTGGTGTAATCGCAGCTTCATTTTCAGGCAGGATTGCATCTCAGCTGTCGCGACACCAATTTACTGGTGATGATATCCACTACTGTGAACGAAGGAGGGTAACATGCAAACCTATGTGTTGATGACCACCCTGGCGCCGGAGATTTCCCAACAGGTCAAAGATCGCGCCCGACTGGGACGCGCCTGGCTGGACCAGGTGAGAGCCAAATGCCCCGATGTCAAATTTGTGGCACACTACGCCTTGCTGGGTCCCCATGATTTTCTCGATATCTTTGAAGCCCCCGACGCAGAAACCGCCGCCAAGGTATCGATGATCAGCCAACAGAATGGCGCCGCCCGCTCTGAAAGCTGGACCGCCATTCCCTACATGCGCTTCCTCGATTTGACTGCGGAGATTTAACCACTGTATTAAAGTGCCGGTGGGAGTTTCGATGACATTTTGTACGACAATCAACTGCATTGATGGGAGGGTACAGCTGCCGGTGGTACAATTCCTGCAGAAACGGTTCAACGCACTCTACGTCGACAGCATTACCGAGCCGGGCCCCGTGAAACTGCTGGCGACAGAGCAGGAGGGCAGGGCGGTGGCTTCAATCTTCGCAAGGGTTGAGGTATCGCTGCAGCATCACGACTCGGTCGGTATTGCGATTGTGGCACACCACGACTGCGCCGGCAACCCGCTCCCCCAGGCTGAGCAACTGCTGCAGTTGGAACGGGCAGTTACCCTCACCCGGGATCTCTGGCCCCGGGCAACCATCATCGGTCTCTGGGTCGACGAGCAGTGGCAGGTCAGCGAGGTATTTTGAGCTTTTGGCTGCAGCGTTGTCGGGTGTTATCAATTCCTTTGCCGTGGATCGTCGCGGAACCTGCCCCCTTTTCAGCGCCTTGACTCCCCCTCTCTTAATTCCGAAAACACTGTTTGACTCTCAGTACGCGGAATATTATTATGCAAATCGTAATATATGCATAATAATAGGCATAACTCAGCTGCGTTAAGGGAGCATAGTAATGGAGCTGGATCGTATCGATCTGAAGATAATTGAGATTCTGCAACGGGATGGTCGCATCACCAACAGTGAACTTTCCCGTCAGATCGGTATCTCACCGCCACCGACGCTGGAGCGGGTACGCAAACTGGAGCGTAACGGTGTGATACGACGCTATGTAGCGCTGGTGGAACCTTTGAGTGTTGGAATCGAGACCTTTACTTTCGTCGCTGTGACTCTGACCCGCCATGGACGTGACGCGGTAACCGCCTTTCTGGAGGCGGTTGAAGTGCACCCCGAGATACTCGAATGCCACCATATCACCGGTGATTCCGATTTTCTGCTCAAGATTGCGGTGCGCAACTTCCCCGCCTACGAGCACTTCGTCCTGCAGACCCTGACCGATCTCCCCTTTATACAGAACCTGAATACAATGGTGGTGCTGTCGACCACGAAAAACGAGACAGTCTTACCGATAATCCGAGAGGAACCAGATGGATCATAATCACATCAATCCCTTCGATGGTAACCTGGAATACTGGATCGAAGAGGGCAAACGGATGACTGCCGACCGCCAGCGCCGTATCGCCAGAGCACGCCGCTGGAAGTTTGATACCACGGCTGTACACGGCCTCTACGATGCCAAAGAAGCCCTGGAGCGTAACAACGGGTCCATCATGGAGCCGGTCTATCTGAGTACCGCCCAGGTGTATCACAACAGCGCGGAGCTGGAAGCCGGGCTGGCCTACCTGATGCCAAACTGGTGCTATACCCGCATCGCCAATCCCTCCAATTACTTCCTCGAGGAAACAACGGCGCTACTGGAGTCTTACGGCACCGGCCTGGAAGCCAGCTGTCTCGCCACCGGCAGCGGTATGAGCGCCATCCGCACCGCCACCGAACCGTTTCTAGTACTGGATGACAAACTACCACCGATCAACATCGTTACCACCGCCAAAGTTTATGGTGGTACTTTCCAGCAGTTTGCCGTGCGGCGTGGAGTCGAGCAGGGGATGGAAATCCGCTGGGTAAAGGAGAGTACCGACCTGGAGGAGTGGCGGAGGAAAATCGACGAGGGCACCCGCTTTGTCTACGGTGAGTTTCCCTCTAATCCCTCTGTGGAGCTGTTTGATATCGAGGAAGTGGCCAAACTGGCGCATGCTTTCGGGATTCCACTGATAGTTGACTCCACCTGTGCTTCCCCCGCCCTGACCCGGCCGCTGCAGTGGGGGGCGGATATCGTTGTCCAATCGGCCTCCAAAGTATTCAGCTCAAATGGCACCACCATCGCCGGTCTGCTCACCGCCCGCAAGGATATCGTCAGCAGGATCGGTTGTGAGGAGATGAAGGGGGATTTTGCCACCTGGGCCAAGTTCTGGCCTTTTCGGGACAATGGTCCGGCGCTTCACCCCATGGGTGCCATCCTCACGCTGAATGATCTGCGTACACTGCGTTCCCGCATGGCACAGATGAGTCGTACCGCCATGGAGGTGGTCTCCTGGTTGCAGGAGCAGCCCCAGGTGGAGGAGGTTCATTATCCCGGTCTGGAGAGTTATCATGCCCATGATCTTGCCCGCAGGTATATGCAGCTGGTTGACAGTGAGGAGCGGCTCTATGGCTATATGCTGGCTATAGACATCAGGGAGCGTAACCATGAGGATAGCACTAACGCCCGCAAGTTTTACGACGCGCTGGAGCTGACCTATCGGGCTACCGACCTGGGGCGTATCAAAACCGTGGCTACCCTCAACTCCATCTCCACGCATCAACAGCAGGGGGAGGAGGGACGCGCGCTCGCCTCTATCAAACCGGGTACCTGTCGCATTTCGGTCGGGATGGAAGATCCCGCTGATATTATCGCCGATCTGGAACAGGCCCTGGCGGCTATCTGACACCAATTACACACTCAAATAAGAGGAAAATATGGCACACAAAATTGCGCTGATCGGTTTCGGCACCGTCGGGCAGGGTCTCTGTGAGATCCTGCTGGATAAACGGGACTTCTTACGTGAGACATTGGGTTTTGAATGGGAGATAGTAGCCATCTCCGATCCGCTCAAAGGTTCCCTTTACTGTTCGGAAGGACTCAATGTGGCACAGCTGCTGGCGCTGGCTAAAGAGGGCCGTTCCATTGAAGAGGGGAGCTGTCACTGCGAGCAATCCCGGTGCGAGCAGGGTTGGGATGCCCTGACCACCATCCGGGAATCAAACGCTGATACCATCTGCGAACTGGCTTTTACTGATCTTAAAACTGCTGAACCGGCTACCTCGCACTGTCAGGCTGCTTTTGCCGCTGGTAAGAACCTGGTGACCAGCAACAAGGGTCCCGCCGCTCTTCACTACCGGGAACTGCAGCAACTGGCCCAACAACATAGTGTTGAGTTTTTGATCGAGGGTACCGTCATGTCCGGCACACCTGTACTCAACCTGGCGGCAGGCCCGCTGGCCGGTAACACCATCACCGCCATTCGTGGCATTCTCAACGGGACAACTAACTACATGCTGACCGCCATGGAAGCGGGTGCATCCTATGCTGATATCCTGAAACAGGCTCAGGAGCTGGGTTACGCCGAGGCTGACCCGACAGCGGATGTCGGCGGTTTTGACGCCCTGGCCAAGGTGACCATCCTGGCCAATGTGGTTATGGGTGAGAACCTGACCCCCGACCAGATCCCCTGTGAAGGGATTACCAACTTGACCGTTGCGGATCTGGAAGCAGCAAAGCAGGCAGACAAACACTGGAAACTGATCGGTGAAATCCGCCGGACAGAGCAGGGCGTTGAAGCCTCCGTAAGGCCGATGCAGATTGAGAGTTCCCACCCGCTGGCCGGTGTCACCGGAGCCAACAACGCAGTTACCTTCACGACCGACCTGATGGGTGATGTCACCATCGTGGGTGCCGGTGCGGGGCGTATTGAAACCGGTTTCTCGATTCTGACTGATATTCTCGCAATCCATCGAAAGGAGTCATAGACCATGAAGATGATAATGGGTGGCAAACCGGTAGACCGTCCGGAAACTATAGATGTGATCAATCCCTTTGACGGCAGCCTGGTGGATACTGTTCCCAGAGGCAGCGCCGCGGATGTGAAAGAGGCAATCGCCATCGCAGTGAAGGGTTATGAAATCAGCCGGCGGCTCCCCGCACATAAGCGGATTGATATTCTGTTGAAGGCTGCCGCCATCATGAAGGAACGGCACGAAGAGCTGGCGCGTACGATCGCGCAGGAGGGTTCCAAAACCATCCGGGAAGCGCGCGGTGAAACGACCCGGGCGATCAACACCATCACCATCTCCGGTGAAGAAGCCCGCCGCCTGGACGGTGAGACGATTCCGTTCGACAGCGCCCCCGGTGCCGAGAACAAGGTGGGCTACTACTACCGCTTCCCGATCGGAATTATCGGATGTATCACGCCGTTCAACGATCCCCTCAACCTGGTGGCTCACAAACTGGGACCCGCCATTGCCGGTGGCAATTCGGTGGTGCTGAAACCTGCCACTGTAACACCTTTATCTGCTCTGCTCCTCGGCGCGATCCTGCTGGAAGCAGGTTTACCGGGTGAGTGTCTTTCCATCATAACCGGTTACGGCAGCGAGATCGGGGACGCCCTGGTGACAGATCCGCGGGTACGGATGATCTCCTTTACCGGCGGGGTGGAGGCGGGTGAGATCATCGCCTCCAAAATGGGTATGAAAAAGGTGGGCATGGAACTGGGTTCCAACGCACCTGTCATTGTCATGGATGATTGTGATCTGCCGGCAGCGGTAGCGTCCTGTGTTTCAGGCGCTTTCTGGGCGGTCGGGCAGAACTGTATCGGTGTGCAGCGCCTCTTCGTGCATGAGAAGGTATACGATGCATTCCGTGATGCATTTGTAGCACACACCCGGAAGTATAAGGTCGGTTACCAGTTGGACGAGGACACCGACATGGGTCCGATGATTGAGGAGAAGGAAGCTGCCCGGGTAATTGAATGGGTCAGGGATGCTACCGACAAGGGCGCCACCCTGTTGACCGGTGGTACCCGCGAGGGCACACTGGTGCAGCCGACTGTGCTGGAGAATATGCCGGACAGTGCGATTCTGCACACGCAGGAGGTTTTTGGCCCGACCGTGACACTCTACAGGTTCAGCGATCTGTCCCAGGCGATCGACCAGGCTAATGCCGTCGATTACGGATTGCACGGAGCAATTTTTACCAATGACCTTAACAATGCCTTCCTGGCGATTAAAGAGCTGGATGTGGGCAGTGTGATGGTCAACGAATCGACCGATTTCCGGGTGGACCTGATGCCTTTTGGTGGTGTCAAGAAAAGTGGGCTGGGTCGCGAAGGAATCCGCTTCTCCCTGCAGGAGATGACCGAACCGAAGGTGGTCTGCTTCAACCTGAGGCAATAGTAGCTGACGGATAAGTTGATACGATAAGCCCGGTATAAACCGGGCTTATCGTATAGTTTCTATGCTATCATGTGTAATAACAACAGCATAGCTAGATGTGATTCTGCAATTGGATAGAAACGTATTTTCCCAGGAATCGGGTCGCCTGGTCGGCGGTACGGAACACCGGAATACCGGCTGCAAAGAAAGCGTCAGCATAGGCATCATAGAGCTCCCCACTGTCAACCGATACCACGAACGGCTTGACGGTTTCCGCTGCCAGTTTCGCCGCAACAGTGGCGAAGGAAGCGGGATCGGCCAGATTCTCGCGATGCGCTTCCCCCGGCTGCAGCGTCTGCATCGCAACCGTCAACGGCACCACCGACACTATGGCCAGATCGGTAGCCGGGTCCTGCAGCAGTGCCCTCACGCAATCTTCCCAGGCGGCGTCGTTTGCCATCGGGGTCATATCCAGCGGATTGCGCACATCGACCAGTCCGTCCAGTCGCGCCTCTACAAACAGTTGGCGAACAGTATCCTGTGTCTCAGCTGAAAAGGGTGGCGCCGTCAGACCATACTCATGGGAGAAATGAGTGCCCTCCAGGTTATCCGCAATTCCGACCGTCTCGAAACCGGCGTTGCTGATGA
>JADHUQ010000106.1 GCA_016784425.1 Candidatus Delongbacteria bacterium | reverse complement strand
TTCTGCTCTGTCTGGTTTTACTGTTTTCCGCCCGGCAACTCCCTGCGACACCGGTTAGTGTCGACAGTGCCCTGCGGGTCGCATCAGCCAGGCTGGCCTTGCTGCCCGGTTCCAGCAGATTCCAGATTAAAGAGATTACTGCTTTTACTGATGCGCAGCTGCGTCTATACATCTGCCGCACAACGCCCGGAGGGTATCTGGTTGTATCCGGCGACACGGAGCTGCCACCGGTGGTTGCTTTCTCACTGGATAACGATTTTGGTGAGATCTCAGTCAAGCGCAATCCGCTGCTCAGCCTGCTGGTCGCAGACCTGCAGCTCAGATGGGACAACCTGGAACTGTTGCCGGCGGAGACACGAAACGAGCGGCTGCAGCAATGGGAGCAGTTGCTTACAGGTTCCCCCGGGGAGCAGGATGAACGGCCGGAAGACTGGTGGCCGCCTGCGGGCAGTACCCCCACCGGCGGTTGGATCGAAACCAACTGGACCCAGAGCCATCCTTACAATGCTTTCTGCCCCATAGATCAGGAAAGCGGTAATCGCAGCTTCGCTGGCTGCCCATCAGTGGCCATGGCGCAGATCCTCAATTTTCACCGCAACATTAACAGCACCCGACTCAACGACTGGGACGACTATCACCATAACTATGCCGGCAACAGTTTCTGGATTGATGATGATTACGAGGAGTATCAGTTCCCCTCCTTTCCGATGCTGAACGGTTACCTGGACTCCCTGGAAGCACACTGGGATCACGAGTTACCGTTGACCATCGATGACAAAGCGGCCTTGGTATTCGCCTGCGGTGTCGCCTGTCAGCAGGTATATAATCCTGCCGGTTCCGGAACTTTCGGTGTGATCCAGGCTTATAATGCGTTTCTCCGTTTCAATCATCCGGAAGTCCGGTTGCTGGATGAGGATGACGCAGATCTATACACCAGTATGATGCAGAACATGATGGATGCGTTGCCGGTGCATTTTGCCATTGTTACCCCGCAATGGGATATGGGGCACAATGTCGTCGTGGACGGTTACAACTCGGATGACTACTATCACCTGAATTTCGGTTGGGGCGGTTCCTTTAATGGCTGGTACCTGTTGCCGGATGAAATCCCCTACGGTTTAACCGTGGTTGAAGGGGCAATTTGCGATATTGGCTGTGAACCGGAGGTGGTGTGGGAGTCGCCGATCCAGATCGCTGCCTGGGAATTGCGCTGCTACCCAAATCCCTGCAATCCGGTCACCGCAATCTGCTTCCGGTTGGACAAGGCTGACAATATTGCCCTCTCTATCTATGATTTGCAGGGACGGCTGGTGTGGAAGCTGGCTGCCGGAACATTGGGAGCAGGAGAGCACACAATCCGCTGGGAGCCTGCAGTTGCAAGCGGGTTATACTTCGCTCGTTTGAGTAACGGGACATTTTTTGAGGTTGCGAAGGTATGTGTGTTGAGGTGAATTCAGTCCTGATCAAAATCGCTGTTAACGCAGGTCTTCGCTTGTGTGTGACATCCAGCCTGCTCGTGTAATCGAGGTATCGAGGACGAATAATAGGGAGGAGCAACCCTCCATATGGCTGCATTGTTTTTCGGGCGAAAAAGGTTCGTTTAACGCTGATTTTAGTGATATTTCAATACTTAACCCCTTACAACACAAGCATTAAACCGGGTCCGACCCCAATATGGGTTTATTGTCATAATCAAGATTACAACTATTTATCATAACATCATTATCGTATACTATTCTTCGTCAGATTTGGTCTTGGCATAACATGTTGTTTTTTTCATTACTGGAAAATTCCTCAGCACCGGCTGAACCTTTCGCCGCTTTCATGATTATACAATTGAAAGCTAAAGGAGGATCTCATGAATTTTCGATGGGAAGATTTCAGCTCACACAGCCACTCATCCATTCGCTTAACGCCACCAGGCGTTAAGGTTCGCCCGTCCACTACATTTTTACTGCTGATGATCAGCAGCTTTCTTATCAGCAGTTGCAACCGCCCACCGGACACCATCAGCCGCCCGGAGAAGATTGTCAGTATGCGGCAGGTATGCTATGACCAGGCAACTTATCAGGAGCTGGCGACTGCCTGGAGGGAGTATTACCAGGTATTCCCATACGAAGAGTCATATGCCAACTGGATGTATGCAGCCCGCTACGCCGGAAAGGAGAATTACCAGGAACTGTTGGAGAAGGGTGTGCTGAAGTACCCTGCCAATCCCACCCTGCTCTATCTCTACAGTATGAGTTTCCATGGTAAGGAGCTCCAGGACGCCAAACAGTATCTGGAGCGCGCCATCGGACTGGCACCGGAGTACAGCGATCCCTGGTTCAGTCTTGTCATCAACTATCTGGAGGACGGTCAACCGGAGCAGGTGAACCTGGCATTGGCAAAACTGCTGGAGTTGAACGCCATCCAGGATGTGGTGATGGATTACAACTACAACGTGCTGGCGCTGTTGCCGCCCGACGCCATCCTTGTCACCAACGGCGACAACGACACTTATCCTGGCTGGGTATTACAACGGGTACTGGGGATTCGCCCTGATGTTGCCATTGTCAACCGCTCGTTGCTGAACACAACCTGGTATTTCAAACAGCTGATCCAGGATGGTCTGATCAGATTCATGGATCTGACCGAGCTGGAAACTATCCGGGAACAGACACCCCCTCCCTGGAGCGATACTCTTATCGTCAGGCTGGTGGAAGCGGCCGCTGTCAAAGGGTATCCGGTGTATTTCGCACACACCCTCTACGGTTCACCGCAACTGGAGCCGCTGCTGAAAGCGGGTGGTGATATCGGTCTTTGTACACGGGTGACTCCGCCAAAAAAGAACCGTGAGCAGGAATTGCAGGAAATGACTGAGGTCTGGTTGACCGGCTTCCGCAGCGGCAGTCTGCAAAGCTGGGGATTACAATATGCCCGGCGCAGCCAATCCCCCCGCTGGCTGGCAACCAATTATGCTTATGGACTGGTCAACCTGCTGGAGGAGCTGCAACGCTATAATCCAGAACAACTGCCGGGACTTTTCACCTGGTATCGCCTGTGGGCTTTGCCACTGCTCGAGCTGGAGCAGGCCGAACAGTTGAACAACCTCTGGTGTCAACTGCTGGAGGATGAAGCCGGTTGCGACTGGTGCAGGGAGCAGGGATTGCTGCCATGACGGAGGACTGGGCGCTGTTGCTTCAGGCTAAAGCGGGTGATGAAGGTGCCTGGCGACAGCTCACGGCGCGACACCAACCCTCCCTGTGGAAATGGCTCTTGTTCAGTACTCGCAGACGGAATAGCGCGGAAGAGATTCAGCAGGAAACCTGGGTCCGTATTTTTAATGTTACACCACGGCACCATGCTGGTTCTTTTCGGGCTTACCTGTTTCGCATCGCGCGAAATCTGCTTCTCAAAACGAGCTCTCTGGATAAACGACTACATGAGGTGGAGCCGGATCAGCTGGAGGCCACCACAACCGGGCCATTATTGGATCTGTTGCGATCGGAACGGGAGCTCTGGCTGACGCGTGCACTGGCTGCATTACCACCCGCGCAAAGGGATGTGCTGCAGTTACGGTTTTTCGGCCAGCAGAGTCTGGCGGAAATAGCAGTTATACTCGCTGTACCAACCGGAACCGTAAAATCACGCTTACACAATGGCATCAACAGTTGCCGGGAATACCTGAAACTCAGGGGAGTGGAATCATGACCCACCTGACTATTGCTTTACTGGAAGGTTATGCTCTGCATACCTTATCTGAAACGGAATTCCTGCAGGTCGAGGAACATCTCCAGCTGTGTGAGGAGTGTACCGCCCGACTGGCCGAACTGACCAGATTGCCGGACGCTCTCGCTGATGTTGAACCTGCCATCCCCGCCCCGGCAGTGCCCTATCCAACCATGAGGTCTCAAACGCTGACGGTCTGGATGCGGATTGCTGCCGCACTGGTATTCGGTTTTGCCACCGGCTTGATTGCAGCACGCCAAACTTGCGGTCCCTCAGTATTAGTGATGGGTGATTTCGCGGTTTCGCGGGGGGCGCAAACAGTCACCCTGAAGCCGGTGACCTGCGCGGTAGTAGATCTGGTGGGGTTGCTAGATGAGCAATAATTGACTACAGTTATACTACCATTTCCGCAGGGTGAGTATTCGATGGAGTCGGTCAATCATAAAAGGAGACAGGCATATGAAACGCGGACTGCTTCCTGTAATGCTGATTGCGCTGCTGGTCTTTATCAGCTGCGAGAAAGACAAGGACGATAGTCTTGATGTAATCGCTTCGGAAGCGTGGGAAGTGGTTTTGGATCTTGGTGCAGGTGCCGGGGACTGGGAATTGACACTGCTCTCCGATTCCACCATAACTGTCGCAGGCAATTGGGAATACAACATTGCCGATCTGAGCATCACCTGTCCCTTTACAAATGGAACAGCAACCGTGGTCGATAATGAACTCACATTTGCAGCCAGTGGAACGGCAAGCAATGGTTTTCAAAACTCCTCCTTCGAGCTGATGGTCAGCGGTACTGCTGAGGCGGGGGAAGGAAATGGATTTTACAGTCTCAGCTTCGACAATGAATACTGGCCGGAGAATGTCACCGGCATCTGGGCGGGTGATCTGGTTGAAGGGGGAGGGGTGACGGAGTGAGGGGGGCTTCGGACAAGACTGACACCTGAAAGAAAAAGTCAGCGGATCATTCGCTCTATACCTCAGGGCACAAAATCATCGAATCTACAATCTAACATACCAACCCGTGGGCTTACTCGCCTGGTGCCGGTAGGCACCAGAACTGTACCCCCACTCTCTCCGCAAAGTCATACCCAAGATCGAGCAGGAGGCTGTCCCCTTCCGTAACCAGTTGCACCCGGCCGTTCTCCCCGATATGATCCGGATCATGCCCCCGCAACCACCAGTGGCGGATCAGGCCATCCTCCTCGCTATCGATAAAGCTGAACTGATACGCCCCGACCTCCAGCACTACCCGATCGGTGTGGGTACTGTCATCCATAAAGCTGATCCGTTCCGCAACAACCGTCCCCTGCCTGTCGATAATGGTCCAGCTGTTGTCGGCTGCACGTCCGAAACCGGGTGATTGCACTTTCACTATAAACCGTTCCGGCAGCAGGAGGGGCGCTGTCAGGCGACTGGTCATGCGGTCATTCCAGCGATATTCATCTGCTTGCTGATTGGGCCGGTTGACAGTTACCTCAAAGGTCTTCCCTTCCAGTGCACCGTTCCATTCCTGCACCGGCAGCACGACATCCGCTGTCTCCAGAAAATCCAATTCACCAGTCCACTGGCAGGTAGCAGGTTCATGCCCGGCCAGGCCATAATCGATCTGCAGTGAGGTCAGAGTTTCTGCCCCGTTGTTGCGTATCCTTATCAACGCGTCAAACGCCACCGGATTCAACCGGTTGTGTTCATCGTGATCACTGGGAGCGAGGATATCGATCACAGCGGCGTCCCACTGGAAGTTGGGGGCACCGTAAGCCAGCAGTTGCTGTTCGATCACATAGGAACCACCCTCCTCACCACTCTCAGGATCATACGCCTCCATCCCGTAATCGAGGATGATCTCATCACCCGGCTGCACATAGGCTGACAGGTCATGGTCATAAGTATCGACGAAAGTACCGGGGCACCAACCTGCCCGGTCGAACTGCCAGGTTCCCCCCTGGGGAAAGACCGGATTAAAGCCGCAGTTCTTCCAGACCTCCCATTCAAAACGCAACCAGCCGTTGAGATAGAGCTGATGCAGCTTGGGCACCCATTCGCAGCAGTTTTCTGGACCGAAGTGGCCGTGGCCGGAGATGCGGGAGCGAACCCGATAATCCACCGCACCATCCGGCAACTGCAATTGCAGCGATGTCAATTTCAGATCATCGGCCAGATCACCATAACGATAACTGCCGCCCGGCCAGAGGTTCTGGAGGGTTATCAGGTCGTGTGGCGGAACCCCCTCGATGAATAGAAAACGGAGGTCAAGCAGCTCGAAATCATTGGCAGCCTGCAGATCCACCTCACCGGCCAGAAGTGGAGCGTAATCGGTCACCTCGTAAATCCAGGTAAAACCATCCACACCCAGATCGAGTCGCAAACCGTAGGGAGTGATAAAACGCGCCAGCTCATACTTTTCTATAATCTCAAACGGCGGACCATACCAGCTGTATATCTCTTGAAACAGTGTATCACAATCTTCCGCCGGCTCGGTGAACAACAAGCGACCGTCACCGTCGAACCAGCTGTCGTAAGCTGGCCAAAGATCACGCTGCCCGGTCAGACTGTCGGGGCGGAGCGGGTCCTGGTATAACCTCACCGTCTGCCGCGGCGCCAGTACGCTGTCCACCTGGATCACTGCCCCCGGTTCCGGTTTGAGATCACCCCTCCCTCTCAGACCAAAAGGCAGCCGTTGTGGTTGCCCGGTGGTAACACCGTGGTGGTGGTGAGGTGAGCTGTCATGTACTTTTCCGCCGCTGGCACCCTCAAAATCGTAGCACAACCGGAGGTGCTTGTAATGCGGATGTTCCGGTGTCAGGGTGCGATACATCCACCCCTTTATCGTCTCACCATCAAGAGCGACATCCCAAAGCCGAATCTGATCGACAGCACCGGCAAAAAAACCACCATTCGCATTGCAGTTGGCACCGATGATGAACTGTTCGATCGGTGGCATAGTCTTGGTCATGTTGCCGGCGCTGTGCCACAACTTGCCGTTAAGGTATATCATCATCATTCCGCTACGTACATCCTTGGTGAAAGCCCAATGGTTCCAGCGACCTTTATAATCGCCGGGTGAGGCTGCTTTCTCCAGCCGGTTGTTATTGCCGGAGAGACGCCCACCGGCATCAAAATAAACGGTACCGGTTCCCCAGGGCAGATGCAGGTTGACAATCCTTCCCCCCGCTTCTCCCATTTCCAGCAGCTGATCATTCTGTGGCTGACTTTCACTGTCCCCCTTCACCCAGCAACTTATCGTCAGCGCGGAATCGAGTGCCGCGGCTGCCACCGCCGGGACGGTGATGAAGTCCTCCCCCTCCAGCAATAGATAGTGATCCCATGGTGTTGGCACTACCTGCCCACGGTTGAAGCCTGGATCCTCCCAGTAGCTGTAATAGTGATAGCGGGGTGAATTTGAATAAACCAGTTGCTGCGGCGATTCAGCGGCAACTTCAAAAGAGGGATGTGTCAGCAGGGTAGAATCATACCGACCGGTGTGCAGGCGGACAAAGGTATGAGTGGTTACATCCCACTCACCGCAGGGATTTGAGTCGCCCGGTGTCGCGTCATCACACTTGAGGGTGTAGAACATCTGGATCTTTTCCCAGCGCCGGTCACCGGTCGGAAAGTGGAAGGTCGCCCGCCGGGTGGCAATGGAATCGAAGGTGAAGGTCTGTACCAGCAGGCTGTCACCGGTGGCTGCCGGCGATACCTGCGGCAGGTTCAACAGCATGAGGAGCAAAAAAACCGCTGGACCGGCGGTACTGGATACTGACCTGTTTTGCAGAGAGCGGAGATAGGATTGCTTCATGTTCCTCCATTATCAAACCTGAAGGGTTGACTTTTCAAGGTAACACCATCCGATCCTGGAGATAGAGCTGGAACACCTCCGCTTCTGACAATGCCCGTTCGTACACCCGCAGGGAAGCGATTCCACCTGCCAGGGATTGACAGGCTTCAAACATACCGCCGAAGCTGTCCTGGTCCTGCCCGATAACAGCTCCCCCCGGCTCCACCTCTACCGTCCCCCCATAACTGGCCGGTTGATTGTAGAACAGGTAGCCATCGAGAAAGAGACGCAGCTGGTTACCGTTGCGGCTGAAGGTGAGATGCAGCCAGACATCTTCCGGCAGGGGAAAGAAGTCGATCAGGTTGTTGCCGTAGATGTGCAGCAGCCACTGATGGGTGAGGGGGAGATAACCGATCCAGAAAGTGTTGATCAGACTGTGTGTCCCGCAATTCAGCAGTGTGTGAACAGGTGTAAAACCGGAAGCACAGCTGGTGTGCAGGGTTTCGATCCGGATAGAGGCGGAGACAGTAAAGTCCTGCAATCCGTCGAAGACTTCAGACGGGAGGAGGGCGCAATCCTGATCATTATCACCGATATGGAGCAGGCCTGCTGTAGTGGCCCCCCCCACCAGCTCACCGTGGTATCCGTTAC
>JADHUQ010000105.1 GCA_016784425.1 Candidatus Delongbacteria bacterium | reverse complement strand
TCGCTTTCAGGGAAACCACATGTTCAGCCAGCTTGAGTCCGCTGTTGATGTCCACCAGCAGATCGGTTCCACCAGCCAGTACCTGAGCCTGTGGCAGTTCGTCGAGCAGGGTGCAGGCGGTCGCGAGGTCTGCCGGGGCGTGATAGTCAAAGGAACTTAGCATTTTTACCTTTTGAGCAGTGTTGCCATGGAAACACCTCCCCCGCCACACAGGGAGGCGACCCCCAGCTCATGGTCATGGGTGATCATCGCCTGCAGCAGGGTAACGACTATTCTGACACCGGTGCAACCGGTGGGATGACCCAGGGCAATAGCGCCACCGTGAATATTCAGTTTATCCCGGTCCCACTTCAGCACCTTTTCGTTGGCCAGAATCTGTACTGCAAAAGCCTCGTTGACCTCAAGCAGGTCAGGGTCATTGATACCCAGCGAATTCTCCTGCAGGAGCTGCGGAATCGCCAGAGCCGGACCTTCACCCATATAAGCCGGCTCCACCGCGCACTGGGAGAACCCCGCCAAGGTGCCCAGGATGGGAAGCCCTTCAGTCCGGGCTATCTCCCGGGTGGTCAGGAGCATGAAGGCGGCTCCGTCAGCCATGGCGCAGGCGTTGGCTGCGGTCACCGATCCCTCCTTACTGAATACCGGTTTGAGACGACCCAGCTTTTCCAGGTTTACAGGAAAACGGATATTCTCGTCTTTGGTGACAGTTTCCTGATCGACTTCAACCGGTATCACCTCTTTGTCAAAATAGCCTGCTTCCCAGGCCTGATGTGCCTTCTGCTGGGAGTCTGCGGCATACCTGTCCTGATCTTCGCGGGATATCTGGTAGCGGTCCGCCAGGTTCTCGGCAGTCTGCCCCATCCCCTGTCCGATCAGCGGATCGGTGCTGTCCGCCCAGCCGTCGAGCAGCTGGCGATTACCCATCTTAAAACCGTCCCAGCGGCAATCCTTGAGCAGGTACGGCATGGTACTCATACTCTCCATACCCCCCACCAGGACAAAGCGGGCGGAATTCAGGGTGAGACGCATGGCGGCCAGCTCCAGCGCTTTCATGCCGGAAGGACAGGCCATGTTAATCGTGGTCACCGGTACCGAAATGGGAACACCACCCCGTACGGCAGCTGTACGAGCCGGATTGGGACCGTTGCCTGCCTGGCGACAGTGACCGATCACCACCTCATCCAGCTGCTCACCGGGAAGACCGCTCTGGTCGAGCAGACCCCTGATAACCGGTGCGGCCAGGTCGTAGGCATATATTTTACGGAAACTGCCGCCGAACCTGCCCAGGGGGCTGCGAGCGGCGCCGACACAGACGATATCCGGTGTTTTCATATGTATTGACCTCCATCTACTTTGATAACTTCACCGGTGATATGACGGGCTCTGTCGCTGGCCAGAAAGAGGATCAGATCCGCCACATCTTCCGGGGTGCCGATACGACCGACAATGATCTCTTCCATCGCCTTCTGTTTGAAATCATCCGGCATATCCAGAATCATTTTGGTGGCGATGAGACCGGGACAGACCACATTGACCGTGATCCCCGACCGACCCAGCTCCCGGGCCAGGCTTTTGGAAAAACCTATCACCCCCGCCTTGGCGGCAGCATAGTTGGACTGACCGAATTTTCCCCGCAAACCGTTGATAGAGGATACCGTGATGATCCTGCCCCGCTTTTGTTCACGCATCACCGGAGCCGCAAAACGGGTGAAGTTGAAAACCCCCTTGAGATCGGTGGCGATCACCTCATCCCAGGACTCTTCGGTCATTTTCCAGATGACTTTGTCCTGGTTGGCACCGGCATTGTTCACCAGTATTTCCAGTGGACCCAGTTCCTGACAGACCGCCTCCACCACTTCCCCGGCACGGTTGAAGTCAGCCATGTCAGCGTGGTAAGCCCGTACCTCGGCCCCTTGACCGGTAAGTTCGGCGACCAGCTTTTCGGCCGCTTCCCGGTTGCTGCGGTAGGTGAAGGCAACACGGGCCCCCTCACCGGCAAACAGCTGCACCGCAGCGGTTCCAATACCGGAACTACCCCCGGTAATCAGGGCGACTTTTCCTTCTAAGAGCATACTCATGGTAATGTTCCTTTATCCTGCAAAATTCATACTTCCCATTCCGGTGACCTCTTCTCGAGAAAGGCTGTAATACCCTCGTTGGCATCGGGAGTGGCCATCAATTCCTCAGTGTAGAACTGCTCTATTCTGTCGAGCTGTTTTTTCAGAACCCGGTTGAATTTCCAGCGGGCCGCCTTGACGGCGTATTTCAGTGAAGAGGCGCTCCGGGGCAGAATGTACTGCTCGGTCCAGCTGTCGACACCGGTAAGCAGCGCCTCCCGGTCCGCAAAGATCCCGGTTGTCAGTCTCAGTTGTCGAGCCTCCTCCGCCTGGATGATCCGGCCTGTCAGCAGCAGGTCGTCCGCCGCCGCCTGACCAATTTTCTGCGGCAGTATGAGGGAGGCGGGTGGTGCGAATACACCCAGTGCCACTTCCGGTTGCCCCAGTCTCGCGCTGTCGTCCAGAAACAGGAAATTGCACATCAGAGCCAGCTCCAGACCGCCCCCCAGACATTGACCGGAAACCAGTGCCGCGCTGGGAATCTGCAGCCGGACCAGGGTGTGAAACAGCCGGTGGAAGTTCTTCAACATCTCGCCAACCCGGCTGCGGGTATGCTCCGGTACACTGGCACCAAAACAGAAATGGTTGCCGGCGCCGGTAAACTGTAAAAGTTTGACTCGAGGCTGGTTCTGCAGGCTGTCCAGAACCTCCTGGATCCCGGCGGTCATCTCTCCGTCCAGGATATTACCTTTCGGGGCGTTGAGGGTCACCCGGACAACCTGCCCGTCAAACAGCTCCTGGCTGAGTACTTTATCAGTCATCATTTTACCTCGGCAGAATGGCGTTGATCAGTTCATCATCCCAGGGATGTCCTGCAGCCAGCATACGGCGCAGTTTGATGAAATCCACTTCCCGGTTATCACGGGGGCCTTCGTTGAAAGCGCGGAAACCGGCTTTAGCTTCCGTCATCATATTCAGGCTGAGCCAGTCCCGGTTGGTCTGATGGTTGCGGTCCCAGTGTTCCAGTTTCTTTTTGCGCAGACCGTTCAAGGTTTTACTGACGCAATCCGGCATCATATACAGCAGCTTCGTAGCCAGTTGGTTGACTTCCCGGTCCAGCGGTTCCAGATCGATTTCGCCACTGGCCATCAGCTCTTTTCCGGCACGCAATTCATCACCCTTTTTGCGGCGACCGTAAACCACATCGCCCCCCTCATCCAGCCAGCGGTCTGTAATCACCAGTGGATTGCGCACAAAACGACCATCCACCCGCAACACCGGAACTACCTCAGTGATCAAACCAAATTGCCGCGCTTCATAACCGCTCCACATTTCGCAGAGGGTGCCGCTCTGCATGGCCCGCTCAATTCCGACATACAGATGCAGAAAATCGGTGCTGCCACCATCCGGTGCGCTGCCATGTTTGGGCCCCGCCTGGCCGAAAACCGCCAGATCGCTGGCAATGGTGAAGTCGCAGGCCATACCGATTTCCTGACCACCGGCGATCCGCATCCCGTTCACACGGCAGATTACCGGTTTGTCACTGATCAGAATGGAGGTGATCATGTCGTTGAAAAGACGCATGTACTGTTTGTATTCCAGTGGACGACCGGAGTAGTATTCAGCGTATTCCTTGGTGTTGCCACCGGTACAGAAAGCCTTGTCGCCGACGGCGGAAAAAACGATGTTTGCCACCGTGCGTTCGTTCGAAGCCTGGCGGAAAGCCAGGATCAACTCCTTGACGGCAGCGGTCGTATAGGAGTTGTACTGCTTGGGATTGTTGATAAGAATCCAGGCGTTGAAGAGACCATCCACTACCTCACCATTCTGATCGAGACAGGGACGCAATTCGTAAATGATCTCCTTGAAATCAACCTCCACCAGGTTGTGACTGACAAGCTGAGTGTCCATGCTATATCTCCTTTTGATTATTCAGAATCCCCGTTGGGGCGGTTACAATCAGGTAAAATCAGGGATCAGGACCGATCTCTTCAACAACTTGTGTTCCAGTGTCTGTTGAAAAATGTCGTTGATCTGCGACAGTGGGAATGTCTCGGTATAAGGTTTAAGCTGCAGTTTCCCCTCAGCGATCAGAGCGATGGCTGCCGGGTAGAGTTCCGGTTTACAGCCCCAGGTCCCTTTAACCTCAGCGTCAAACGCCATCAGGTTACTGAGCCGCACTTCCAGTTTATCCAGCGTGAAACCGACAATTGCCAGCGAACCAGTGGTGCCCAGCAGGGCAAAACCCAACTCCTGACCGGCGCGGGTACCGGACATTTCGAAGATCTTCCAGCCGTGGGCTGGCGTCCCCAGTTCACGGCAGTTTTCCTTGACCTGCTGCTTGATCTCTTTGATATCCAGCTCTTTGCTGTTGAGGCAGATCACATCAGACATGCCATCGAGTTGTGCCAGTTTATCCGCCGCGACATCGATCGCTACCACCTTGGCGCCCCGGATGGCAGCCAGTTGAACCGCATAAATGCCGACACCACCGACACCGATCACTATCGCCAGCTCACCCGCCTGCAGATCGCTCTTGGCGATGACCTGGTAGGGGGTAGTAACCGCATCGGCGACCACCGCCAGTTCCGCCAGCGTGTGTTGTGACAGCGCACCTTCAGGAACCGGTGCCAGAAAACGGGCAGGAGCGACGACATGGCTGGCGAACCCACCATGAAAATCGTTACCCGGCATCTGCTGACGGCGGCAGATATTACTCCTTCCCTGATGGCAGAGATCACATTCCCCGCAGGGTAGCACCGCGGGGATTACCACCGGCTTGCCCAGCAGCTCCTGGGGTCCCTCCAGCACAGTGCCGCTGATCTCATGACCCAGCACCAGTGGTAGTTCATGACGGGTGGGAACACCAAAGTGCCAGAAGCTCAAATCGGTGTGACAGACACCACAACCGGCCACCTCCACCAGCGCTTCATCAGGTTTGATCTCCGCAACAGTGTACTCGGTCTTCGCGAACGGCTGGCTCCTGCCAACCATCTGATATGCTTGTATCTTCATATGAACAGCTCCTATCTATCTCTAACATTGCATCCTCGATCAGACTTCCGGAAGTGTTAAGGTTGGCTCAGACACACGAGCCTGCCTGCCGGAGACACCCCTGCCATCAGTCGGCACTATTCCTGGGAGGATTTTTCCAACAGATGCACCATCGCCGTGACCGCCTGGTTCAGGGGGGTCGGACTGTAGTGTTTGCGCCCGTACTCCATGATTTTTCCGTTAAGACTGTCGATTTCTGTCTTGAGTCCGTTATCCAGATCGATCAGCATGGAGGGTCGGTGGTGACCGGCCTTTTTCAGATAACCGATGCTGAAACGTCGGAATTTCTTACCAAATTCAAAACCCTCCGCCGCTGCAACCTGCACCGACTCATCGATCAGTGCTTCCACCAGCTCCCGGGTACCGCGATAGTCCATTACCTCTTTCATCGTCCTCCGGGTGATGGCGCAGATTCCGGAGAGAGCGGAATTGAGGATGGCTTTTTCCCAGACCAGATCCTGGATGTCCTCCGGGATTTCCGTTCCCAGATTCACAGAGTTGAGCAGGTCGGTTAACGACCCGGCAATTCCATTTCCCTCCGGTGTCAGGGCGGCGATATAGTTGGGGGGGTGGAAAAAACTGACATGCACGGTATTGATGTCACTCATGTTACCCGCGAAGTTGATCACCATACGCAGAGTACGGTTTTCGCTGAAAGCACGGGCAACTTCCAGTTCGTTGTCAATACCGTTCTGGGCGCATAAGACATACATCGTATCAGAAGCAATCTCTGCCAGATGAGAAATCACAGTCGGTAGAGCCGGGGTTTTGGCGGTGATGATCGCCACATCGAGATCGTACATCTCCAACTCCTGGATGGAACAGCAGGTGTTGACCACCTCTACCTTCTTCTCGATACCATGGGTCAGACGTAATCCGGACTTCTTGATGCTGGCGATCCGGTTACGCATCACATCGCAAGCCACCACAAATGCTCCAGCTTCAATGAGATGGGCTAAAAGAATCCCCCCCACTGGACCGATACCTATAACGCCGATGCGTAACTGACGGTCGTTATTGTTCTCCACAGCTCCTCCTGCCCTTTGAAGGGTGTTTTATCTTTTCACAGTTATTGGTTCAATCTTGCGTTTATCCAGCAGGGCAACCAGCAGGAAAGTAACTATACTGACCAGCCAGCAGAAATAGATCGGGTGGGGCAGTGAGATACTGCTGAAAAACTCCCTGAGCGGTGGGGAGACCAGCCAGCACAACAGGGCAGCCATGGCCATCAACAGGGTCCAGGTGGCGTGTGACTTTCTACACCAGCGAGGCAGGAAAATGGTCATCAGGGTTACCAGGGTGTAGGCTGTCGTCAGGGTGAGACCGATGAGCAGGGTTTTGAGGATACCGGATACGGAAACAGCCAGCAGGTAGGTGAGGATCGACAACACCAGCACCGCAAGCCGCGAAATAATCCGTTCCTCTCTTTCCCCCAGATTGGGTGCCATGAAACGTTTGATGATATCGCCGACCACCAGGGTAGCACTGCCCACCAGCAGAGCAGAGGCTGTGGAAACATCGGCCGCCCAGAGCCCTGCCAGCACCAGGCCCGCTACCAGGGGGCTGAGACTCAACACGGTGCGCGGCAGCGCTTCGGTGGGGATGATTCCCGGGTGCAACACGGTAGCTGCCAGACCAATCATGGCACTGATAAATCCAATCGGCAGGATCAACAGTCCGCCCAGGATAAAACCTTTACGGGCTGAGGACTCGTCACGGGCTGCGAAACTGATCTGCACAATCGACTGGACGGAGAACACCGTAGTGCACATCACCACGAACCAGGCGATAATCAAACCGGTCCCGATAGCTCCCGGATCAAGACCGGGATGCTCTGCCGGCAGCCGGGCAATCAGTTCAGCGGGCCCGCCGATTTTTCCCACCGCCATCCAGGCACCTACCAGCACACCGGTATAGATGAGAATCACATTGATAATGTTGGTCAGACCTGCCGCCCAGAAACCACCGATCAGGGTAATCCCTACAAAAGCCACCGCGGTGATCAGCATCCCGGTTTGAAAGGTGATCAGATCAGGGAGCAGCGAGGAGAGGATCGCCCCACCGGCTACATATTGCAGCGAGGTGATGACCAGCTGCAGGACCAGTTGTCCGCTGACACCGATTACCCGCCCGGAGACATTGTAGTGTCTCTCGAACAGCTCCGGCAGGGTTGTAACCTTCATCCGCCGGTAACGACCGGCTGCCACCAGGCCCACCAGCAGTGCCCCGGCTGCCCAGGCCGCATTGTACCAGCCAGCGGAGATGCCTGAATTGTAAGCCTGTTCGGCAACCCCGATAGTGGAAGCCCCGCCGATGGCCAGACCGGTCAACAGTGGCGCTACTACCCAATAGGGCAGGTTGCGCCCCGCCAGCAGGTAGCCGATCATCCCGCCGCGACTCAAGCGGCGGGTCAGCCAGGTGAAGAGGTAGAGCAGGCTGATGTAGACGACAACTATCGTCAGCGGGATCCAGTTCATGATTGTTTCAACCGTGGGATTTCAATTTCAGCCGGGCGTCCACTACACTGCACCCCAGCCCTTCATTAAATACCAGGACCGGATTGAGATCCATCTCATCCAGCTCTTCTGCGAAGTCAGCCCCCAGTTGGGAGAGACGGATCATGATCTCCCGGAGCTGCTCCCGGTCACCCGGCTGCTCCCCCCGCAATCCTTCCAGCAGGGGGTAACCCTTGATGGAGCGGATCAGCTCATCCGCTTCCTGAGTAGAAAGCGGTGTCAGACGGAACTGGACATCCTTCAGGGTTTCCACAAAGAGTCCACCCAGACCGAACATCAGGGTTGGCTGGAGATTGACGTTACCCTTTAAACCGAGAATAACCTCGCGGCCCTCCGCCAGATACGGCTGGACCACAAATGCCGGCTGGTACTCCGCAAACTTGGCTGACATCTGTTCAAAGGCGTCCAGCAGCTCTGTCTGGTCAGCGAGATTCAGCGCCACACCACCCGCATCAGTTTTATGGACAACCTGCTCGCTGTCCACTTTGAGCGCCACCGGGTAACCGATCTGCT
>JADHUQ010000104.1 GCA_016784425.1 Candidatus Delongbacteria bacterium | reverse complement strand
GAGCAACAGCTGGCCTTGATTGAAACCACACCGATGGAATATGAACTGGTCCGGCTGCAGGCGCAGTTGCAGGAACTTACGCTGAGTAGCAACGGTTTGCAGTTTCAGGAGAGGAAGCTG
Source organism: Candidatus Delongbacteria bacterium (assembly GCA_016784425.1). Taxonomy (GTDB): domain Bacteria; phylum CAIWAD01; class CAIWAD01; order BS150m-G50; family BS150m-G50; genus BS150m-G50. The sequence continues at coordinate 8,068 of JADHUQ010000104.1, read as the reverse complement.
CAGGCACAGCTCGAGTTGATTGAAACCAATATCAACCGGACTATCAATATGCTGGCGGATAATGCTGTTCCCGCCAACCGACTGGATGAACTGCAAACCGAGGCGATTATCCTGCAAACACAACTGGAGGGACTTGACAACCAGCGGAGCGTTTTCGCAAGTAAGGCGGCGCAGTTGTCCGCTGCCCGTGCAACACTGCAATGGCAGCTGCAACAGGCTTCAGTCAGGGCACCACGTGATGGTGTAGTACTTGAGTTGCTGCGTCATGCTGGTGAAAGGGTTGCTGCTGGCATGTCGTTAATGACTATTGGTAACCCGTTACTGCTGGAGGCGACCATTTATCTACCGTTGCCGGATTTACCACAGGTCAGGCTGGGTGACAGCGCCGAGGTACAGTGTGACGGTTTTGATTCCAACCTGCCGGGAATAGTCAGCTGGATAGCTGAAGAAACTGAGTTCACACCGAAAACGATACAAACGCGTGAGACGCGTACCGCTCTCGTCTGTGCAGTACGTATCACGGTTGCCAATCCCGATGGTGTTCTGAAAGCGGGTATGCCGGTGGATGTACGTCTGCGCAACCTGATGAATGACACACAGGAATAGTTTATGCTTCACCACAACAACCAGCAAACCGGTCACCGGGAACTCCCACCAACCCCAGCTGTTGGTAGCGCTGGTTCAGGTGCGGCCACGTCACAACCAGCTCTACTGGCGGAAGGTGTTTCCCGTTCCTGGGGTGATCTGCCAGTGCTGATAGATATCTCACTTCAGGTGGCTTCCGGCGAAATTTATGGCCTGGTAGGTCCTGATGGGGCTGGTAAAACTACACTAATCCGCATCCTGGTCTCGCTGTTGCTGGCTGACAGCGGGCGGGTTCTCCTGCACGGCCATGACACCCGGCTTGAACGGCAGTATGTCCGGAGACATGTCGGCTACATGCCACAGCGTTTCAGCCTCTATCCCGATCTGACAGTTGAACAGAATCTCCGCTTCTTCGGTGATCTTTACGCTGTTTCTCGTGAGGAACAACTGGAGCGTTGTAACCGTCTCTACCGTTTCTCCCATCTGGCTGAATTTCGGCAACGCCGTGCCGGGCATCTCTCCGGTGGAATGAAACAGAAGCTGGCCCTCTCCTGTGTATTAATGCATGCGCCAGAGGTTATCCTGCTCGATGAACCAACGGTTGGTGTTGACCCGGTTTCCCGTCGTGAGCTGTGGGATATCCTGCACGAATTACGCCAGGAAGGTACCGCCATCCTGGTTTCCACACCCTACATGGAAGAGGCGGAACAGTGTGATCGTGTTGGCCTGATTAATGCCGGAAAATTCCTGGCGGAGGATACGCCGGAACAACTTGTAGCCAATCTGCAGGTCAGGATCCTGCGGTTGCGGACTACGGATCCCTGGGCAACCTGGCAGCGATTACTGGAAGCAGGTCTAGGATTACAGGTCCAGCTTTTTGGTGAAGGAATCCACCTTACACTCGCAGCAGACGAAAACCAGGTAGAGGTCGAAGCACGTTTGCGCCAGGCCGGCATTTCTTTCCAACAGCTATACCCGGTAAAACCGGGTATGGAAGATCTCTTTCTGGCCAGGTTGCAACAGGTTGAGGCGGTGTCGTCAGAGGTAATCACTGATGTCTGATCCTGTACCTGTCACCACACTACCACCCGCCGTAGTTGTAGACCGGCTCACTCGTAATTTCGGGACTTTCACCGCGGTGGACCAGGTTTCCTTCAATGTGTCACCCGGTGAGATTTTCGGTTTTCTGGGTGCTAACGGTGCCGGTAAAACCACCACAATCCGCATGTTGTGTGGCCTGCTGCTGCCCACTTCCGGTAACGCTACCGTACATGGGAATGACATTTATACGCAACCAAACCGTATCAAGGCCTGCATCGGCTACATGAGCCAGCGCTTCAGTCTATACGAGGATCTTACGGTAAGGGAGAATATCCAGTTCTACGGTGGCATCTACGGTTTGCGTCGTGAAACAATCATGCAAAAAACCACTGAATTGTTGCAGGAGCTCGACCTGGTGGATAAAGCGGACCAGTTGACCGGCGCGCTGCCGCTGGGCTGGAAACAGCGGTTGGCTCTCAGCACTTCACTGCTCCATGACCCCCCCCTCCTTTTTCTCGATGAGCCGACCAGTGGTGTAGATCCTCAATCCAGGCGCCGGTTCTGGCTTTTGATACATCGCCTGGCAGCTGAGGGCAAGACCATCTTCGTCACCACCCATTATATGGACGAGGCGGAGTACTGCCACCGGATAAGTATCATGGCACAGGGTCGCCTGGTGGAACTTGACACACCTTCAGCACTCCGTGACAAATATGACTGTGATACAATGCAGGAGGTTTTCCTGAGAACCGTGAGCGGGAGCCCCAGCTTATGAACAGAGTCCTGATCAGTATCCTCCGCAAGGAATTCATGCATATCTGGCGTGACCCGCAGACCCTGCTGATCATCCTGGTCTGGCCAGTGGTCATGCTCCTCCTGTTCAGTTATGCCATTACCATGGAGATGCGCGGTATACCCACCGCCCTGTGCGATCTGTCAGAAACACCTGCCAGCCGACACCTGGTTGAATGTATCACATCCAGTGGCTTTTTTGAGCTGGTTGCAGAGGATGTCACACCCTCCGCCTACGAGGAGTTGTTTCAACGCCAGGCAGCCCGCTGCCTGATTGTGATACCGGCTGATTACTCCGGGGATTTCATCAACTATCAGTTGACCCCTGTTCAGTTGTTGATCGATGCAGCTGATCCCAATGCGGCAAAATTCATCCAGAATTATCTTGGCTCGATATTGTGGCGGGTGAGTTCCAACCAGAGTAACGGCACTCTGCTTACCTTCAGCCTGTCACCTCGCTTTCTTTACAATCCAGATCTTGAGTCCACCTACTTCTTTGTACCGGGGCTGATAGCTGTTATTCTGCTGCTGATCAGTGCGCTGCTGACCAGTATCGCTATCGTACGCGAGAAAGAGATGGGTACCCTTGAACAGGTTCTGGTCAGCCCGGCTCGGGGATACCAGATCATCATCGGCAAAGTTGTTCCCTACATTATTCTCGGTTTTATCGACGGCGTTATCGTCCTGGCGGTAGGCGTCTACTGGTTTGATGTACCACTGAGAGGTGAACTGTGGCAGGTATTGCTGGCCATGTTGCTTTACATCAGTACCGGCCTCAGTTTCGGTTTGCTCATCTCAACGGTGGCCCGCTCACAGCAGACCGCCATGATGCTGGCCTTGATGGCTACTATTCTGCCCACCATCATGCTCAGCGGTTTTATCTTCCCGGTAGAGAGCATGCCGTTGCTTTTCCAATGGGTTTCTAAAATTGTACCGGCAACTCATTTTCTGGATATCATCCGGGGTATAATGTTGAAAGGGGTGGGGCTGGGCCTGCTCTGGCAACAGACCCTTTATCTCGTCCTGCTGACCCTCTTTCTGCTGATAGTAAGTATATACAAGTTCAAGACCGTGACGGAGTAACTCTGGTGGGTACAGTTTGCCACCTGCATTTCATAATGGTGACGGAGTAGTAATGCGACGTGTCTTCTACCTCGTGCAAAAGGAGTTCAGGCAGATCCGTCGCGAAAAGGCCTACATCGCCATTATCTTCCTGATGCCCTTTGTCCAACTGGTTATACTCGGGTATGCCATCACCACCGATGTCCGCAATGTCGGTGTTGTCGTGGTAGACCAGGATCACTCCCGCTACAGCCGTGCTATCCTGGCGTCACTTGAAACCGGCGAGACCTTTCAGCTGCTGGGAACGGTTCCTACGGAACGGGCAGCACGTCGGTTGCTGGATCGGGGAAAGGCTGTAGTAGCAGTGATAGTGCCTCACGGCTTTGGGCAGAATCTGTTGCGTGGTGAACAGCCTGCGCTGCAGCTCCTGTTGGATGGTGTCGACGGTAATTCCTCCGGCGTGGCGTTGGGTTACCTGCAGGGTTTGCTGGCCGGTCTGCAACTGGAGTGGGTGCGGGAAGTGCCTGAACTGGCACGTCAAATCCAGAGCATTCATCTGATTGTACCGGAACCACGTCTCTGGTACAACGAGAACCTGGTCAGCGTCAATCACATTGTGCCGGGAATCCTCGCGGTACTGCTGACAATGATTACCCTTTTTCTTACCGCCATGAACATTGTGCGGGAACGGGAAATCGGAACCATGGAGCAGCTGCAGGTGACCCCTATTCGTGGTTGGGAGCTGATCCTTGGAAAAGTATTGCCGTTCGTGCTGCTTGGCTTCCTCCTGCTCAATGTGGGGATCTTGGCGGTACAGCTGATATTCGCTATACCCATGCAGGGGAGTCTGCTCCTGCTCTACCTGATGTCGTTACTGTTCATGCTGAGTACACTGGGATTGGGCATCCTGATTTCGACGCTGGCCCACACTCAGCAGCAGGCAATGTTCATCGCCTGGTTTTTCTCCATCTTCACCATCCTGCTTTCCGGTTTCTTCATCCCCATAGAAAATATGCCTGATGTGATACAATATCTTACCTATAGCAATCCGCTGCGCTATTTCATGACGGTCATCCGGGCCATCTACCAGAAAGGTAGTGAACTGCCGGTGCTGCTGGATGAAGTTGCCGGCATGGCCTTAATCGCAGGCATCACTATCTCTACAGCCGTGATACGTCTGCGTAAAAGAAATGTCTGAACCGGCGTCAGAGCTGTACTACCGCAATTCAGGCAATTCACCTTTCTCGAAAAAGCTTGCCTCCGGTCGCTCTCCCGGACACTTTACAGCTCAACTGGGGGGGATGTCATTATGCTGATAGATAGCCCACTCGGATGGCTGCTGGACCGAGGGTGGTAACTTGAGATCAGCTCAGCTCTCATCCCTTTACTGCGGCTGCTGCCGGGATAGGCTACTCCGGACAACAGCCTCCGGAACCAGTCTCAGGCGCCGGAATTGATCTTGAATAGCGAACCGGCCGCAGATATATTGTTTGACCGTTAAGAACTGCAGGACCGTTGCGATCACCCTTTGCTGTTGGGAATTGCAGGTGTGCCTGCGTGAGTGTATACCGAAACAAAGTGGGAGGATTATGAAGGCCATAGTCTGCATGAAACAGGTGCCGGACACAGAATCCAGGATTACGATCAATCCTGAGAAAACCGGTGTAGAGCAGGGGGACTTCAGCTACATCATCGGCCCCTATGATGAGTATGCTATCGAAGCAGCACTCCAGCTCAAGGAAGCTGCCGGTGAGGGGGAGGTTGTACTGCTTTCTGTTGGAGACCCCAGCATCAAGAGTACTTTGCAGAAGGGGATGGCAATGGGCGCCGATCGGTCGGTACTGATCGAAGTTGACAGCTATAATGGTGACGCTCTGACTACAGCCCGCTTGCTGGCGGCACAACTCAAGACCATGGAGTATGACATCATCTTTTTCGGTAAACAGGCTCCAGATGACAACAACGCCCAGGTCGGCCCCATGGTGGGTCAACTGCTGGGACTTCCCACGGTGACCGCTATTGCGGCCCTTGAAGTGCAGGAGGGCAAGGCTGTCGTCGAACGTGAGGTAGAGGGTGGCCGGGAGGTATACGAAGTCACCCTGCCAGCATTACTTACTACTGAAAAGGGGCTCAACGAACCCCGTTACCCCTCGCTCAAGGGAATCATGCAGGCCAAACGTAAACCGGTTGATCTGGTTAGCGGTGAAGTTGCGGCAGCGACGACGGAACAGTTAACCTGGAGTTACCCCCCTTCCCGCGCCGAGGGCAAGATCGTCGGTGAGGGTACCGCCGCGGTGCCAGAACTGGTCAGGTTGCTGAAAGAGGAAGCCAAGGTGCTTTAGGCTCAGCTGAATTATCACGGAGGAATAATGTCTTCTATTCTGATATACCTGGAATCCCACGACGGGAAGTTAAAGAGTAACGCCGCAGAGGTGGCTACTGCCGGTAGAAAACTGGCCACCGCCCAGCAGAAGGAGCTGGTGGCGGTTGTCATCGGTGAGGTGGCGACTGATGAACTTGGTAACTGGGGCATTTCCCGCGCAATCAGACTTTCCGGCGGAAACCTGGCTGACTACAGCGGTGATGTCTGGGCTGCTGAACTGGCGCAGCTGGTCAGTGATCAGCAGGCTGATACGGTTCTGATGATGGCCAGCAGCCAGGGTCGCGATCTCTCCCCCCGCCTGGGAGCGTTGACCGGTGTCACAGTGATAGCTGATGTAATCAGCCTGGAAAACCAGGACGGTACGACGGTCGGTTTGCGCCCGGTGTTCGCCAACAAGGCACAAGTCCTGGTCAGACCAACCGGCGAGTTGGCGATTTTCACCCTCCGCCCCAAAGCGTTCACGCCAGAGGTGGTTGAGGCGGTTGCAACCACGGTTGAAAGCAGATCAGCTGCTGCTCTTGATGCACTGGCAATTGTACGGGAACTGGCTGTGGCGGCTGGTGCCAAGATTGACCTGACTGAAGCGGATGTGATCGTTTCCGGTGGACGCGGCATGGGGGGATCAGAGAAATACGACATTCTCGAGCAACTCGCAGAGAAGCTGGGTGGTGTGGTTGGTGCTTCCCGGGCGGCGGTGGATGCCGGCTGGCGTCCCCACAGCGATCAGGTGGGACAGACCGGCAAGACAGTGGCACCGACCCTATATATCGCCTGCGGTATTTCCGGTGCTATCCAGCATCTGGCCGGCATGTCTTCCTCCCGTTTCATAGTAGCCATCAACAAGGATCCGGAAGCACCTATCTTTAAAGTGGCTGACTATGGTATTGTGGGTAATCTCTTTGAGGTTGTCCCGGCACTCAATAGCGCAATTTAGAAAGAGGGTGTTACCAGACTCCCTGGCCAGCAATTTGAGTGGTGACGCAGTGTTGTCTTTTGCCGCATCGGGAAACCGTGCCTGGGGTCTGTCGATCAATCGTTATGTGACCGTTGAACAGGGCTACCAATAATCTGAGCTTGCCATGACAACTTATCGCACTGCCCGGGAAGAGCTGGAAGCTTCCGATAATTCCCCACTGAAAACAGTACTCTTGATTCTGGCGCTGTTGACAGTACTGTACCTTTTCTTTACCAGTATCGGGATGATGGGGAGTTCCTTCAAGTTGTTCGGTAAGGGATTTTCCCAGAACCTTTTTAACCTGGTATCCAATCCTTTTAACGGGTTGTTGATCGGCATGATGGCGACGGCCATTGTCCAGAGTTCTTCAACGACGACCTCGATGATTGTCGGCATGGTCGGCGCCGGCGCCATCGATCTGAACCTGGCGATACCGATGATCATGGGTTCAAATATCGGTACCTCCATTACCAATACGATAGTCTCGATCGGTTTTATCAACCGTGCCATCGAGTTCAGGCGTGGTTTTGCCGCTTCGGTCGTCCATGATTTTTTCAATATCACTGTTGTGCTGGTCCTGTATCCATTAGAAATCACTTTTGGCCTGCTGGAGAAAATCGCCCTCTGGATGGGTAGCATCTTCGAAGCTTTTGGCGGTGGGCATCTGATGAATCCGCTCCAGCTGATAACCAAGCCGGTCATCAAACTGGTGGCTCAGCTGGTTCATCAGAATGGCGTACTGCTGCTGATTATCGCCGTTCCGCTGCTGTTTCTCTCCTTGAAGTACCTGACCGACGTGCTGAAGAAGCTCATCATCGGTCGCACCGAGGTCTGGTTCCAGCAGACACTGTTCAGCAATGCGCTTTACGCCTGGATGCTGGGCCTGATGTTGACGGTTCTGGTGCAGAGTTCGTCGATCACCACCTCACTTATCGTGCCGATCGCCGCCTCCGGTATTCTCACCCTCCACCAGATTCTACCCTATACACTGGGTGCCAACATCGGTACGACTGTGACCGCCATACTGGCTTCGCTGGCCACCGGCCAGATTGCGGCAATTACGGCCGCATTCGCCCACCTGATGTTCAACATCCTGGGTTCAATAATCATCTGGCCCCTGAGGTTTATCCCGATCTGGCTGGCCGAGTCATTGGCAGCGCTGGCAGAACGTTCCCGGTACATCCCACTTGCTTATCTGGGGCTGGTGTTTTTCATCGCACCCGGCCTGATTATTTACTTCACGAGGTAAC
>JADHUQ010000103.1 GCA_016784425.1 Candidatus Delongbacteria bacterium | reverse complement strand
ACCAGCGAATCCAGTTGAACACGGGCCAGTCCCTGCAGCAGCAGCCCAACCTCCCCGTTCTGCATTTTAAACATCTTGAGCACGATGGCAGCACAACCGGTATCGTAGAAACGGCGTTCTTCATCAGCCGGATCAGTACTGCGTTTGGAAAACACTGCCAGCATTTTGTCACTTGAAAGAACCTTGTTCACCATCTCCATCTGGCGTGGTTCCGTCACAACCACCGGGACGATAACAAAGGGGAAAACTACAATGTCGTCCAGGGGCAAGAGCGGCAATGTTGCCGGTATTTTAATGGCGCTCGTGGCGTCATCAGTCTGCATAATCACCTCAGTCCAGTTCTAATAAACCACGTCTGTCTTCTACACCGGGCACCGGTATGACAATTTCCAGAAATCCGCCGGCGTAGCGTGCTCTTATCTGCTCGCTCTCTATACTGAAAGGGATACTGACCGAGCGTTGGAAAGGTCCGAAGTTCACCTCAAGCTGATGGAATTCCCGGTCGGGATAGCCACCAGGTTCAGGGCGAATACCTCGGATTTCCAGACGCTGATCCTGGAAGGACAGGTATAGCTGTGATTCCTCTACCCCGGCGATATCCATAATGATTACCAGGTTTTCCCCGGAATAAAAAATATCCATAGGCGGTTTCCAGCTCATATGCAATGATCCGACCACCTGGTGGTTGACGGCAAAACCATGCTGCATCCCCTCGTCAGAGGGTTGATTGAACTCCTGCAAAAACCGGAACGAATCCTCTGTTTTCTTACTCATCTGACTCTCACTTTCAGAAACAGCACTGTTTTCGTATCAGCCGTTTCCCGGTTTCTTGTAACCCAGTGTCTTGGTAAAGTGAATGATGCGAAACTTGTCGGTTACCTGGTAGAGGGATTCTGTGGGACCGACAAACAGATAACCGGATGGTGACAATCGCCCGTGCAGCTGCTCTGCAATCTGCTGCCGCTGTCGCAATCCGTAATACATGAGTATGTTCTGAAACAGGATCAGGTCTGGCTGTTCAGCCTGCTGCCACCGCGCAATCTCATGTGGGATCAACTGTTGGAATGTTATCGTCTGTCCCGGTAATGGTAGAAAGCGGTGCTGGTTACCTTCTTCTTTCGAGAAGTATTTTTCGCGAATCCCCTCATCCAGATGTGATACAGAAGACCAGCGGAACCAGGCCTGCTCCGCCTGTTTCAGTGCATCATCATCGACATCACTACCGATAATGTTGTATTTATAATTGTGTCCGTAACGCAGGTTCTGCTCGTGCAGCAGCAGCATAAGTGAATACACCCCTTCGCCACACCCCACACCATGAAACCAGATGTTGACCGTCTCACAGTTTTTCTCATGGATGATCTCCGGGAGGGCGTAATCGACGATTGCAGTGGTCTGGTAACGATGACTGAAAAACCGGGTATCGCCGATAAACACTTTTTTCAGCAGGTGGTGAATCTCTACTCCTTCAGTACCGTTGTCCAGTATCTCCAGGTAGTCGCTTCCAGATTCAAGGTGCAGTTCTTCGATGCGTGAGACAATCTGTCGTCTGAAGTAAGCCAGCTGGTCACCGGAGATATATATCCCCGAACTGTCATACAGCTTTTGTCTGGCCTGGACGACTACCTGTCTGACATGATCCACATTGACTCCGGTATCAGCTGTTGACAATTCGCAGGAAGTCGCGTCCCTGATCCACTCGCTCTTCCAATTGGAAAGTGAAGCGTTCCAGATCGAACTCTTCAATCGCTGGCGCGTGCTCCTTTAGAACAGCCCAGGCGGGATCACGCTTCAGGTCGAAGATTACGCGATCACCACTGAATCCGATCTCAGCTGTTTTGGCAAAGGTATTGGCCAGGTGAATGACAGCAACCAGTGCCGGGTCGGTGCTGCTGTTTAGTGGATTATGATGATGACGTATCACATCCACCAGTCTGACCGGCAGCATCCATTTCTCTGCCAGCCACGATCCGATCTCCGTGTGGTCGACACTCCACAGTTTCCGTTCCGACTGGTAGAGGGGGGTTTTGCCGGTTCTGGACGCTTTCAGAACTCGTTCAAAATCCTGGTGGAAGTACAGTTCCAGAATAATCTTACCGATGTCATGTATCAAGCCTGCCGTGAAATCGGTACCATCAAAACGCAAACCGATCTCGCCAGCCAGAGCGCGACTGATCTCCCCGGTACCTACCGAGTGATCCCAGAAGGCGGCCAGGTCGAAACTGGGTTCGAACTGCTCGTCGTTGAATGCCTGTATCACGGCCACGCTCTGCACAAGATTAAGGATCTCACTGAAACCAAGAACCACCATGGCCTGGTTCAGTGTCTCCACCTGCCGGCGCAGACCGTAGAAGGCCGAGTTGGCCAGTTTGAGTACCTTGGCAGTCAATACCGGATCGCGATACATCACCTGGGCTACATCCATCACCGAGGAGGATTCTCGCTGTACCAGACCGATTATTTCGACAGCTACCGTGGGTAATGTAGGCAGGTCACGAATTCCCTGAATTCGATCCCGCATTACTTCGATCGCTTCGTTGCCTGTACTCATTGTATAGAGCCCTGACCAGTGTAGTGTATGCTGGAGGGAATGTATCACGTTCTATTTACTGTTTCTCAGCAGGCAATATGTATAATGATCGGTAAAGTCGCCAGTGATTTTATTTTACCTGATATCTGTCTTCAGCTGGAACCCGGCTACCCGTTGCCCCTCGCTGTTATCTGCAAATTCACCCTTTGATCCCTGGGAAAGGCAGGGTTTGTCAACATCTGTGATTTACTGCCCTGCTCCAGATTCCGGGGACTGGCAACCTTTACCTGTCAAACTGCAGGGAACTCCACTTCGCAACTTCAACATTTCCGAACTACCTGATTCCCTAGTTCTTGATTTTTCAAATGTTACTGATAGCTGTTCCGCTGGTGTACCCGAAACGCTCACTGGCATACTGCTTGCTGACGTCTATAGGTAAAGCAGCTCAAAGCAGCCAGTCTGACGGGATAAAGGGCTGTTGGCAGGAGATTGACGATGAGGTTATCTGTGTACAGACGAATGCTATCATTTCTGTGGCCTGCTTTACTGCTGTTGACATCGCTTAACACAGCAGAAGCAGCCATCAGTGTAGCACAATCATTGACAGCCACTGCGGTACAGTTGCCTTACCTGCCCGGGGGTGGACCTTACACTCCGCTGGATCTCACGAGTGCCGCCTACCAGGGACGTGATCTGATATTACATCTGGAGCAGACCACTGATATCACGGTGGGCGAAACGCTGATACTGGTACTGCCAGCGGGGTTTGAGTTTGATCTTGAACTCAATAGTATGGCCTTCATCGATGCAACCGACGTCGGAGGCGCCTTCAGTCTGACCGTAACCACCGACAGTTTGATGCTTACCTGTGAGACCAACATTGGCGGCAGCGGGAACATACGCCTGCTCGCCCTCTTCGCCAGCTGCGCGGCCGCTACCAACAACAATGTTCCAGCGCTACCTGTACCATTGACTGGGACTGCGGATATTGATCCCGGTCAGGCACTGGCCGGTTACCTGACGGCTGTTCCCGGACCTGAGGCCACCTTTACCGCTCCCCAGGCGGACTCAACTGCTACTGCTGGCGGTGACGGGGGTTACGCTTTTACCTGCAGTGGTACACTGTCAGATGTACTCGAAGCAACCTACTCCCTCTACTGGAGCATCGAGCCGGGCCTGCCGGAGCTGAACGAGGCAGCGTTTGCAGCCCTTGACCTGTCGGGACAACCCCTTATCAATCTTCCCGCCGGTGATCTCCTGCAGGAATTGCTGACAGCCGACTTGCTCGAGAATGAGCAGGCACCCTACTATCTCTATGCCACCTCCTCGTTGACAGCGCAACGTACCGTCGGTGAGAGCGGATGGCTGCGGGTTTACCATTTTCCCGGTGTCACACAAATTGATCCCTCAGAGCAGCTGTTTCTTGACTCCGGGGGTCTTTACAATCCTGTAACCGGTGCAGAGGACGGCAGTGGCTCCACCCAGGTCGTGCTTGGCTTTACCGTCGACGATCTGGATTCAGATCCCTGGGTATCTCTTTTCTACGGTCCTGCGGATGTACCTGCAACGGCAATCCAGACCAGCGGTTCCCCACCGGCACTTGCCGTATCCGGTCTTACCGGTTGCAGCTCTATCAACCCGGAGCCCCTCAACTCCAGTCTCTACAACGAGTACCCCTGGACAATATACAATTCAGCCTCCAGCTGGGTGCCGACGGGTCAGTACAGCATTTACGCTGTTGTAGCTGATGGACGCCATGTGGACCTGCAGGAGAGCGCAGCGCCGGTCGTAGTGTATCACACTCCGGTGATTGATCTGCAGACACCACCGTCAACAGTTATCAACCTGGCAGAGGATTTCTGTTTCACTTTTAACTGGGGTGAAACCGTGGATGGTGACCGGGATGCCGACGATGATGCACTGATCGCGTTTTACATTGACGCCAGTACCGACAGCCTGGCTGATTTTAGTCAGACAGATTTCCTCAACCTCGCTGACAGCCTTAGTGCCCACGATGGTGTTCTAACCAACGGAGAGTTGCTGATTGGGGGGATTCATGAAGATCCGGACCAGCAGAACGACAATATGTTCGTCTGGTACCCGGCACAGCTTCCCCCGGCATTGGCCAGCGCCATCATCAACAGCGATGATTATCTCCACTTTTACGCCATCATTGAGGATGAGGTGACTGCTCGTCTCGGTTCGTTCAACGATGGTAACGATAATTTTCTCGAGCCGGAGGAGCCTGTCACAGCTTTCACTTTTGAAGCTGCACCCAATGTCATGCTGGTGGATCCCTCACTGCTGGGTGTGTCGATCTCGGCTAATGAGAGTTACCTGGTACGCTGGGTCTACGCCTGGAACTTTGGTGACACAGATCAACAGGTGATGCTCCTGCTGGGTGACGGTGTCTACAGTGGCGCAGATAGCAGCTGGGCTGATCTCACTGGTACTCTGGACAATATCTGGGTGGTCAACTCACTGGACGGTACTATCCCACAACACATCTCAACACCTGCCGGCAGTGCGACCACCTGGGACTTCCGTCCCCAGACGATGACCGGTCCTTCACTGGGCGAGGGGTTGACCCTGGAGGAGTCCGGCGATGCTACCTATCACCTGTTCCTGGTGGTCAGCAGCAACGGGGCCGGCGAAACTCCTGCCGACAGTGACCCGGTATTTTTCGCACCCGGTACCATTGATATCAACGGTTTCGGAAGTGGCGTCCACTATAACCTGCAGTTGCGCCCCTACCTCTTCGACACCTTTCCAGGTGATACGGTGACGATCGATATCTATCCACAGACCGGCATCAGCACAGCAGACATGGTCAGCCTCTATGTCGATATCGATACAGCAGCTTTTGCGGTCATTGCGCCTGAGGTACCGTTTGTGCTGGGTCCCGACTTCCAGCCGGCAGGCGTGCTCGAGAACGACAATCATGGCGGGGACTTGAGCGAGGGTCGCTATCATCTCGATTTCACCTATTTTGAAAACGGCGCCCCCATTCCGGAGTTCAACGACGGCACCCATCTGCTTTGCACGCTGCAGTTGCTGCCGCGCCGTAATCCTGCCACCAGCTATACGATCGATAACCTGGTACTGGCGGTGGATGATGAGGCCAACCGCTTCACCAGCTTCTATCAGGATGGTGACCTGCTGGGAACGACTATCCAGTCACCTGCAGCGATCTCCCACAGCTGGGCACGGGGACGCATCTCAGGACACGTCCAGTTGCAGGGGCGTGATTACAACAGTCTTGAATGCACTTTCATTCTGCGACAGCCAGGATCCTGGCTGCCTGTCAGTGATCCCCTGTTCAACCTGAACGACATCAATTCACAAATCGCCGGACTGCAGCTGTTGTTGGATGACGACGGCACCTATCAGCTCCACTCACTCCCGGATGGCAACTGGGAACTGGTGGCACAGGTTCCCGGGTGGTTGCACGGGTATTATCCCTTTACCATCCAGCATGGGGAACTGCTGGAAGGGGTCAACCCGCATTTTAACGGAGCTGATATTGATCTGCTGCAGCTGATCGCAGGTGACTGTGCCGGTTATGTTGATAGTACAGGGAGCGTAGGACCGGACAATCAGATTGACGCGACCGATCTTAACGCCCTGATCGAAGGGTACGGCACTACACCTGATTCCCTGTTGTGGAATGAGTTGTGTGATTTTGACGGTGATGATTTTGTCTATATCGCGGACCTGACCCTCTGCACCAGCAACCTGAACAGCAGCGGCGTTCCACCGGTATATCGCGCCAGTCATAGTGGTGCTACTCCCCGCTGGCAACTGGAGTCGCGTAACAGTGGTGGTTTGACAACCTGGACGCTGACACTGCTGGGGGGAACCGATCTGATTGGATGGTCCGCCAGGCTGGCACTGCCGCCGCTGGAGTTGATTTCCGTGCAGCTGCAACCGGTGCTGAACAACGCGGCAGGTGAACAGGCAGTCGTCAATTATCACCGCGGTAACACACTGTTGCTGGCCGCTTCCCGCCGTGGCAATACGCCGGGGGTCAACGGTGATCTGCTGCTGGCTGAATTTACGCTGCAGGGAGACAACCAGCCACTACCGGTGTTGCTGCTGGCGGGACACACTGTCGATTCCCGGTTTGTCACCACCGGGGGGGAACTGCCGTCACCACCAGCCTCCTTTTCACTCCCGGTCCCCTGGCCAAATCCATTCAACAGCAGTATCTCAATACCACTTGTGATTTACGAGACCATACCGCTGGAGTTGGCTGTTTACAACATACTCGGTCAACGAGTGACGTTGCTTTACCGTGATACAATTGCACCCGGCAGCCACCTGTTGCAATGGCGGGCTGATAACCTGGCCGGTGGTCTGTATTTCGTCAGGGCGCTGACTGTTGAACACCAGGAAATCCGGAAAGTGATTTATCTACCATGATACGATGGCGTCTACCTGTCATTCTGATTTGTATCACACTCAGCGTAAAGCTCCTGTTCGCAGACCAGGAGGGTTTCAGTGATATCCAACTGCACGATGGTTCCGGGGGTACTGAGATAAACCTGCACATGGGTGAAGAGACCGAGATTTATGTTCACCTGAATTCGCATGGCGAGCTCCTCACCGGTTTCCAGTTGATGCTTACACTCCAGGCGGGGGTACTTGAGATAATCCCGGGTGAGGATGGTCTGCCATTCCAGCAGCTTGGGGAGGGGTATTTCGCACCCTGCGGCGGAGCGATCGTACTGACCAACAACCTGCATGGTGATCCTGACAACGGTCTGCCCGGCACCCAGCTCGACTACATCATACAAACCGGTCAGGGTGAATCACCCCGGCCCAGCTGCGCCAACAATACCGATATCCTCTCTTTCCGTGTCCGGGCGTTGAGCGAATTCTCCGGCTGGCCGCTTACGATTGACCAGGACAATCTTATTTTTCGCAATACTCTTTACTGGCAAGCCGGGAGTAATGCGACCTGGGATTTTAACCTGGAGCAGACTCCGCAGTTTACTATCGCCGGTTTTGCATTTTTCCCGCCCCTGCCGGATTTACAGCTGACCACCACCGCTCCCCGTGATACAATTAACCTGTACGATTACCTGGAAGCATTTTTCAGTCCCGACTCCGAGTTTGTCATCGGCTACCAGGTAATTGCCGGTGCGGCCGCAGCGCTGGTTGATACAGTGAGGATTGATGGCCAGGAGTTCCTGTTCATCTTTGCCAGACAACCGGTGGAGCCAGCGCTGATGGAGGTAGTCATCACAGCCACCGCCCTGGATACCGTCAACGCGTGTGACACGATGCTGGTGCTCTGTGATGATCCACCGATTGTCAACGAGCCGCTGCCGAATCTACTCCTGGTCGAGGATAGCAGCGACTCCACACTCTGGCTTGACGAGTGGATCAGCGATAACGATCATGCGGACTCCTGGCTGACCTATGCTGTTTTGGAGCAGAGTTTTGTGCAGTTGTCTATCGATCCGGTTACACATCGTGCGACAGTGACGCCACCCCAGGACTGGTACGGCGTCGATACCCTGGGTTTCGTGGTTACCGATCCGTTGGGGCAGGCTGATAGCGCCGCTATCGCGGTGGAGGTACTGGCTGTCAACGATGCTCCGCAACTGGCAGCTCAGTTGCAGTTTCCACTCTATCCCGGCAGCGAACTGGTTCTGTCGCTTTCCGATCTGGTGTATGATCCTGACAACAGCTGGCAGGAGCTGGACTGGAGCCTTGCTGGTGGGCAGGACAGTATCTCCACGATCCTGGATACTGTCGAAGGGACACTACGCTGTTTTACCACCGCTCTTTCACTGATCGACAGCAGTTTTTCCTATCTGCT
>JADHUQ010000102.1 GCA_016784425.1 Candidatus Delongbacteria bacterium | reverse complement strand
GTTTTTTTCGTGACGGTTTTTCTGATTGTGATTTTATAGCGTCGCTCAATATTCATCTTGCTTAAGATTCTTCAGATTCTGCTGTTTCGCTCTTTGATATGCTGTAATCAAGCCATGATACCTTTTCCATTAGTAATTTTATCATGGAGCCTGTCGTACTGATGATGTTTTGCCGCAAATTCCAGAGCAATGGCCCTTTTCACCAAAGTCTGATTGGGAATGCCTCTAAAATCGTCTGGTTCATACCGCCGTTGCCGCACTCAGTGTGGTAACGCCAAAAATGCGTTATATAGTTTCAACTATGCTCCTTTTTTTTTAGGCTAAAATGACTCATCGTCTGAAATTTGGTTCATTCCGGTGGTAGACCGGAACAAACTGACCACTGAAAACCGCTAAGTCTAACAGACTCCCAGGAATCACTCCCCTTTTTTACACCAATAGTGACTTCGTGAAGCTCATATGCATGAGCACTTGCACACTTGTTGTGAATGCGTTCCCTGTAGATACAAAAACCGCCCCGAAGGGCGGTAATCATCTCAAATCAGATTTCAAGAATGTCTGAAAGGCTATTGCCAATACCAGAGCATTAGTTTAACAGTATAGGTGATGTCACTCGTCGCGTAAAGTTCCAGAAATGAGTCATCGCTTTCTGCATTGTTCTGCTTTATAGCACTGGCTGAAATCCCTAACCAGGGCGCAGGTAGAAGTTCAACCCCGAGAGTCATATAGGTTCCGGTTATATCCGTGCTACTATCATAATCCTTATTATAATTATCAAACTGGGCAGCCATCCCGAAATATCCATATCCAATAAATGGGTTGACCATATGCTGACCGGATTCTCCGTATTGGACAAATCTTCCGTACAACAACAACAGGATGTTGTATCTATCTACGTATCTGAATTCACCATCGATCTCATTGTTATACTGCCCCTCCTGGAAGTCCTTCTCACCTTCTAATTCACCAAATGATAAATCAAGACCTATACCGAGCCTTTTATACTTCGACAGGGTTTGTCTGAAAGATATTACAATACCCATGTAGGATGGATCATCATCGAAGGAGCCGGTGACCTCTTCATTTGAAACAGCCATCGTTAGAAGAGTACTTTCCGATTTCCAAACCAATCCCGAATCGTCTTGATGCCCATCTCTCCCCTGAAAACCTGCCTGTCCAGATAACCGCTCCGGTCTCTGTTTGAATCAATCTAAGATTACAGGTCAACACTCTTCTTGAAATCTGGCAGCTCCCTACGAGGAAAGCGTCCACCCCGATCATTTTACCTTTTTTGATCATCGACTCTTCCGAAATGTATCCTGCTGTTCCCAGGTCTACTTCCTCCAGAAGAGAGGCAAGGTTTTGTCTTTCTATTACTCTGAATCCTGCATCGATTAGATCAACCAGAACTTCATTCTCGATCAATCCTGCCTCGTTACTCGATCCATTTGAAAAGTCCACCCGCAATATTGCAATTGTCGAAATCTCTGCATTGAAAGGTCTGATCTGCTCAGGAAATGTTCTAAGTGTTTCCTGTACGTCACTTATCTCAAGCGATGCGCCAAAGACTGTTACGGCGGAGAGCAAAACCACAAACAGGAGGGGATTCCCAAGCATGCATGGTGTTTCATTTTTTGGTTTCTCCATCTAGCTCTGGATAAGATGCAATCCAGTTGAAAGTACAGCTGGATAACTTATACCCTTTGTCCCTATAAACACTTTATATGGGGGATTCCACCTTCAGTATCTCGCGACACTGCAGACAGACAGACACCGAAGCAAATCAACGTTAGCGATTCGTTTTCCCGACCCGATAGATCGATCCCTCCGGCTGCGTCTGATGCTCCATCGCTCTTACATCTTTCAGATGCGGCAGCAGTTCCAGGATCTCCTTGCCCCGGAAGGCCGGACCGGTACAGACGATCGGACCCGGTTTCAGCAGTGATTCCAGATCCAGCACCAGGTTTTCCCGGCTGTCACTGGCCATCTCGGCGATACCGGTATCCATGTGGATCGCGTCCATCGGGCAGGCCTCCACACACATGCCGCAGAAGCAGCAGCGGGCCAGGTCAATCTCAAAAATGGCCGGCATCTTCTCTTCCGGTACCTCTTCCGGTGATTCCATCGGTACGATGTAGATGCAGTTATCCGGACAGGCGGTTTCGCACAGCATACAGGCGGTGCAACGGAGACGGCCATCCTCATTCAGTTTGATGCGGTGTCGTATCCGCAGAGCAGCCGGCAGCACCCGGCGCTGGTCAGGATACTGGATAGTGATCGCACCGGGACGCGCTTTGATCCGCAAAGCCTTCATCAGGTGAAACCACATGTTGACCACAAAATGGCGAATGGTCAGCGCCACACCTTTGGCGATACCGGGGTAGTAGATCGCCTCGGTGGCACCGAACTTCTGGTCGTGATTGACATACTGGGCCATAATCGTCTCTACCTCTATTGCAATACGAGAATGACAATACCGGTGATCACTACATTCAGCACCGCCAGCGGCAGCAGATAGAGCCAGCAGAGCCTGATCAACTGGTCATAGCGGAAACGGGGCAGCGTCCAGCGTACGATCTGCAGGAACCAGCCGAAGAAGACCAGCTTGGTCAGGAACGACATTACCTGCAACAGGACCACCGCTGTATGGGGCAGGCTGAAATCCCAGCCCCAGGGGAAGTGGAATCCGTCGGAAAACAGCCAGGGCACCTGCCAGCCACCAAAGAAGAAGGTAGTCAGCAGTGCGCCGAGGATAACCATCTCGATGAATTCGGACATCATGAACAGACCGAATTTGAGGCCGGAATACTCCAGGTTGAAACCGATGATCTCCGACTCACCTTCCGGGAGGTCAAAAGGTACCCGTTTGGTTTCGGCAAAACCGGCAGGGAAGAATAGCAGTAATCCCAGCGGCTGCAGGAAAACACCCCATTTGGGGATCCAGCCGTTAAACCAGTAATCTCCCTGCTGTACGACGATGCTGTCCAGCTGTACCGTTCCAAAAACCATCACCAGGCCGATCAGCGAGAGGCCCACCACCACTTCGTAGGAGATCAGCTGTCCCACGGCGCGAATACCGCCTAAAGCGCTGTACTTGTTGTTGGAAGCCCAGGCGCCCAGGGCGATGGCATAAATCCCCAGCGGTGCCAGGGCGAACATATAGAGGAAACCAACCCCGAGGTCGGCAATCTGCAGTTTGACTGTATGACCCAGCAGGGTCCACTCCGGACCGAATGGGATGACGGCGAAGGTGATCAGGACGGCGAACATCGCCAGGAAGGGGGCGAAGTGGAACAGTCGCTTGTTGGCGAAGGGGGGTGAGAAGTCCTCCTTCACGAACATCTTGATGGCGTCCGCCATCATGCTGATGAGCCCCCAGGCACGAATGCCGAAGACGGAAGCGCGGTTGGCGCCGATGCGGTCCTGCATTATGGCGCTCTCTTTGCGCTCCGCCCACATCAACAGGAAAGCCATCGGTAGCAGCAGGCAGACGACAATGAAGCAGATCTTGATAATCGAGGCGATTGTCTCAAACATGTTGTATTCCCCTGGCTTCCTTGCTGACCTGGCGACTCGGACCCGCAACGGGACCGCTGACAGTGGCGAAATCGGCACTTAAACTACTCATAAGTACACGTGCCTTTTCCAGAGTGGCCGGAACTCCTTTGATCTTCAACTCTCCGGCCAGGGCGTGAATCAACTCCAGCGCCGTACCCGCTTCACCACTGGGGGCAAAAGCGCGGTTGATCTGCTGGGTAATGCCGTCAAAGCTGGTGAAGGAGCCGTTCTGCTCGGCGTAGACTGCCAGTGGCAACAACACCTCAGGCTGACGGTTCCACTCCACTACATGGGTCTCGAAAACAACCAGCAACTCAAGCTGCTCCAGCTGCTGTGGGGTCAGCAACGCGGGTAGATCGTGGCGGAAACAGATCAATCCGCTGATGGCGCCGGATTCAATCTGTGTCGCGAGGGAACCGGATTCAAACTTCGGCTCGAGTTGCAGATTGGCACAACCGCGACTGTTGGGATGCAGGTCGGCGTGCTTGAGCAGCTGGTCTGCCACACCCTGCGGTTCACCCGCCAGGCGATAATCAATCTGCGGCAGCTGCAGACCTTCCCGGAACAGCTGACGCAGTGCAGTCAACCCTTCATTGGTCTCATCCGGGGAAGCCAGAACCGCCAGAGCAGCGGTCCCTTTTTTATCGATAAACCGACGGATCAGTTTTGCGGCTGCCTTCACCGCTTCGTTGCTGCTGACAGTCCTGTTCTGACCTTCCTCGCTGACAGAGGCCTGCTGCAGCCGGTTATCGTCGATGGCACCAAAACCGTAACGTCCGCTGTCACAGATCCACCACTGGTTGACCTGTTCGTTATAGCGGGGTTTGATCCGCTGTGCCCGTTTACCAGCACGCTTGTATTCATGCTCCAGATCGAACTGCAGCTCGATGTTACAGCCGCGGGCACATCCGGGACAGATGGTGGGCACCGACTGCAGGTACCAGGTGCGTCGTTGAAAACGGAAAGTTGTATCGGTCAACGCACCCACCGGGCAGATGTCGACTACATTACCGGTGTAATCGTTGTCGACGCCGGTTTCAGCCAGTGCATGGATCTCACTGTGCGCGCCACGGTGGCCCACACCCAGCTCCTTTTTGCCGACCACCTCCTCAAAGAAGCGTACGCAACGGGTGCAGAGTACACACCGTTCCGCATCCAGCTTGAGGTTGTGACCGATCGACTGCCGTTTCTGTTTGTGGACTTTCTCCTCGCTGAAACGGCTGTACTCAGGATTCCCGTACTGTTCATAGTAGTCCTGCAGCTTGCATTCACCGGCACAGTCGCAGAAGGGGCAATCGAGCGGGTGATTGAGCAGGAGAAACTCCAGGCTGGCCCGGCGTGCTTTCAATACCGCCGGTGTGTCGGTGAGTACCTTGAGGCCTTCCGCCACAGTGTTGACACAGGCGACATCAACCTTGCTGCGACCGTTCAGCTCCAGCTCCACCATACACATGCGACAGTTACCGGAGATAGAGAGACAGGGATGATAGCAGAAGTGGGGGACAGGAAAGCCCGACATGTTACAGGCTTTCAGGATGTTGGTGCCGGGAGGAAAGGAGAAACTCTCACCGTTGATTTCAATAGAGATTGTGTTGTTTTCCATAAACAGGCTTTGGTTATCTCTTGCTTATTCGTTTCACAGTAGCACGAATGTCGGTGTCAGCGATCCAGCTCGCCACCGATCATGTTGATCGAACCAAAACAGGGCACCACATCAGCGATCATCCCCTGCTTAATCATCTGTGGTAACGCCTGGGTAAACGGCATGCAGGTCGGCCGCACCCGGCACTTGTGGGGACACAGCTCACCGGTACTGACCAGGTAGTAGCCCAGCTCACCATTGGCGGCTTCGATCGCGTGATACACCTCCCCCGCTTCCGGGCGGACGCCGTTGTCGTTCATCAGCAGCTTGAAGTGCGCCATCAGACCTTCGATGGAACCGTAAACCTCTGACTTGGGCGGCAGGGAGATGTTCTTGTCGAGATGGTTGACCGGCCCTTGCGGCAGCTTGGCCAGCCCCTGTTTGATGATACGGCAGCTCTGGTCTATCTCCAGTAGTCGGATGTAGAAACGATCGTAAACATCGCAGTTGGTCAGTATAGGTATCTCGAAATCGATATCATTGTAAGCCAGGTAGGGTGCAGCTACCCGCACATCGTACTCGATGCCGCAGGAGCGGAGCATGGGGCCGGTGAAACCGTAAGAGATGGCATCCTCGGGGCTGATGTAGCCAACACCGCGGGTACGGTCGATAAAGATCCGATTGCGGGTTAGCAGGGTGTGGACTTCCCGGTTGATATTGGCAGTCTCCAGCAGAATATCCTCAGCCGCGGCGGCAAACCAGTCCGGCAGATCAGCCACCATGCCGCCGATACGGGTGAAGCTGGTGGTTACCCGGGCGCCGACCACCCGCTCCAGCAGCTCCCACCATAACTCGCGCCCCTTCATCAGGTACAGAAACGGCGTGAAACCGCCCAGCTCCATCGCTGCTGCCGCCAGTGCCGTCTGGTGATCACAGATACGCATGATCTCACTCAACACCATCCGGACATATTGCCCCCGCGAGGGGACTTCGATATCCATCAGCTTTTCCACCGCCAGGTGGTAGCCGACGTTGTTGATCAGGGGTGATACATAATTGAGCCGGTCGGTGTATATGACAGCCTGGTTCCAGTTGTGTGCTTCGCACATTTTCTCGAAACCCCGGTGCAGATAACCGATAATTACATCTGCTTCTATGATATCCTCACCCGCCACCTGCAGGTCCATCTGGATGATCCCGTGGGTAGTGGGGTGCGATGGTCCCAGATTGATCTGCATCGTCTCGATATTGAGGTCATTGCGGGGAATGTACCGTTCTTCACTCATGCTGATTCCCCTTTCCGACGGCTTTCAACCAGCGGGTGACTGGCACGCTGATCATAGTCCTTGCGTAGCGGATATCCTTTGAACTCCGGGTACAACAGCAGCGGCCGCGGGTCGGGATGACCGGCAAATTTGATACCGTACATCTCCGCTGTTTCCCGTTCAAACCAGTCGGCCGTCTTCCAGAGAAGGGCCAGCGTGGGTACCGGTTCACCGTCATCCACCCGCACCTTGACCCGCAGGCGACGATTGTGTGTCAGTGAATAAAAGTGATACACAACTTCGAAACGCTTTGGTCGGTCCAGATGCAGGTAATCTACCGCCGTCAGGTCCATCAGGAATTCGAAACGCAGACGCTCGTCCTGTTGCAGCCTGGTGGCCACTTCCTCCAGTGACTGCGGTGGTATGATCACCGTCTCGTCGCCGCGGTGGGCGTGACTCTCCAGGATGGTCTCGCCGAAAAGCTCCTGCAGGAGCGGGATAGTTAAAAGTTCGCTCATGTTACATCTCCTGTGGCGAGTTCTGGATCTTGGCCTGCAGTTTGATGACAGCGTCAAGTACCGTTTCAGGACGGGGAGGGCAACCGGGGATATACATGTCGACCGGGATGATATTGTCGATTCCCTGCACCACGGCGTAGTTGTCATAGGGACCGCCCGAAACGGTGCAAGCTCCGAAAGCCACCACATAGCGGGGGTCGCACATCTGGTCGTAAACCCGCTTCAGGACAGGTGACAATTTGTGATTGATCGTGCCCACTACCAGCAGCAGGTCAGCCTGCCGGGGGGTGAAGCGGGGCCAGGCAGCACCGAAACGATCCAGATCGTAGCGGGCGGCGGAAGCGGACATATATTCCATGCCGCAACAGGCAGTAACAAAGGGGTAGGGGAACATCGACCATTTGCGGGCCCAGCCGATGAAGGCATCAAGTTTGGTTGTGATGACGGCATCGCCCAGGGGATTCTCTACTGCCATTTAAAAACTCCCTTCCGGACAGAATAGAACAACCCGACCACCAGTACGGCCAGAAAGATGAGCATCTGCCAGAATCCAAATAGACCCAACTGGCGGAAATGCACCGCCCAGGGATAGAGAAATATGATTTCGATATCGAAGATGATGAACAGGATGGCGACGGCGTAATACTTGACATGCATACCACGGCGGGGGGATCCAACCGCTTCCACACCGCATTCAAAGGGTAGTTCTTTGCTGGGGTTGGTGCTGCGGGGCCCCAGCAGTCCTTTGATGATGACCATAGCGCCACTGATAAGTGCCGCCAGACCCAGCATGATTGCCACCGCGACAAAGTCGTGATTAAAGTCCATTACAATCTCACCTGTCGTTGATGTGAACCTGCCGCTCGATACGATTCATTCCGCATCGCGCCATATATGAATATCAAAAGGCTATACTACAACGCAAAAGCCATCATGTCAATGATTTGACTATTTGCCCCCGGTTTTGCGGATAAATGCAGCTGGATACTGCTGTCTTATACCGGAAAGAACCGCCTGGGCACCATTCCGCTGCTCAAAACGGCCGACACAGATCTGGAAGGAATCAAGCTCGGAAAGGATGACCAACTCGCCCAACCTGCTCCGGAATTCTACCAGGTTTGATGTATCACGCAGGGCGGCTACCTGGATGGTGAAAAATGAATAGACCGGTATCAAAGGTTCCGGTTCCGACGCCGCAGCCAGCGGGCCGGCAATGATCACCCGACAATTGACGATCCAGGCGTCAGGCCACCCTTGTGTCGTCAGCTGGTGACGGGCGCGGGCTGCATCTTCGCGGGTACTGAAGTCACCCGCCAGCAGCTTCCACCAGGGGGAATCGTACTCGAGGTGGAGTGATAGCGGCAGTTGCTGTTGTGCCAGGTAGAAATTGTCACGCGCCTGTAACCAGGAGCTGTCAGCCAGCAGTTGAACGCGGAATCCGGGTAAGCGTCCGTAGAGCT
>JADHUQ010000002.1 GCA_016784425.1 Candidatus Delongbacteria bacterium | reverse complement strand
GATAGCTTCAGCCTCAGCAGCAGAGCTGCCCAACTCATCCACCGCCAGGAAACGGAACCCCTGCGATCTGAATTCGTGATAGACTGTATTCAGACCCGGCATTTCCAGGATACAGTTGGGACAATCCACGAACCAGAAATTCAACAGCACCACGCGGCCGCGGAACTGGTGCAGGGTCATTTCGACACCTGGTGCCCCGTAAAGCGGCAGGGAGAAATCGGTCGCGATATCATTCAACTGAACACCGTTGTTGCCGGCGGTCAGAGTGACCTCAATGTCGGTACTTTCAGCTATATCCAGCAGCCAGCCACCGGGTAAATCAGTGGCGTGGCCGGTACTGCCGACGCTGACGAAATGGGTGCCAATCAGAGGAAAACTGTGTGGAGTAATAAATCCGGTAACCATCTCGTCGAGATAGATCGGCATCCCGGGCGGAACGCTGAACAGGCTCAACTCGATTTCAGTGATCACCGGCTCCCAGATCAGCAGCTCCTGCTGTCCGGCGGGAACCAGCAACTCTGCACGGATACTATAGCCAACACGTAACTCCAGCAGGTGATCCACATCAGCGGGAATAACCTCGAATTGAGCTGGTGTGATTAATCCGTAGGGTCGGCTGTCCAGCCAGACTTCCAGACCTGTGGCAGGTGTCCCATCTTCATTTTCTGCATTGACTTCCACCGGAAAGGCGTCACCCGGTGTCTGGGTCAGGATGAACACAGCCGTGGTTTCCTCATTATGTATCACATCCACCAGCAGAGATTCCGGGGTTGTCGTGTAACCGTTTGCCGCCAGGTGCAGGAGGTGCTGGCCGGTAATCGGGTCCAACTGGTAAGGTGTTTGAAATCCCTGCGATGTCAGATCCATTACGATACGGGCCTGGAGTGGATTATCGTCATTGTCTACGGCGGTCACGCTGACTGTACCCCGGTGGCGTATCAGCAATATCTCTAGCCGGGTGTGTGGATCAGCGTTGTCGAGCTGAATTTGATAACTGACCTCCAGCATACTGTAGTCAGCCGCTGACAGGGCTATTGTATGGGTCCCCGCTGCGAGGTCGGTAATCGTGTAAGGGGTGTGATACAGGGTTTCCACACCGTCAAGTATGATGGTCGCTCCAGGATCGGAGCCGTCCAGATCACTGCTGGCAATTATTTCCACCGAACCAGGCCAGGGGTCTTCGTCGATAGTGCAGTGCAACAGCAGCTGTGGCAGTATTGCCAGACATATCAACGCCAGTAGTTTTACTCTCATACTCACTTAAAAGTCCTCATAATCAGGATTCAGCTCCCGGGGTATCGGCGGCGGGATCTGCCAGATAGCTCCGGAAGTTGTCCCGCAATACCAGTTCAAATTCAGACAATGACATTTCGTGATACAGAGCCAGTTTCTCCGTGACTTCCTTAACCGCTTCCAGACGGCCACCACCCCGTGTGAACGGAACCGGCGCATCAGTTTCCGTCAGTAACAGCTCCAGCGGTATGGAACAGGCCGCCCGGAAGGAGTTTTCATCCTCCAGTATCACCGGACCGGCACTGAAGAACAGTCCTCCGGCGGCACCATGACGGATCAACTTGCGCGAACTGGTAAACCAGTGCAGCAACGCGTTGAGCCCGGTAGTGCTGCGAAATTCCAGGGCGGCTTCTACTACAGCCCGCTCAGCCCGCCGGGAATGGAGGTTGACCGGTAGGCGGTGCCGGGCGGCAAAATCGAAATGACGCTGCAGCAGTGACCCTTGCAGTTGACGTTGCTCCGGTGTCACGGCATACTTGTAATCCAATCCGCTTTCCCCCACCAGGTCGAGGCGGGAATGAACCTCCTCCAGTCGGGCAAAAAATTTGTCCAGCTCCAGCGGCGTGATGGTAACAGAGTGTGCCGGATGCAGTGCGCCTCCGACATAGATTACTCCGGGCCACTGTTCCGCCAGCGCCAGGCTCCGCTCCAGTGAAGTCAGGTCTTCGCTGACACAGGCGACGCCACCCCGCTCGTAAAGATACATCTGCTGTGCCACATCGGCGGCGTCATAGAGGTGGCAGTGAGCATCTATCATGGTTGAAAGCGATAGTAAAAACCGAGACGGAGCAGCAGTGAGGAACGATTTTCATGAATGGTGTCGTCACCGCTGTCAAATTCGAAATCAGCAACCTCGTAACCAACCGCCAGGTTCAGATCCACTACCTGGTCGATCAGATAGCCAACACCGCCAGTGATCAGATAACGAGGGGTGATCTCCTCCCGGGGTCCCGCGAAGGGATAATGTGCCACACCGGCGCGTAACACCAGGTCGGTAGTCGGTAGATTGTATTCCCCACCGAGACGCATACCCAGCCGCGGTTCATACTGGCGGTCAAGAGCCCGATTAGCTTCGTAGAAATCATCCTCGAAATACTCGTTGTACTGCGCCTGGCTCCAGTCGGTGAAACTTACCTCGCCGTCCAGCGCGAACCAGCGCCCCCGCCAGGCGGTGGCTACGGTCAACTCGAACGGTATATACAGCTTGTAATCATAACCGAGCCGGTCATCCTCTTCGACCACCTGACCGTTCTGGATCAGAACATACTGGTAGTCCTCCCAGGCGAAGTTGTACTTGACCGGTGTGCGCAATTGCAGGGCGAGGCGTAACTGGCGGGACAGATGAAACATGCTCCCCACCGTTACACGGAAACCGGTCAGGGAAAGGTGTGAGAACTCCCTTTCTTCGGTCGTGGGTGTTTCAGCCGTGAAGAGATACTTCTCCTCACCGGAAAGAAGTTCCAGTGTCAAACCACCCCAGAAGCGGCGGCTCATCTGAAACCCGAAACCAAAAGCCCAGGCGTTTACCCCACCCTCTTCTTCAACCAGCAGCTGCGCTTCATCGACCCTGATCCCGTAAGGTTGATTGAAGTCTACCAGGCGATGGTAACCGAGGGCGAAGCTGACACCGCCACGATACACCGGTAACGGCAATACCAGGCCAAAATGGGAGAGGCCGGCGAAACTGTCGTCGGTAGCAGCAGCTGTACCGGGACCGATGTCGGCATCGTTGTTCAGAAAACCGATATAGCCGGAGGCGGATAACTCCATCCGTTTCATACCGGCTAATCCGGCAGGGTTGTAATAAAGGGCGGTGTAATCGTCGGCAATCGCAGAGAAGGCGCCAGCCATACCGGCGGCGCGTGCACCCGGTGTAAAGGGCGTTCGACTGAGAATATCCACTTCATCCTGGGCGACCAGAGTCGATGCCAGCAGCGGTGCCAACAGGCAGATCGATAAAACTCTATTCAACATCAGCGCTTCCTCCGCTTCAGTTTTTTCTGGCGTGGTTTATCTTCCTCTTCCTCCTGGTCCCCTTCATCCTGTTCATCGCTGCTGGAGAGACGTATCACATTCTCCCCCAACTGGATTACTGCTGTACTGTTGAAATTCTGGTGTCGCCGCAGAATCCGGGTGACCGGGGAATCATCCTCCTCCCCTGCGACTTCATCCTCATCGTAGCTGTAGTACCACCACCAGGGGGAGTCGTGAAAATAGCGATAATGGTTTTCGCCAGCGTAACGGGAGTAGCTGTCAGCGGAGAGGTGGTAAATCTCTTCGACATAGTAATCCTCGACACCGTTGTCATGGCATTGCAGGCAGTCGGAATAATAGCCGACCGACTGCTCCACCGGCTGATGACGTATCACAGTGTAGCAACCGCTTAAAAACGGTAGCAACAGCAGTACCGGCACGGTCCGGTGCATGTAACCCATTTTCTATAATGTCTCCACATATTGGATGCGGATCTCACGTTCGAAGTTTTCCAGATTCTCCTGGTTACCCAGCAGGTCTTTGAAATGGAAAATCAGGCTGAGTTTCTTTGCGAAAGTCCAGCGTAGCGCCCCGTTCAGATAACCCCGATCACGCCGATGTAATTCCATTACCGGCTCATCAGCAAGCTGCTGCAGCACATACTTGTCCCGCAACGCGCAGTCGTATTCCAATACGAGCATCAGGTCCTGATTCAGTGCGTGGTGATAGCCAAACCAGTAGTTGGGACCGCTGTCATCGTCCACTTCGTTGTTGTTGTAATTAATCCCGGCATGAAAGCCGATGATGCTGCGACCCGCCAGCAGAAAGTTCTTGCTGGTCACACCGTAGAAACCGCGCGCTTTGAACTGATAGCGATCCTCATAGTGTCTGCCATATCCCTGGCTGGAATAACCGATGTTGACGGCAGGCCAGATGAAGGATTCGTTGAGCAGGCGGTAGCGCAGATGCACTTCGGGCTGCCGGTTCCAGTTTACCTCCCCCTGTCCCACGATACCGGTACCACCGTAGGAAACACCCATGTTAAATGCCTGGAACACACCCACCTGGAAGGTAAAAAGGACGCCGCCATCCCCGTAGATACGACTGTCAAAACCCATCTCACCCCGCTCCAGCAGGCCTGCGGTCGGTGTGTCGATCAGATAATTCAGAGGCACGGCTGGTGGCGCACCAGTATCATCCTGGGCGCAGGCACTTCCTCCAGCCAGCAGTAACACCAGACCGCTCAAAACGATCAGGCTTACCTTCACGGTGTTGTGTGTCATGCGTTCTCCTTGTCCAGGCTGCCGTAAAACACTCTGTGATACGATTCCACTTCTCCATCCAGATAGTTAAAACGAGCAGAGAAGAAGCGATCACCAAAAACCCAGGGAAGAAAATGCCGGTCCCCAGGCCATAGGTTCAGATCGAGGAGCGCGTCGTTCTCAATCCAGGCCAGCTCCCCTTCCGGTGAATCGATCAATTCACCGGTAAACCTCGGTATCACGAAAACATGTACATACCAATCCTTGATCCCGTCGAAGAGAGGAAAGGTCAACAGCCCTCTCCACTCCAGCTCTTCAGCGTGCAGTCCCGATTCCTCCAGCAGTTCCCGCCGGGCGCACTCTTCCGGCATCTCACCCGGCTCAAATTTTCCGCCCAGACCGTTCCAGCGCCCGGCGTGCAGGTCATGCCGCTTTTTATTACGCAGCAGCATCAGTGTGTGGGTGTCGGTGCGCACATAGAGGAGAGTGGCGAGTTGCATCGTTCAGCTTACTCCAGGATCAATTCAATATTGGTACGTGGCAGACTGACCCGCTCACCGTCGGTGAACTCCACCTCCAGGATACGGACAGCGGCGCCAGTGGGTATCAGGGTCAACTCCGGCGGTAAACCTGTTACCTTGCCGATGCGACCGAAGTAGGGATTCCGAATCACCCGCACCGTTTGACCTTCCGTGAGTTCACCGGTGTGAACAGTCTCCACCTGTAACTCTTCACCGTCACGGGTAACGATGATCTCCGGACGTATCACACCGGCGCGAATCTGCGTAGCACCGTTTACAGAAGCGAAACGCCCCTCCAGTGACTTCAAGAGCTCGAAAGTCCGATCAGCCATGTCAATACAGCCAAATCCTTCTGTGAGGATCAGAGTCAGTCCGATATCTTCGGAGCCGGTAATCGCCACCCCCAGATCGTAACCGAGTAGTTGCTTGACATCTCCGTCATGAAAGCCACCGGTAACCAGGGCGTTGATACCAAGTTCGCGAGCTCGCCGCACAGTGTCGAGGCGCAGCAACGAACCACCAATAACAACCGCACCTTTCATTGCCGGGGTCAGCTTATCAGGGGTTAATACCTCGTTCGGTGCTTCAACACCCATCATAATCGGTCCCAGCGTTTCGCCGCCCAGGCCCAGAATGCCCTGGATGTAGGAGCCATTGGTTTCTACTTCAACCCCTTCGTTACTGAAAACCTGGATCACCCTGCCATCAACAAATGCCTTCACCTGTACCGGCACGGGCGGAGCCTGCACGATAACCTGACCGGTGATGAAAGAAATCGACTCGATCGTACCGTGGATCGGCGCCTTGGCTTCGGATCTGAAAAGACCGAAAAATGATTTGATGCTGGCGAGGACCTCACCCTCCTCAACCTGGTCTCCAATTCCCTTGAACATCGCCTCTTTCAGCTCGGGCGGCGTCACGTTGAGCGCATTGGCTACATTGACCGGGAA
The DNA here is from genome assembly GCA_016784425.1 of Candidatus Delongbacteria bacterium. Classification (GTDB taxonomy): domain Bacteria; phylum CAIWAD01; class CAIWAD01; order BS150m-G50; family BS150m-G50; genus BS150m-G50. The sequence continues at coordinate 33,361 of JADHUQ010000002.1, read as the reverse complement.
AATCCTGCCCGGCAGTTTTGTCTCCGCCACCACCTGATCGGCTTTGACGGTATCTCCGCTTTTGACGAGAACCTCGCCCAGCAGCGGCAGACGACGCTCTTTGCGCACTATGATATTTTTCGCCACCCGTAGACCGGGTGTAAATGATGTTGCCACCAGAACCTCCTACTCGCAGATATCCCACTTGTTCAGAAGCGACTGACGATCGCGGGTCTCACGGGTGAACTGGAAAGGCCGACCGCGTGTATCCACGATCAGTCCAACTACGCACTCACCACTGATGGCGCGCTTCACCGGTTTACCCTTGCCGGCGCCCAGGTCAAGTGAACGGGCGGGTTCAAAGATCAGTTCGATCGCCGGTTCCTCCGGCAGCTTGAACAGCTGCAGTTCGTTAGTGCCGATTTCATGGTTGAAGTCAGTTCCATCACCCAGCTTACCGCTGATTTTCAGTGCGGTGCCGCTGCGCAGGATTCCTCTGGGAGCGATACAGGTTCCCAGATGTATCAGGCAATCCTTTCGGAAGACTTCGGTAGCGGCCTGGCGGTGCAGCTCGGTCAAAACCCCAAGTTGGGGCATCATGAAAATCGAATCGACTGCCAGCCTGGTAAAACCTTCCGGCAGGAAAGCGTCCACGAGCATGTGGGCCGCCTCTACCCGCCGGGGTGCGTGTGACAGGACACCGCCGGAACCGACCAGCAGGTCCAGTTCTAACATCTTCACCAGGGATCGTCCCGATTCAGATTGCTCGAAAGCGTCGGAAATAGTCCGCTCCTGCTGTACCCCCTTGAGCTCAACGGCGAACTCGCGATGCTGGATAAAGGCCAGACGTAACGCTTCGCGGGCGATAGCCTGTTCCACCATCAACTCTTCCCTGGTCTGTGGGATCGTGGTCGGTCGGATCATCTTGTTACCGATGCGGTTGCGCAGATCCTCCTCTTCGATATCAGAGCGGACCCAGCGCAGTATATTGCTCAGGCCGGCTTCCGCCAGCACATTGGCCACCGAGTAGCTCATGCCGAGGTTGGCGCTGACAGTACGGTTGAAGGTACCATCGAATACGGAGAAGATGTCTGTGGTTGCGCCCCCGATATCGACACCCACCACGTTGATCTGCTCTTCCTCCGCGATGGCCTGCATGATCAACCCGACCGCACCAGGGGTTGGCATGATCGGTACCTGTTTGTCAGCTGTACGGGTCATCGCCATCAGCTTGGAGTAGCCGGGAGCCTGCTGCATGACATGTTCCATGAAGAGATCGTGGATCTTGTCACGGGCGGGATTAAGATTCTCCCTTTCCAGCACCGGTCGCAGATTATCCACGATGCTGAGGGCGCTGATTCCCTCCAGTGTATCACGAATTATATCCTGTAATCTGGCATTTCCGCCATAGATAATCGGCAGGTTATAACCGCTGCCCAGCCGGGGTTTCGGGTTGGCCGCCTTGATCAGTTCAGCCAGTTCAATCGCCTGTTCACTGCCACCATCGGTGCCGCCGGACAGGAGTATCATGTCGGGTCGCAGCTTGCGGATCAGGTCGATTTTTTCATGTGCGAGACGCCCATCGTTGGAGGCGATTACATCCATCACGATGGCACCCGCCCCCAGAGCGGCGCGGGTAGCGCTTTCCGCGGTCATGTTCTTGACTACACCCGCCACCATCATCTGCAGACCACCGCCGGCACTGGAAGTAGAGATGTAAGCGTCAACCCCGTTTCCGTCGCGAGGGGGAATGATTACTTCATCCCCATCGAGAAAGACACGCTTGGTCAACTCCTCCACTTCGGTGATGGCATTGATGACACCACGGGTCACATCTTCGAAAGGTGCTTCAACTGTGGTGGGGGCTTCACCGCGAACGATCAAACGGTATTCCCCCTCCACCTGCTCAATCAGAATGGCTTTGGTGGTAGTACTGCCACAATCGGTCGCAAGAATGGTCCTGATTTCATTCATGCAGGAATCCTGTTTATTACAATTTGTTCCACTCAAATCACAGCACGGTAACGGACGACCGCGATCCAGAATGGTATCCTGTTGACCCCGGTTCTCAAGATAGTAAGAATTGAGACAAGGCTGGTGCTGCAGGTCAGTTTAAGATAGAGACTACCTGGTTGCCAAGGAAATAAAATCCTGACTGAACAGCCGTTTCCGGGTGTTCTGGCGCTCAGCGCGAGCCTCGCAGGTTACTGCAGACGTTGCAGCAATTTTCGTGCCTGGTCTCGCCCTTCCCGCACAATCTGCTGATGATCCCAACCGGTCAGGAGACCGTCGCGCAGCAGGAATCGCCCCCGAACCAGGAGATGACGCAGATTTTCTCTTCCGGCACTGTAAACCAGCTGGCTGCAGGGATTGCTACCCGGGGTGGTTTGAATCGTATTAAAATCAAAAATCGCCAGATCTGCCTCTTTGCCAATCTCTATCGAACCGACTCGATCGGCCAGACCCAGCGCGGCAGCCGTTTCCCGGGTAGCCATACTGACCACTCGGATCGCAGGCATACTCCCAGGGCCATATTTGGGTTTCTGTAACAACGCCGCCAGCCTCATCTCACGCAGCAGATCGAGATTGTTGTTACAGGGAGCTCCATCCGAGCCCAGCCCGATTTGCAGTTTTTCCTGTTGATAGAGGGGTATGTCCGCAATCCCGGAGCCTAGTTTGAGATTGGTGGTGGGACAATGTACCAGCAGGGAACGATGACGTTGCAACAGCTTGCGTTCCGTGCCGGTCAGGTAAATACCATGTGCGATAATCAGGGGTGACTCCAGCAGACCGACCTGTTTGAAGAGCTGAATGTTGGTGGTACCGAATTGCTTACGCACCAGTGCCACCTCTTCCTTCGTTTCGGAGGCATGGGTATGGACTGCTACCTGGTATTCACGGGCCAACCGCGCCGTTTCCTCCAGCAACCGCCGACTGCTGGTGACTGCGAAACGGGGCGCGAAAGCGTACTGGATTCGTCCCGCGTCGTGTCCGTGCCATTTTTCCAGTAACTCAACCGATTCTGCGAGGGCGTCACCGGTTTTCTGTTTGAGCAGCGCGGGAACGCCCCGACCGGCGTCCATCATGGCTTTACCGGTGATCGCCCGTATCCCGGACTCAGCGATCTGTTTCAGAACTTCTTCGGTATGATGTACCGTTTCCATGCTGACCATCGTGGTGGTCCCGGATAAAATCAACTCCGCCAGACCGAGACGGGCGGCAGCCTTGATAGAACGGGCATTGTGCGCCGCTTCCATCGGCCAGATGTTTTTTTTCAGCCATTGCATCAACGGCATATCGTCAACCAGATTGCGAAATAGTGTCTGATTCAGATGAACATGCGACTGGATGAATCCGGGAAAGACCACCAGACCCCGGGCATCAACAACCTCTTCACGGGCACCACGAAATTTACCAAGTGCTTTGATCAAGCCGTCACGGATGAGAATGTCGCTTTTAATGATGGCGTCATGCTGATTCATTGTGACTATCAGGGCATTCTTGATCAATGTCATGTCAGGCCTGCTCTTTCTTCTGCTTCCGTAACAGTTTGCGTTCCTGTTTCTGTTTTTTCTCCTCAAGCTTCAAAGTTCTATCCCGCTTTTCCAGTATGCTGATCAGTACCGGGATGAATTCCCGGTTTTCCAGCAGCCGTTGCAAAATGTCCAGATCCCCAGCTTTCATGAAAATCTGGACAATCGGTGTAAAAAATGCCACCCCCTGGCTGGCGATAAAATTCAACGGTGTCATCGATTCCAGGAAGAAGATCGCCGGGACGGTCATACGACGCCTGACAACCGCTTCGGAGAAGCGCTCGATAAAGTTCTGTTCCTGCTCGGTGAAGTTCATGCTTCCACTTCCTGGTCGGTTGCACAGACAGCCTGTAAATGATTGATAATCTGCTTTTTATCTGTTGCCGGGAGTGGAATCAACCACCCCTGAAACCGATCCAGGCGACTGGGCCGCCGATGCTGGCTGACAAAAATGCCACCAGGAACCGGTACCACTCGCCGGATGGATGTATTGGGAAAACTCTGTGTCATCCACAGATTCACCCGGGACAAACCCTCAGTGTTCACCCGGTAGCGGGTGGTGAACAGTGCCAGCCTGAGCGACCAGGTGAAAGCGATCAGTAACAGAAAAGCGAGCATAGTGATACCAAAATTGGACACCAGCACCAACGCCACCGCCAGGATGACCAATGCCAGCAGCGTGGTTCGCACACGCAAAACCTGCCACGGTTTGAAATGCCATTCCCACAGGGGAGCTGTTAGTTCCAGCATATATGAAACCGGAGAATATCTGTCTGAAATGTAATGTGTGTCATGCTTAAGACAATGTATACCAATGATTTACCCTGTAATACCAGACAAAATGGTGATGATTCTGCTCACGGGATTCCAGCCGATGGTGGTCAATATGGATCGGAGTTATGCTGTTTTTACAGACAGGATTCAGAGTGCCCAATCACTGTATGGGGTGCCGTTACCACAGCCGTTAAAAAGTATAGGGATTGTGACCTCACAAGTCAAGGATTTATTATTTATGAACTTCGCTCCTATAAAGCCAATGACATATCTGCTGTTTTATGCTGCCGAAGCCCATTTCGGCCGCCTGGGGGGAACGGCTGGCTTTTCTGAAAATGGACAGCTTATAGAACAAGGTGTCAATTGGCAATTTCGCTCAAGGTGTCATGAACTGGACAAGAGCGAAGATAAAACGTCGGTAGTGATATCTTCTTGCATGAAGCCTGCTTTTAACCAATATTTTAGCCCCAACTAAACTTTATAGGCAAACATATGAAACAGCTGACCGAAAGCCTCGAAGATTATCTGGAGATGGTCTGGGTCCTCTCTTTGCGGAAAGGGGTGGTTCGAGTAAAGGATCTCGCGGCTAACCTGAAGGTTTCCAGTGCATCAGCAACCACCGCTGTAAAAAATCTGGCGATTCTGAATCTGGTGGAGCATGAAAAATATGGACATATCCGCTTGACTGATGAGGGCTTGGAACAGGCACAGGATGTTTACGAGAGACACGTGGCTCTTAACCGTTTCTTCACCGGAATTCTCGGAGTTGACCAGGCGATCGCCGAAAATGACGCCTGTGAGGTTGAACACCATCTCAGTCGCGATACCTTCAATCGCCTGTTGCGGTTTATTCATCTGCTGGAACAGCATCGGAATCAGCTTACCTGGCTTAGCGATCTGGAAAACGCCAATCTGGATACCTCAGATGTCACACTACCGGCTCATATTGTTACCCTCAAAGACTATCGTCCCGGAGACAGCGGTGTTGTACAGAGGATTCTGGCACAGGGCCGGGTTAAACGACGCCTGCTGGACATGGGGGTCTTACCGGGTGAATCGATCCATCTGATTAAACTGGCACCTCTGGGTGATCCGCTGGAAATTCTGATCAAAGGTTACAGGTTGTCACTGCGCCGGGAGGAAGCCGCTGCAGTACAGATGAAGGCTAAGGCGATTTTATAGAATCAGCCTATTTTCGTTGCAGGATAAACACAATGGCAAATCAACCAGAATATACAATTGCACTCGCCGGTAATCCCAACAGCGGCAAAACCACTATCTTCAACCGCCTGACCGGCAGCAACCAGAGTACCGGTAACTGGCCCGGGGTTACGGTTGAACGGAAAGAGGGGCACTTCCGGTTCGCTGATAAAACCATCCGTATTATCGACCTGCCCGGTATTTACTCACTTACCTCTTACAGCCTTGATGAAAAAGTTGCCCGGGACTTCCTGGTTGAAAGGGAACCGGACCTGGTGGTCGTTGTGGTCGATGCTGACAACCTGGAACGTAATCTCTACCTGGTTCTGCAGCTCCTGGAATTAGGTGAAAAGGTAGTGATCGCCCTCAACATGATGGACATGGCGGAGAAGAGTGGTCTGCAGATCAATCATCTCGCGATGGCGCAACAGCTGCAGATCCGGGTTGTCCCGACAATCGGTGTTAAAGGGGAGGGAATCGACCAGTTGCGGGAAGCTATCGCCCAGCGGTTGGAATTACCCATCCCAACCCCACCCTCTTACTACGGCGAAGAGATTGATGAGGCGTTGAGCGAAGTTCAGCAGTTACTGGAGCAGGAAGAAAAGTGTACCTGCCCTACTCGCTTCATGGCAGTCAAACTGGCGGAGGAGGATCCGGAATTTCTGGCCCGGTTGCAGAAAATGACCCGTCAGGAAGAGATCATGGAAATTCTCAACCGGTTTACCTCCGCAGAGAGCGACATTGCGGTCATGCTGGCTGAGAAACGCTATGGCTATATCCATGGACTCTGCCGGGAGTGTGTGCAACGGCGGGGCGGTTTTTCCACCAGGGTTAGCTTCTCCGACAAGGTGGACAGCGTTGCAACCAACCGCTGGCTCGGGATACCGCTGTTTCTGTTTTTCATGTGGTTGTCTTTCCAGCTGATATTCAGTCTTGGCAATCCGCTGGCCGACCTCATCGACAAATCCGTGGGCCTGTTGAGCGAAGGACTGCAGGGTATATTGCCGCTGGTTGGCGTCCACCCCTGGCTGATTTCGCTGCTGACCGACGGTATTATCGCCGGGGTCGGTGCTATCCTGGTCTTTGTGCCGAATATCTTCATCCTTTTCACCGTCTTTGCGCTGCTGGGCGAAACCGGCTATATGTCCCGCGCCGCTTTCGTCATGGACCGTTTAATGCATCTGCTCGGTCTGCACGGCAAGAGTTTCATCCCGATGCTGCTCGGGTTCGGCTGCAATGTCCCGGCCATAATGGCCACCCGCACTCTGGAATCACGCAAGGACCGTCTGCTTACCATTCTGGTCAACCCCTTGATGTCCTGCTCGGCCCGGCTGCCGATCTACATTCTCTTTACCGGAATCTTCTTTCGGGAGCATCAGGGGGTAGTAGTGCTCTCATTGTATCTGTTGGGAATCGTGCTGGCTGTTGCCATGGCTCGTCTCTTCAAATCGATCTTCTTCCGGCAGGATACCGCTCCGCTGATCATGGAATTACCCCCGTATCAACTGCCGGTATGGGGGCATGTCTTCCGTCAGGCATGGACCCGCACCCTGATGTTTTTACGCAGGGCGGGGACGGTTATCGTCTTTGGTGTGATGCTCATCTGGTTACTGGCTTCGCTGCCGGTCGGGGTGGAATACGCCTCCGCAGCCAGTTGGATCGGGCGGCTCGGTGCTTTCATTGCTCCGGTTCTGGAGCCGGCCGGGTTTGGCTCCTGGCAGGCGGCAGTTACACTCATCTTTGGTATCGTTGCCAAGGAGGTTATGATCGGTACCCTGGAGACTTTACGGGTCAGCGAGGAAGTTTTGCGCCTCCTCTTTACCCCCTTATCAACCTATGCATTCATGGTGATGGCGCTGATCTATATTCCCTGTCTGGCGACGATGGCGGTGATCCGCAAAGAGGCCGGTCTGCGCTGGGCGGTGCTGGCCACCGTTTATCCGCTGCTGTTAGGCTGGTTGATGGCGGTACTGGTTTATCAGGTGGGCAGTCTGTTTCTGGGGTGAGGTTATACTCTGACTCCCCTAGAGGAAATGTCTGCAGGAAGAGATCAGCGTTCAGCTGTTGAAGTCATTGTCAGTTGGTCGGTCTGCTGCTCACAGTTCAACTTCACTTCATAGTCATGCTACAAACATACCGCGGCTTGCTCCGTTGCCGTGCAACGTACTTGAAGCTGTATCGCCAAAGCCTGATCTGTTATCTCACAGTTTCCAGGACCTCGCCCTTAATCCCTATCTTCACGCTCTGGAAGGGAATCTCAATGGCACTGCCTGTCGCCTGGGCGGCCAGAGCCAAAGCCTGGCGTGCCAGCTGGACGATACCGCCGCAACAGGGAACCTCCATATGCAGCACGGTGATACGACGCGGTCTACCGGTTGTAATAATCTCGGTGAGTTTTTCCAGATAGCCGGTCAGATTATCGAGTTTGGGACAGCAGATAACCACAGCTTTATCGCGGAGCCAGTCACGGTGAAAATCTGCATAGGCAAAAGGCACGCAATCAGCCACCAGCACCAGATCAGCCCCTTGAAAATAGGGTGCCCGGGGTGAGACCAGATGCAGCTGTACCGGCCACTGACGCAACTCAGATTCGGTTTTTTCCTGAGATACTTCAGCTCTGGCCTGTTCGCCCCATTGCAGCGACAAGGCTGAGGGGCAACCGCCACCGGTGGCGGTGTGCGCTGCCGGGGTACTACTCATCCCATGCTGCTCCAGATGTTGACGGTGTTTTTCAACCAGCTCCGGTGCCGCTTGCTGCAGGTGATCCAGCACCCCCTGTTCGTCGTAGGCATCAACCAGCTCTTCGATCAGATGCAGCGCATCCTGCGGACAGTCACCCAGGCAGGCCCCCAGGCCGTCACAAAAGTCCTGTCGTACCAGCCTGGCTTTGCCGTCGATAAGTTGCAGCGCCCCTTCCGGGCAGGAGGGGATACAAAGCCCGCAACCATCGCACTTCTCTTCATCAATCTGAATGATATTCCGTTTAAGTTTAGCCAAAAAAACTCCTGATATTATCGGGCTGTCGGGGTTGACAACCGCGTATGTGCAACTAAATAGATCTGGTGCGAGTATCGCACGGTTACTGTTTCCTTCATAGATGGTGCCGAAATCACGGCAACTGGAAGCGATGCCGGGCAATTCTCAGATCACCCCGGGTAACTCCCCTTGATGAATTTCTCCAGTTCGGTGATCATGAACTGCTGATCGGCGATAACCCGTTTGACAATATCACCGATGGTGACGATTCCGACCAGCCGCTCCTCTTCCAGTACCGGCAGATGGCGTACATGTTTTTCAGTCATCAACGCCATACACTGCTCGATGCTGTAATCGGGGCTGATGTAGAAAACCTGGGTAGTCATCACCTCACCGACCGGGGTGTTGAAATCTATCTCTCCGGCAGCGGCGGCACGGCGGGTAAAATCCCGCTCGGAGAAGATACCGGCCAGCTTGTCATCCGTTACGACCAGCACCGCACCCACATCCCGGTTCGTCATCTCCTGCAGGGCCTCTTTCACGGTGGCTGCCGGTGTGACCGACCAGACAGCTTTCCCTTTTTCACTCAGTATTCCAGCAATGCTCCGCATGATCAGACCTCCTAGTTTGATTACCTCTGCCCGGCGCCAACACCCTCTGTACAAGGGAGCTGTCGCAAACAAAAAGGAACTATCCGTATATATAGCGATGCTCACCTGAAATGTCCGCTTTATTATGGAGACAGCGGCATCATTTAAACAGTATTTCCCGAAATGCACTAACTCAAACGGTCAGCTTAACTGGGGAATACTATAGTATTACCAAGTTCGCTGTCGTTAGCAACGTACCAGATGGGTCCTCCCTGAACCGAAGCAATGGCGTGGAACGAGCAGGATAGTGAGGACCCCATTCACAGCATAGACTGCAACAGGAGGAGTTGTCTTTGGATGAGATATTGCTGCTGAAGCGATCATGTCAATCATGTAACGAATAGAAAGACCGATTACCTGAATTGCTGATGAGATTGAGCAACCGGTCACTCTCCATCTGAACTGTCCCATTCAGGGCGGCTTCAAGCCTTTCCATTGACCAGTCTGCCGAGACCGCCACCTTTAGAGTCAGGCCGGCGATATCCTGTTCACCGCCCGAAACCAGTATCTGCACTTTGTTGTCTGTGCGCCAGAGCGAAACCGTTACAGTTTCTCTCATCTTCCAGAAATCTGCCACAGTTGCCAGGTTTGTAACCCAGCCGTTATCAGCCAGTGCCGTGTTGATCAGGACTTTCACCGGCTCCAGTGTAGCCTCCGACTCACCCTCAAACTGCGGATCTCCAATCTGGACCATCAGCCCGTTCCGGGGAAGGAAGACACCGCTCCAGGCTTCCAGCAGGAAATCGCGGTACATGGCGGCAGCCTGAATTCTATCACTGGGAGCCTTTTCGTAAAACGACCAGTCATCACGGAATATCGGCCCCATTTCCAGTAGTTTCAGCTCAGTGCTGCCACCCTGATCGGTAAGCATGAGATTGACAGGATAAAGACTGCCAGCGTAATAATCCTGATGGTTCACCGGCAGGCTGCTATCATAAGCGTAACCGGCCAGATCGAGATACTCGAATATCGACCGGGCTCTGGCTAATCTGGGAAACCGAAAACCCCTGATCGAAACAGCAGTGGACGGGGGCCAGTGAATCAATTCTCTGGCACGCTGCGGCTCAAGATGGCTCAGTTGCTGGTCTGATTTACTGAGTGAGGCTATCTCCACCCGCTGCAGCAGGTCAGCCGGGAGCCGGCGGGCAACGGTTTCAGGATGACTGGTGAACAGGGTCAACGCGGGTGCATCCTCAAGCAGCGAGCTGATGGTTCGCTCGAAACTCTCCTCCTCCCCGGTAGCATTCAAGGTAACAGCCAGTACGGCCGTGTGACCTCGGTACCAGGGGGAAACAGAAATCTGCTCAATTGTTGAACGCTCGTCCAGCGGGAAAACGCGAGCGGCCAGATACCGGTAGAAGTTTTCAATTTCATCAGGTGAAGAGAGTCCACCATCCAGGTTTGGGTGCAGGAGTCTGAAGTCTGAAAAATAGAACATCCGCCCTGAGCCCCAGGAGCTTTCCCAGACTGCAGGAATTTTCCGGTCCAGGTTTTTCCAGCTGCCCAGAACCCTCACCCGGGTTGTATCCACCCTGGCAGAGGGAGCAAGAAGCCACTCCGGCTTTGTAAGCAGGTATTTGGCTTTAGTCCGCCAGATTTTGGTTTCAGTTGAATCCGCCTGCAGGGACAGTTCGAACCCTTCAAGATTCTGCTCGGTCAGGGTTACCCCGATCGCATCGCCGAGCAACCATGTTTCAGAATTCAGCTCAGCTGAATCTACCAGCCGGTCATGTCCTTCACGGCTGTTTCTGCCAAAATTCTCCCCGGCAACGAGCACACCGCCGTCAAATATCCAGTCGTTGAGGAGTTTCAATTGATCATCATCCATGAATGTCAGCGAGAAGCGCTGATCAGCATCATGATAGCCGAAGAGGGTGGAAGCGATGATAATGCTGTAATCACCGAGTCTTGAGCTGTCGGCAAGAATGGTCCGGTCACAGATCCGGGTGGGAATTCCCGCCCGATTCAGCGCTTCGTAGGCAAGCAGGACACCGTCGGAAAAGGTCCCCAGCCCTTCACCATCGCTCGTAGCGAGAATTGCCGCCCGCGGCACCACGAAATCGGGAGCGCGGCCGGGCAGTTCCGACTGGATGCGCTCGTCGACCGAGGGTGGCGAGCATCCGGTGATCAGCAACATGCCCCACAATACCAGACAGTAAATTACGCAATGACGAAGCTGATTCTTAAAACCGGTCATGATAAACTTATCTCTCACTGTAGCCTCTCTGAACAACAGCCTCACTGCCTGGAATCATCTCAAACGTGAGATACCCGGTACGGTTATGATAGACACCATCGTTTTCAGAACCATCAATAGATATCCATTCCCAGGGAGTCCACAGCTTCACGGTCAGCGGTGGGTAATCTCCCCTCAGGTTGGTCTTTGTTTTCAGGGTCAATACATAGCTGTCCTGGTGTTCACTGAACTCCAGTGTTGTGGCTGCGTACGCCTCCAGATATTCACCCATTTCCCGCAGGGGGAGAACTGACAGGTTGCGATTGCGGAGCAACCGTAGCTGACGCTCAAAACTCCGGGGGGTTACATTATACTTTTCCTCAACATCATGATCCACCAGCTGACTGTATTCGCGGGCATCTGTAGGAAAGAGATGATGATACTGCAAAATAGTCCACCGGTCCCGGTTCTCATCCAACAGTCCAACCAGGGAATATGGGTCCGGGTTCTGGTCGTCAATCATGATATGGCTGTATAATCCCAGATTCGATACAGCAGCCGGATCATTTGAGTGGTTACCACTGAAACGGCCGTATTGAAAACCCAGATTCACCAGTGTTTCCATCCCATCAGCCGTCAGGGCGGAATAGGGATAAGCGATTGAAATCGGTGATTCACCTGTCCATTCGGAAATCAGCATCTGACTTTCTGAAAAGGTGGAGATCATCCACCGTTCGGTTACACTGTTATTCAGCGGGCGATGTTCATGGCCATGACTGCCAATTTCGTGCCCCGCCCGGTGCAGTTCGCGGATTTCCGGTATCGAAAGCCGGCGGGTGATTAAACCCCCTGCTTCACCGGTGACGAGAGGACTGTGACCGGTCCAGCTGGTAACGACAAAAAAAGTGCCGCGCATGCCATACTTTTCCAGCAGTTTCTTGCCGTAACGAAACTGATTTGAGCTGCCGTCATCAAAGGTGAGGGATACACCTCCCCCTTTTCCTCCCGGCCACTGTGCAAGTTCGGCAAGTGGCCCCTTCGGAAACTGCTCCGTAGAATTTACCGATCCGACTGCAGATCGAAAAGCTGTCGCAACCAGTTCGGCACCCTCTTTCAAACGGGATGTGTAGGCCGGAACCTCCCACCTGTCCCAGCTGAAGCTGATCCCCTGTTCACGATCATCCGGTATGGCGTCAACCAGCTTCCGGCTGCTACCCTGGTTCTGCACAACCAGAGGATAAAAGGTGAAACCGGCTGTCGTGGTAATGTCCAACTCATCAGTCTCCGGGCGATTGTCGAGCAAAGACCTCGTGGAGGGATCGGTTACATTGAGCAGTGCCCAGGGAAGGCGCAGTTCGATCTGCCTGCGATCGCTGCTGAGAGAGATGTCGACCAGTGAGCTGTGTTGCGGGACTTCCGGATCAGCAGTACCCCACAGCAGATTACTGCGGGTCAGATATACTGCGGGAAACAGCTCGCCAAACAGAGTTTCACGCATTCTGTTGGTCAGAAGTCGTTGATCGTGGAAGACGCCGTCACGATTGGGCAGGGAGCTGTAGCCGGGTGTTTCCTGTTTGAAGTAATCGGTATAAACATCGTAGGGATCATCAACCAGCAGACGCGATTGGCCAGGTCCGGCAATCTCGAGCAGAAATTCAAGCCCGGCTGGCGCCGTAAAGGACCGGTCGGGAAAGCAGAAGTCGCCTCTATCCCTGTCGTAGGTGTCAATTCCAATCCAGATCGTCTGATCCTGCCAGGTTGCATCCGTGAGTTCTTCATTGAAGTCCATTCTCAGATAGAGACAGCTGGCATCAGAGGTCGCCCAGAAAGAGCTGATATCCACTCCGCTGACCGCAGCATCACCTGCCGGATCGGTTGCCAGCATCTGGGAATCCTTCCAGTCAGCCAGCTTACCATCGATGACTATGGTTTTTGATTCCAGCGCCAGAATACCGAAGTTCTGCTCCGGATCTTCCAGATTATGCCACAACTTGTTGCGTTCGCGGGGAAGCTCAAATTCCATTACCAGCCAGTTATGTTTGAACCACTCGTCAATCCAGGAAAACTGGATGGCGCCTGCCGCACCTGATTGATGAATATCACCGATCAGGTGGGCGTTGATTCTGCACTGCTCCACCTCCGAGTGTCCACCCTGGTTCATCCCCGCCGGTTCAAAATGGGAGGCGCTGCGGCTGGAGGGCACGCCAAACTCCGCAATGACTACCGGTAAATTGGCATGTGCTGCTACCAGGTCCTGCAGATAACCAAAGTAGGTGCATGGCCCCTGAGCGCATTGCGCCTGGCGATAGCCGGGATCGTTGAAGACAAAATCTGGGTAATAGGGATAAGCATGGTAACTTGCGAAATAACCCGGCTTGAACAGCGGCGAGTCGTGAATATTTCCAGGATCGATCGTTTCAAGATCATTATCGAATTCCCGTACAGCGTCCCATTCAATCCACTCGCTGTCGTGATACATCGGATCCAGTGGCAACCAGTTCACAAAAGAGAGCGCGTGCTGGAATTGATATGAGGAAGTTTCATATCTGGCAGTGTAATCGAGTGCTTCCGAAATCCAGCACTCCATGGGGTGTCCGTCAGGCACTGAGAAAAACACCCCTTCATATGATGTTCTCTCCGGAAACTGCCGTCTCATATCGCTGACAGTATTCGGTTCCCATTCCCGACCCAGAATGATGGCCGCAGTATATCTACTGACGTTCGCAGTATAAACACCGTGTGCGTGACCAGGCCTGGCCTCAATGACCGCGTTACCATGAATCACATCGATCACATCCCTGATCTCGGCCTGAAAGTTTTCAATGTACCGGGGATCACCATAGCTGCCTTCACTGATCACATACGCCCACACACCCTGGACTAAATAGATGGGATTGTTGTGATTGTTGAAATTGTACCGTTTGAGCACTTCATAGAATTCAGGTGGGAGAATGGTATAGGTTCTGACCACATTGACCTCCAGATCGCCCATCTGTTCCAGCCAGTGATAATACTGGTCTCTGGTGGCTTTGAATTCAGACGGAAAGCATCCCGGGAGCGCCGCACCCAGATTGAAACCCTTCATGAAAAATGACTGCCAGGATACTTCGGCCGGACTCAGATCCTGATTTCTACGCGTGGTTTGCAGCTGAATCTGATCCCGGACAACCCGGGTGAAGTACTCACTCTTCGCGGCCAGTGACTTCCACTCCTGCATGGTATGAACTGGAATGATCTGTCTGGAGGATACACTGCTTGAACCGGTGATTTCTCCGACCAGATTCTTCATCGTGCCGGTAAGTGGTCTGTCCATGTAGTTCAGCATGACAGACACAGTCCAGACCAGGATTGCTGCAAGGAGGGCAATAACTGCATACTTACCCTTCAAAACAGTCCTCCAGCCTGGAGTGATACACGCCAGAGCAGCATACGGTAATCTGTATCCGTTTCGAAATACGACACACCGGTACTGATCCGATAGTCCTCCAGGAGAACGGTTTGAATTGACCCGGTCAGACTGATGAAGCGATTACTGTCGGTATTGATGGCGTATTCCCCGGTACCTTCAAGCTGAATAAAGCGGTTCAGGTTGCCCGTATACTGCATGCCAACACCGTCATAACGCAACTCCTGTGGTGTCCAGTAGCCGACGACATTTTCCCGGAAATCCAGATATCTGGAGTTTAGCAGGAAGGTGAGCCCTGCTGCCTGGAGAGAGGTGATCCGGAGCTGGATCGACACCTGGCTTTTTCTGTTCTCATCCGACAGATACCATCTTCCGGCACCGGCGGTGACTGCGAACAGAGCTTTCTTTTCAAATGTGACCTCTCCCCAGACACCGTCGGCCCGGGTGTCGGACCACAACTCATAGAGACTGTTTGCGTAAATGAGCTTACTCCTGAACCAGCTCCAGCTTCTGTTTCCCTGATAACTACCCAGGAGTTGCAGCAGGTCCAGATTTCCGGACAAGAGATCAATGTCGGCCTCAGGCTGAATATTGAAACCGCGAAAGGTGTGTATCACACCGCTCACACCCAGGTTACGGCGGTAACTCCAGCCGTTATCCCTGAAAGAGCTGTAGGCTGAAAACCTTCCGGTGATCTCAAACAGGTCGTTTATACGCTTCCCGGTGGAAAAGGAGAGCTTTTCATGTTCTGTGATCAAACCGTCGTCATCCTCCGCCCAGTAGGTGTAGGTCGGCTGGTGGCTCCATTCCACCTCGTTTTCAACCCTGGTTATCAGCCGGTTTAACTGTTGATCATGCTCATCCAGCTGCCGGGCTTTGCGGTAATAGAGGAGCGCCTGGTAAGGGTGATCTACCCAGTACCAGCTGTTTCCCAGTCCGGTCCAGGCCTCGGCATAGGTGGAGTCAACCTCCAGGAGCTGGCAGTAGACTGCTCGCGCTTCAGTGGATCTATTCTGCCAGGCGAGAACTTCGGCCAGGCCAAGTAGAGACCTGGGATAGCCGGGCTTGTAGAAGAGGGCCTGGCGGTAGGCGGACTCCGCCTCCCTCAGATCATTCTGCCAGGAGTAGCTTCTCCCCACCCCCAGCCAGGCCTCAACATCGGTTGAGTCAGTAGCGAGGATCTCTGAGAAGATAGCGATGGAGGGGCCGGTTGATCCCAGCAATGCGAAAATCGCCCCCAGTCCCAGTCTGGCATCGTAATCAGCGGGACGCAGGATCAGGACCTGCTGATATGCTGCCACCGCCTCCTGCAGGGAATCCAGCCTCCAGTAGGAAAACCCGAGCAGGCGCCAGGCTTCAGGATTTGTCTTATCCTCAACGACGGCTGTTTTCAGCAGATCTACGGCGCCTGGATAGTCGGAGACAGAAACCGCTGCCCGTCCTTCCAGAAACCTCTGCCCACCTTCAGCCACCAGGGCCAGCAGCAACATCGTTGTAAACAGAGGGATTGTGCGGTGGAGGAGACCGGTTTTCCAGCCCCTCATCGGTCCACCACGATAGTGACCATATTTGACAGATTATAATTGTCGGCTGTATCATAGGCTCTGCAGATCAAGGTGTGGTTCTCCTCTGTCAGAAGATCAGTATTCAGAGGAAACAGGTAAGGTGCTGTATAAAGTGTGTCATGGTCCAGACCGTCAAGAACCAGAACAACCCGATCAATACCGTAGTTATCCAGTGCTGCGGCAATAACCTCAATCTCCCCCTGTACCACAGACCAGTCAGCCGGCGAGAGGATCTGGACATAGGGCAGTCGGGTGTCATAATCGGATTCTACAAACAGGGTCACCAGTGGGGATGTTCCGGAACGGTTCTCCAGCCAGGATTTTACAAATAATGTATGTGAATTGACTGAGTCGGGAACGGTCCATAGAAACTGGAACGGTTCAGTATCATCCGCCTCAAAACGCTGACCGTCAGTGTAAAGTACAACACTGTCTACCTCTACAGGAGTGGTCTCCTCAGCAAATACTGTGATTGTGTTTTCCACGACGCTCAAATTGGCCGGTGAGGTAATAACCGGTTCCAGAGGAGAGGGCTCAAAAACACTTACAGTCAACAGATCGGAATCTGTCGTTCCTGCAGCGGTATATGCTCTTGTGAAAATCGAGTGAGAGCCGGTCAGACCGTTAACATCCCAGGTAAATGTGAAGGGTGAAACAGAGTCGTTACCCAGCTCCTGCCCGTCGACAAAAAAGCCGACCGAGTCAATTTCACCAACCGGTCCGGCTTCTACACTGATCTCCTCAATTCCGGCTACGGTACCCCACTGGGCGGGGTAAGTGATTCTGATCCAGATTTCACCAGCATTGTCACTCCCGAGTGGATTGCTGTCGACATCCGCGTTGCTGTTGAAGCAACCTGTAAGTGGGACGGAGGCCAGCAGACAGATGAAGAAGAATGTTCTACGCAGCTTCATGAAATCCTTTCCTTTCAAATTTATCCCACGATTTTCTACCCTTCAGAAAACCACTGATTCCCCCTAGTTGCCAGAACATACGGATATGGGCAAAGGTGAAATCACCCAGTATTGACATCCCCAGGAGCGCCAGCCAGTCCGGATGATTGCGGTACCTGAGTGCGGCAACATTCACCGGTGAGTGTTTGCTCCCCCAGCTCTCAACCACAACTGTAATAATCCCGATGAAGATTACTGTGGTGATGTTGACCGACAGCAGCAGCAGAATCATCGCCATCCGGTTTACCAATCCCCAGGCCAGCAATCCGCCGACGAAAAGGAGCGCCAGCAATTTTATGATCGGTGATATAGCCTCAAAGATCAGGTAATATGGCAGGGCGATGAGTCCGAGAGAACCATAGAATGGCTCCAGAATCAGTTTCCGGTGAAAGTAAATTGTCTCCAGCAGTCCCCGATGCCAGCGATTGCGTTGCAGCGAAAGATTTGCGGCATTGTCCGGAACTTCTGTCCAGCAGATCGGACGGGGCAGAAATACGGTCCGGGAGGGCTTTCCCTGTTCTTTCAGATATCTGCGCAACCTGACCACAACCTCCATATCCTCACAGACAGTGTGCCGTCCGTCAAGTCCCAGCTCTTTGATGTAGGGGTGATGGTTGTGCAGTGAGAGAAAACCACCTGCTGCCAGCAGGCTTTCGCGTCGGAACAGCGTAAAAGCGCCCGATAGAATAAGCAGTGCGCGTATCCTGGCGAGACCGGTTCGACTGACCAGGAACGAGCGCAGGTACTCGATGACCTGAAAGACGACCCAGGGATTACGGGGAAACTCACCTCCTGTCAGGCGATTCCCTACCAGCCTGGTCCGGTTGGCAACGGCCAGCGCCCCGCCGACCATCACCACACTTTCGCCGTCAGCTGCCAGAAACGGTGCAGCTACCTGCCGCAACGCCTGGGGATCGAGAATAGAATCGGCATCAATTGTACAGGCGTAGGGATGACTGGCAAAACTCAAGCCGACATTGAGTGCGTCGGCTTTACCCCCATTGGGTTTGTCAATTACCGTCAGACGTGAATTCACCGGGCTGGTGTAGAGCTGGTTTACACCTGAGGTGCCAATATCATCAACAAATTCCCGGGCAACATCCTGCAACGCATAACGGTCCTGCAGTTTTTGCAGGGTAGCATCGGTACAACCGTCAGTTACAACAATGATTTCATATTCAGGATAATCCGACTCCCCCAGCATCTCTACCACATCGACAATGGTCATTTCCTCATTGTAAGCCGGGACGATGATAGTTATCCCCTGCCCGCTTACGGCAGATTTATCCAACTGCACAGTAGTATCTGATGATGAACGCCAGACAAAGAAGAATATCACGATCATCGCCAGCTCTATCAGCAGATACAGTGAGAAATAGATGATCAGCAGACTCTCGATTATATGAATGATCAACATCAGATTCATATCATCCGGCTTTCCTGTTAGTCTGTGCAGAGTTTGCGCAGCATCGTGGCAGCTGATCTTTCCGAGGAATCCCGGAATGCTTTCAGGTAAAACTATTGAGCCTGGCCCTTCGGAGCAGAATTCCTTTGTGACCCGGAAACAACAACGAAGAGAGCTCAGGTGCAAAGTAGCTTACAGGCAGGCGTTGTGCAAGCAGCACTGTTTTTCCGAACCCGGTTTTCCCCGATTATTGCCGGGCACACTTCTGTGAAACGCTGATTCAATATGGTATGACACAATTATCTTAACCGAACAGCCCCCTTTCTCCCCGAAGCTGGCAGCTCCTGCTTGAACAGTCCGGAGGTAATCGAAGCTGACCTAAAAGAGATCAGCCAGTATCAGGTGACACTGGCCGATCGTCTGCCCTCACTATCCTCTCCTTCAAGCAAAGAGCAATCTGTCCTTTTTGAAAGCCTTTATAGCCTGTTATCAACAATATCGCTATTGTCAACCGACAGCAGCCTACTGGCGATGCACATGTCCACTTTCCATATCTGGCAGCTGAATCTCTGTAAGATCCATCTTGCAGATCGGACAGGTTTCTACGTCGCTGTTTCCTGCGACCACGATTGGATCCATCGGGCAAGCCTCAGGATGGGAGCTGCGCAATTTGACAACATCATCCTGACTCATCGGGGTTAGGTTCATGTTACAGAGGGGACAGGTGGTTTCTGCGTCGACGGCAACGACTTCCGGGTGCATCGGACAGCTGTACAGATGCTCAGCCGTCATGATCATTCCCAGGCTGGTTCCTTTGGCGTGTTCCATTGCCTCCATCATGCCATGAGCTTCCTGATGGCCGTCATGGCTTGAGGAAACCTGGCTGGCCTTCATGGTGCCGTACTGCTCACCCTGGTCGGGCACTGCTACTTTTGCGTGTCCCGTACAACCATCACAGGCTACTGCACTATTCACCAACAGTGGCGCACCAGCTAAAGCTACTACCATCATAAAGCCCAATGTTCTACTGATTCTACTAAACATTTTTTTCTCCCTTATCTTCATTTGGTGTTAAGTTCAAACTGTTCTCAGTTCAGTCATCGCTGAAAATCTCTATTTGATAATGATTATCAGCAACAAGTGTGCCAATATGTAATATATTGATATATAACATCTTAGATTTAGATGACAGCTGGGTAATAAAAAAGATCCATCCAGTACTGAATGGATCTTTCAATTTCAGGAGCTGTTTGATGCGGATCTACCGGGCGCCTTCAGGACTGGTGGGTTTTACCACCGCAGGATCCGGGCTGACCCTCCTGCTCTTGATCAGATAGTACACGGCAGGCAGGATGATGAGGGTCAGAATGGTGGAGGAGATCAGTCCGCCGACCATTGGCGCGGCAATCCTTTTCATAATCTCGGATCCGGTGGATGTGCCAAACATGATCGGTAACAGACCGATCAGGGTGGTCGCCACCGTCATCAGCTTGGGACGCACACGATCCACCGCCCCCTCCATGATGGCACCTCTGAGATCTGACCGGTAACGCATCCGATTTTCGTCCGTGTAACGCTGGAAGGATTCATCCAGATACACCAGCATCACCACACCGGTTTCCGCAGCCAGACCGAGCAGGGCAATAAAGCCGACGGCAACCGCAACGGAAGAGTTGAAACCGAGGATATACATCAGCCAGATTCCCCCCACCATGGCAAAGGGGAGGGTGAGCATGACCACCAGCGACTCCGTGACATTGCCGAAGTGGACATACAGCAGGAAGAAGATGATAAGCAGGGTCAACGGTATGATCAGTTTGAGCCGCTTGCTCGCCCTTTCCATGTATTCGAATTGACCGGACCAGACTATCGAATAACCGATCGGAAGATCGATCTCGCTCCTGACAACCTGCTGCAGCCGCTCCACAAATCCACCGATATCGCTGTCCCTCGTATCCACATAGACCCAGACTGTCTTGCGGGCGTTCTCTGTTTTTATCATCGGCGGGCCATCGACAATCCTGATATCGGACAGTTGACCGAGCGGGACCTGCCCACCGGCGGGGGTCGGAACTCTGATACGGGATATATCGGAAATGTCATCCCTCCGTTCACGCAGATACCTGACATTCACCGGATAGCGCGCCTGACCCTCCACAGTCCAGGTGACATTCATCCCTCCCAGAGCAGTCATAATAACAGCCTGTACATCGCCGACGGTCAAGCCCAGCCTGGCGATCTGTTCACGGTTAATCCGGATGTCTATATACTTGCCGCCAATCGCCCGTTCAGCATAGGCTGAAGTAACTCCCTCAACTGTACTGACCGCAGCTTCAATCTGTTCCCCCAACCGGGCCAGCTGTTCCAGATCATCACCCATAATCTTGATGCCGACCGGTGTCTTGATCCCGGTCGAGAGCATATCGATGCGGGTCTTGATCGGCATCGTCCAGGCGTTGGTCAAACCGGGAAATTGAATGGCCGCATCCAGCGCTTTTACCAGGGAATCAAGGTCTACCCCTGCCCGCCATTCTGATCTGTCCTTTTTCAGAATGATGGTGGTTTCAATCATCGACAGCGGTGCCGGATCGGTGGCGGTTTCAGCTCGACCAATCTTGCCGAAGGCATGTTCAACTTCGGGGAAACTGGCGATAATACGATCAGTCTGTTGCAGTAACTCCCTCGCTTTCTCCGGGGAGATTCCAGGTGGTGTGGTCGGCATATAGAGCAGGTCACCTTCGTTCAGCGGTGGCATGAACTCGCTCCCCAACCTGCTGTAAGGGAAGTAGGTAATCCCCAGAACGATCACGCTGCCGAGCAGTACCAGCAGCGGTCGGCGAAGAACTGTTTTGATGAAGGGTCGGTAAAGCCAGATAAAGAAACGCGAGAGTGGATTTTTAGCCTCGTTTATGATTTTGCCACGCACAAATATCACCATGAGCACCGGTACAATAGTAATCGCCAGAATGGCTGAAGCCCCCATGGCAAAGGTTTTGGTAAATGCCAGCGGACTGAACAGCCTCCCTTCCTGGGCCTGTAAACTGAAAACCGGGAAGAAACTGACAGTTATTATCAACAGGCTGAAGAAAAGCGCGGGTCCAACCTCCCGGGCGGCTTCAGAGATGATCTGCGCGTGGGTTTTGTCGCCACTGTCCCTTTCGAGATGTTTGTGGGCGTTCTCCACCATGACTACTGAGGCATCGACCATCACTCCAATCGCAATGGCAATACCTCCCAACGACATGATATTGGCGTTAATCCCCATCCACTTCATCACCATGAAGGAAATCAGTACACCTGCCGGCAGCGCCAGGATCGGTACCAGGGCACTCCTGAAATGGAGCAGGAAGATGAGAATTATCAGAGCAACGACAATCATCTCCTCGGTCAGTTTTTCTTTCAGGGTGTCGATGGCCCGATAGATGAGATCTGACCTGTCATAAGCGGTAACAATTCTCACCCCTTCCGGGAGACCTGTTTCCAGATCGTGCAATTTGGCCTGAACCCGCTTGATCACCGCCAGGGCGTTCTCACCAAACCGGAGGACCACAATTCCTCCCACCGTCTCCCCTTCCCCATTCCATTCTGCTATTCCACGGCGTAACTCGGGACCCACTGCAACATTTGCGACCTGTTTCAGCAGAATCGGGAATCCGTTCTCATTGACACCCAGCGCAATACTCTCAATCTGGGCAATGATATCAGCGTCGGTATCTCCACTCAGGTAACCCAGACCCCTGACGAAATACTCGGTCTCTGCCATCTCAATCAGCCTGCCCCCGACATCATTATTCGAAGCAGCCAGCGCCATTTTCACTTTCTGCAGGGGAATCCCCAGTGCGGCCAGACGATCCGGGTCAACGGCTACCTGGTATTGTTTGACGAAGCCACCGAGACTGGCCACCTCGGCAACACCGGGAACGGTCTGTAATTCATACCGCATATACCAGTCCTGCAGCGAGCGGAGTTCCTGCAGTGAGTGGTTATCCGATTCGAGTGTATACTGGTAGATCCAGCCCAGGCCGGTGGCATCCGGACCGAGCCGGGGGGTAACCCCTTCCGGCATTCTCTGGGCGGCCTGGTTCAGATATTCCAGCACCCGGCTCCTGGCCCAGTAGAGATCGGTGCCATCCTCAAAAAGCAGATACACCATACCAAAATTGAAGAAACTGTAGCCCCGTACATCTTTCACGAAGGGGACCGATAACAGTGCGGTGGTCAGGGGGTAGATAATCTGGTCCTCGACAACCTGGGGGGACTGGCCGGGGTAATCGGCGATTACGATCACCTGGACATCGGACAGGTCGGGAATCGCGTCAACCGGTATGGTCAGGAGGGAATAGGTTCCCATCGCCACGAGAGCCAGGGTAACGAGAATTATCAGAAGCCGATTCTTAATGCTTCCATCGATGATGCGTTCGATCAGGTTCATGTTCGGCCTCTAATGCAATCTCGGTGATACTGCTTTGTGATAAACACAGTCGTTGCTGCGATCCGGGTATAAGTATTTCAAGCCGTATTCCGTTTCAGTGCTGATGCTGACTACCGGGAGATGTTTCTGTGGTGACGGGGTTCGATTTACCCGGCTGTTTTCTTTGCTGAATCCGTCGCTGGATAGCTTCCTGCAGTTTTGCCTCGCTGTCCAGCAGGAACTGTGCAGAAACAACAACCTCTTCGCCGGCCTGCAGACCGTGGGCGATTTCGTAGTAGCGACCGGCTTCCAGGCCAAGATGTACCTCAACCGGTTCAAACCGCCCCTGTCCCCTCTGTACGAAGACAAGGTCCCGTTCACCTGTCCTGATTACGGCCGATTTGGGAACCGCTACAACATCCTCCCGCGAGGAGGTCTGGATTGTGACATCAACATACATCTCCGGTTTGAAGCGCAAGTCCGGATTCGGAATAACGATGCGGAGCTCGACTGTTCTGGACCTGGTATCCAGGGTTGGATAGATGAAAGACAAGGTACCTGTGACAGTCAGACCGGGATCATAGGGGGAGCGGATTTCCACCTTATCCCCGATGGAGATCCAGGGAACCTCGTACTCGTAAATCTGGGCGATAACCCAGAGGGTTTCAAGGTCGGCAATTCTGAACAGGTCCATTCCCGCGCTGACTGACGATCCCTCGACAACATTCTTGTGGAGCACAATACCGGTGCCGGGACTGGTCAGGGTCAGCGACTGCCTGATCTGCCCGGTTCCTGCAAGTTCGTCGATCTGCGCTTCTGAGATATTCCAGAATCGCAGACGCTGGCGTACGGCTGCGACCAGCCTGGAACTGCTGCTTGATCCGCTGCGCATTGCGAGCAAAAGATCTTTCTGTGCGGAAACCAGCTGGGGACTGTAGATGTCAAGCAGCGGTTGACCAGCCACTACCCGGTCACCGGTTCGTGACACATGCAGTCGCTCAACCCAGCCGGATATTCTGGCATTCAATTTAAATTCAGAATCCTCGGCGACTTTTACGATCCCATTGGAACGGATCGATCGGGCCAGATCTCTCATCGTTGCAGGTTCTGTTCTCACGCCGATGCTCTGCAGGGTTACCGGATCGATCTGTACTGTCCCCTCGCTCAGTTGATCAGCGTAGACCGGGACGAGATCCATTCCCATCGGCGACTTGCCGGGTGTATCCGAAATAAAACCGGGATCCATCGGGGCAACCCAATAGGCAATCTCACGCTCACCAGTGGTGGATGACCTGCCGGAACCGCGGATCGGGGTCAGATTCATACTGCAGATCGGGCAGGTTCCCGGTTCATCCTGTATTACATCCGGGTGCATGCCACAGGTATAGAGCTGCGCTTCATCCCCCTCCTGGCTGTGTGAGACGGCTGCAGGAGATTCCTGCATTGACATGCCGGACTGATCGTGATCCTCTGCATGATCCTCCACCGGCGCTTGATAATAGGGTGATTGCTTGATCGGGATCAACTGTTCACCAGTCTCAGGGTGCTCACCAGGCCCCTCGTGGACCCACATCGGATTGGAGGGAGTGACATACAGGTTATCGACAGCCGGCAGGGTGGTCCCCGGCCGGTGACCCTGAACCTGGCTCAGCTTCATCCCGCAGATAGAGCATTTCCCGGGTCCCTCAGAAGCAATCCAGGGATGCATGGAGTCGACATGGAGGTCACTGTAGACGGCAGCTCCACTCTCAGCATTAGTTATGGGGACAATCAGGTAGCCTGCAGACAACAGTATGACCAGCCCGGACAGGAGGGCAGCTGTCATAATCCCCATTCTCTTTCTATCCATTCTATCACCTCTGTTATACCGATGCTTAGAATTAATCGCCTTTAAAGCGCGGTCAGCAAAGCATCGGGCCCATAGTATTGCTTCACAAACTAATCCCCTCAGCGGTCATTAATTACTAAAGCGTTGCCTGCAGCAACGAAGCAAGCAATACTATAAGTGGTTTGTACTCCTCAGGAAAGCGCTACTCGTCGCGAAGTATCAGCTCGCTGCTGCCGACCAGGGCGGCAATTCTCACCCGGGTTTTCGCACGATCACGCAGCCGGTCTATCAGTTCCAGTCTCGAATTAAACAGAGCTGTCTGCGCCATCAGCAATGCCTCTATGTCGGTCTTATTCACGGAATAGGTTGAGATGGAAGCCGACACTGTCGCCGTTGCCAACGGTAGCAGGTTGCTACTGTATATTGTGATCTGTTCATCCAATCGTAAATCCTCATCCAGTAAGGCCTGGAGTGCAAAACGGAGTTGAAGGAGCTGGTTGTTCAATTGTGATTGCCGCTCTCGTGATACCGCGGCAGCTTCTTCAACAGCGGCGCCCTGCTTGGCTGAACCGAAGACAGGAATAGAGATACCGGCCGTAAGGCTGAAAAAATCAGGCCGGGACATTCCATCAGCTGCATCCTGGCGGTAGCCGTACCCGGCATTCAGGTTCAGATTGGGCCAGCGTAAGCTTTTTTTCAGATCCAGCTGACGGCGGGTGATCTCCAGGCCGGTGCGAGTTGAAGCGAGGGTGGGACTGTCTTTGATGAGCAGGCTGTCCAGACCGATATCCGTCAGTGGAGTGAATTGCTGTGGGATTGAACCGGGCGCTGGTGGTACATCCAGCGGATCTCGTCCCAGCAGGATTGCCACTCTTTCACCGGTGGTTTTTGCCATCTGTGCAAGTACCGCACGCTTGTCGAGCAGACGGGCCTGTTCAGTCTCAATTTTGAAAAGATCCTGCAGCAAACCGGAACCGGTCTCATACTTGCTGCCCGCAATCTGGAGAAACTGATCCAGTACCTCGATGGTGGAGTCGAGTGTAGCCACCGCAGCCCTGTAAAAAGTCCAGTCATACCAGGCTTCACCGATGCTCCCGGCGATGTCGAATTGGCGCACCAGAAGCTCTGTTTCAACCCGTTCCGTCGAGAGAGTCGCTATGTCCCGCTGGGTTGAATACCGGTCAGTGAGTGGGATCGATTGTGACAGTGTGATCCAGGCACCAGTCATCGGTTCCTGATTGAAATCAAACGAATTTACCGGGAGGTTCATCAAACCGACCGTGAGCATTGGATCCTGCCAGGCACCCGCCTGTGAAATCCTCTTTTCTGAGGCTGTCACCCGCTCTGTCCAGCTGTCAAGATCCAGGTTATCTGTCAAGGCTGCCCTGATATGGTCCTGCAGCTGCGGTTCCAATTCGGTGATTTGCGCTGTGGTGTGACTGACCGCAACCAGCATCAGGATACCGGTAGTAAAGGGGAGAAAACCACCTTCTTTCAAAAACTTAACCATCATAAGCCTCATTTGACAAAAGACGCTACCAACGATTGCGAGCTCAAAGCGTGGTTACGCAAAAGCTGTGCCACCACAATAGAATGATGTAACCAATTTTATATTAAGTATTTAGGTGGGATTTTTAAGCTGTGTTATAAACAGAAAGAGCAGACTTGGGGAGAGGTGTCCTGGTAGAATTGCAAGAAACTTTCAATCGGTCCCTGATCTTATCGAACTTCAAAGTCGTTGCCGCAATAAGAAACTGAGAATCTGTAACTCAGGTGGTAACAGTCATCAAAACAAAGAGCGCACGGGGTCCGGTGGATCTGAACACCTAGCAGGGGGTAGTGATCAGACGCCAGCCGGATCCCGGCAGCTCTTAAGAAAGTTCCAACATCCGCTTGATCGGACGGGCAGCTTCACGCATCAGTTCTGACGGCAGTGTTATTTCCGGCTGACCGGTTTTGAAGGCTGCGTGTATCTTCTCAAGTGTGTTGAGTTTCATGTAGGGGCAGACATTACAGGCGCATTCCCGTCCATCGAGTATGGCTGGAGCCAGGATGTACTTGCGGTCTGGATTGCTCTTCTGCATCTGGTAAATGATCCCCGGTTCCGTGGCAACAATGAGGGCAGCATCATCACTTTCACGAGAATACTGCAGCAGCTTGCTGGTGGATCCAACCACTTCAGCATGCTGCAAAACCTCCTGGATACATTCAGGATGTGCCAGGACTTTGACGCCGGGATTTTCCTGTTTGACACGGAGTAACTCCTGCTCGCTGAAAGCCACATGTACCTCACAGTCCGCTTGCCAGAGTACCATTTCCCGACCGGTTTTGCGTATCAGATAACGGCCCAGGTTGCGATCGGGTGTGAATATGATCCCCTGTTCTGGAGGGATAGTTCGTACGATCTTCTCAGCGTTGGCGCTGGTAACAATAATATCGCTCAGTGCTTTTACTTCCGGCGAGGAGTTGACATAACAGAGAACGATATGATCCGGATAGTCCGCCTTGAAGGCGGCGAACTTATCAGCGGGACAATCGTTGACCAGTGAGCAACCAGCGTCCAGATCCGGCAGCAATACTGTTTTATCCTGATTGAGGATTTTAGCGGTTTCCGCCATAAAGCGAACACCGCAGAACATTATCACATCTGCTGTCGTTTCTGCTGCTACCTGGGCCAGCTTCAGTGAATCACCGATTTCGTCAGCGAGATTCTGAATCTCATCCCGTTGATAAAAATGGGCCAGTATTACAGCGTTCTGACTGCGACGCAGATCGTCGATCTCCATAGCCAGCCGTTGAGCACTGAGTGTCATTTGCTACATTCCTGCGGGTGTGCGACCAGTCTGGGGCATCGGGGGCACCGGCATCAGCTTCATTTCGCAGGTGGGACAGGTTGTCTGCTCAGCGTCACCAGGCAGAACCAGGGCGCACATCGGACAACCTTTGGGCTCGGAAGCACGCAATTTCTTCATCTCCTTGGCGCTCATCGGGCGTAACTCCATGTTGCAGGAGGGACAGAGCTTATCACCATCCGCTGTTACTACTTCAGCATGCATCGGGCAGGTGTAGAGCTTCTCGGCGGTGTTGACATAATTCAGAGCTTCCATCGCCATAGCGGCATGGGGGTTACCCGCAGCACCGGCACCAACAGCATGACCGGCTCCAGCATGGGGGCAGGCAGCTTTCTTCTCAGTTGTAGCTCCATCAGTCGTTGCGGTCGCCGTAGCATGACCACTGCAACCAACACCAAGATCAGCGCCGACTTTCGCACTGCCACAGGTGCTGCCGCAGGTCTTGCCACATCCGGCACCAGCAAAGCTGACAGCCTGAAAACTGAACAACATCATGGCTGCCAGGGCTAATCCGGTCAGGCGGGGGGTGAGTAGTTTCATCTTCATTTGAATCCTCCATCATTTTTTAGGTTGTGTTTGATCACGGTTCTTCTGCTAAGTCATTTCTATCTGCTTTTACTGTTTTCAATAAGGCACATCCTGGCGATTGGCGGTCGCATGAGCAGGTTTTATGAGTCATGCTGGAACAGGTTATAAACGAACCAGACCAATGGTGCTTCTTGCATCCATGCTGTTATTCCGTTCAGTCTCCGTTCCAGTCTGCTACCCCTGCCCCATTTAAACCAAACGGATCATTTATTGCCTTCAGTGGATGCTTCTGTTAAATGATCGCCTTTACGGCTGGATAATCCTAACGGCAAATACGCCGGGCACCAGCCCATAGCGCCTGTTAACAGTGGCAGGAGCCCGATTGCGCCCCACCAGGTTTCCCAATAAAGGCCGACCGCGATAACAATAATTCCTACTGCTACCCTGAAATAGCGATCTCCATTGCCTACATTTCGTTTCATTTGGATCTCCTTTGCGATTCAAGGGTGTGCCGGACCGGCTGTTTAAGACTGTCCGGTCTACCTGTAACTACCCCTGTCAAAGCAAAGGGCGTGCCTAAAATCTCTCAATCTTAAGTTGCTGTATGTTCTTGTGTTACAACCAGTATATTCTCCCCGGTTAAATACCGTTGGGGTGAATTGAAAGAATCATTCACTGTGATGTTTGTTATTTTCAATCCCGGGTGAGGGAGTACTCCTCAATTTTTCGACGCAAAGTCGGACGGGTGATACCGAGAATATCACAGGTCTTACCCAGATTCCAGCCACAAGCTTTCAGTACACCGGCGATATGCCGACTTTCCACCTGTGCCAGCGAACTCTGCCAGTCTGACGAACTCGAGGGAGGCGGCTCAGCGGCTCCCTCCGGCTGCGGCAGATCGATATCCAGCGATTTTCCATTTGAAAGCATGACCGCGGCGGTAAGTCGATTCTCCAGTTCTCTTACATTACCGGGCCAGTCATAATTCTGCAGGCGTTGCAGAACAGCCGGCGCAACCTCGGTAACCTCCCGCTTCAGCTCGCGGTTGATCTTGAGCAGCAGGTGTTCGGTAAGGGGTGGAATATCTTCCCGTCTCTCCCGCAGGGGGGGGAGATCAATCTCGATTACTTTGAGACGGAAGAGGAGGTCTTCCCGAAAACTGCCGGCGGCAACCAGCGACTCCAGGTCACGGTTGGTGGCGGCGATCACCCGGGCTTTGAATTCTACCTCCTCGGTGCCGCCCACCCGCTCGAAAACTTTTTCCTGGAGTACCCGCAGCAACTTGACCTGCAGGGCGTGATCCAGGTCGCCGATTTCGTCCAGGAAAAGTGTCCCGCTGCCCGCCAGTTCAAAGCGACCCTGCTTTTTACGGTCAGCCCCGGTAAAGGCGCCTTTTTCATGTCCGAACAGTTCACTCTCCAGCAGGGTGGGGACAAAAGCGCTGCAGTTTACCGCCACCAGCGGCTCCAGGGGACAGGTGTAGCGGTGAATGGCACGGGCGACCAGTTCCTTACCGGTCCCGGAATCACCGGTGATCAGGACATTGGCCTGCCCCCGGCTGGTCAGACCGATCTTTTTATGGATTTCGACCAGCGCCCGGCTGCAACCGACAATCTTCTCCGGATGGATCTCGGCCAGCAGGTCCACTACCAGAGCGGGATTCTCCGTGTTGTTCTCCAACGCCAGCGCACTCATCACCGCCTGTTCCAACTCATCAATGTTGAGCGGTTTGTGAATATAGTCCCAGGCACCGCTACGCATTCCCTGGATTGTCAGATCCAGATCCTGGTGTCCGGTAATCATGATCACCACACCGGGTAAACCCTGCTGACTGGCTTCCGTAAGCAGGTCCAGACCGTAACCGTCCGGTAGCATCAGGTCCAGCAGGACAACACTGGGGTTGGATTTCCGCCAAGTCTCCATACCAGAGGCGGCTGTACCGGCGGTCAACACTTCGTGCCCCGCCTCCTGGAAAAACAACTCCAACGTTCTGCAGGCGGCTTTATCATCGTCAATCACCAGAATACGGGCCATCAGCTGTTTCCTCCCGGCAGAATTATTCTCACTGTTGTACCCTGGTCAACCAGGCTTTCAACCTGGAGTTGTCCGTCATGAGTCTCAACAATTTTCCTGACGGAAGCCATCCCCAGACCGATCCCGTCCGGACGAGTGGTAAAGAAGGGGTCAAACAACCGTTCCAGCACATGGGTATTCATACCCCGGCCGCGATCACTGACCTGCAGAAGCGTGCCACCGGCTGCCTCCTCGATCCGCAGCTCCACCCTGCCCTTCTTATCGCAGGCTTGAATAGCATTGAGTAACAGGTTTACTACCGCCCTTTCCATCAGCTCAAGATCTCCGTAGAGGGTGGCGATTTCCGGTGCGCTGGTGCAGGTGAGCTCGATCTCGTTTGCTGCGGCCGGTTCCGTCACTGCCCGGCGTACCCGTTCCAACAGAATTCCGGGTGCAAAGGTTTCAGGTTTGAATGTCGGCGGCTTACTGTAATCCAGCAGTTCAGCCAGCATTCTTTCCAGCCGTTCCACCTCCCCGGAGGCAATCTCGAGGCTCTCCCTGACCGTTGACATCTCCTGCAGCCGCCGTTGCAGCAACCTGACATTCATTTTGATAGAGGAGAGGGGATTACGCATTTCGTGTACGATACCGGCAACCAGTTGCCCGATGGCGGCCATCTTTTCCGCCTGTACCAGCTGGCGGCGGGAATCCTCCAGACCTTTGACCATGAGGTTGAAATTGACCAACAGGCTGCCGATTTCATCACCCCGGCTCTCTTCTGCTACCCGTACGGTGAGGTCTCCCCTGCCGACCTGATTACTGGCGGTGACCAGAGCGCCCAGCGGTCTGCTCCAGTTGCGGGCCAGCAACAGGACGATGGAGAGCATCACTGCCAGGGCGACCGTGGCCGCCAGCAGGGTGTCGACCAGGATTCCCCGCAAGGGTGCGAATACCTCTTCGATATCCATCTCCACGATGATGGCCCCGTTGATTTCCGGTAACCAGTTGTAGGCACCCATCACTTTTCCACCGAGAAAGCCGGCATAAACCATAACACCGCTCTTCCCCTGTAATGCCTCCAATACCGGTGGCAACGGCATCTTGTGGGTCAACGGTTCCGGATGATGATGAAAACGGGAGGGGGTCAGCATGACGGTATCAGCATCGACCAGGTACGCCTCACCCCGCTGTCCAAGATCGGCAATATCGGCCAGGACCGGATTGATCGTGGTGGCGCTGCTGTACTGCTGCAGGAGGATACCGTTGGTTCCGTAGGGGAGTGAAAAGGGGACCGCCAGATTCAGCGCGGCGATCTGGTCATCGTTCAATTGCAGACGCCCATAGGATCCTTTCCCTTTGAGGGCGCTGAGTACTTCCGGCAGGCTGACCGCGGCGGTAACATCCACACCGGAACCGGCGCAGGCGAGCAGGTTCAACTCCTGGTCGAAAACTGCGGCGAAGAGCATGGTGCTGTCAAGCTCCATCTTCTGCTCCAGGAGCGAGTTCAACGGTTGCAGAATGCCGGGGCATTGCTGAGGATGAATTTCGCAACTCTCGATCACCAGCCGGATCTCAGGGACAGACTCCAGTGAGGCGGCCCGCATTCGTTCACTCAGCCACAACTCGAGGCGGGCGCGTCGTTCCAGAGCCACCCCCATCAGCTGTCGACTCGCTTCCTGTTCGATTGTCTGCCTCGCCTCCAGCATACTGATGACACCGATGCTGGCACCGGTCAGCAGTACTATCAGGGTACTTACCGCAAAGAGTTTGAAACCGAGAGAGAGTCGTAACGGTTTCACCTCAATCGCCGCCCAGTATCTCGTAATCAACTTCGTGACTTCTCATTTTCCGTTCCCTGTAACTTGATCGGGAGCAGGGGCAACCGCACGGTTTGCTCCTGGACTCATCCCTTTGAATCCACCCCGATAGTATTAATGATGGTGGCGCCGGGATGCTCCCGCTGCATAATACCACCGTCGATCCCCGGCTCCTCCTTTGGTCCTGTAGCTGCCATCCAGTAATCAACCGGACCGTCCCACTTGTTGATATCCCAATCGAAAACCCCCCGGTAGAATCCTGCGGCGCGTTCCGGATCATCGGCGTTGATTTCAAAGTGTACTACGCGTGGCATAAAAGCCTCCTGTTGTAACTATCTTCCTGCCGTTAAGAAACAGATTCCACCGGATAGAACCGAGTAGAAGTGATCAGGAATAAGTATAAAAAGATGTATCACAGGTTTTGAATTGATATTATTTGAGAATAACGCCACAGCGGCCTGCTGCGCCAGCTCAACGGTCCGACGAGATCAGGTGGTAAAATGCGCTTTACAAAAAGTCTCAGCAAAGAAATATATTGCTCTCCAGGAGCGGGATTGTCCGCCAACACGCCGTATTCCTAACGGCATTATAGCACACAGGGGGTTTTCATGACGCACCGCAGAATGTATCACCTGCCGGTTTTGCTGATGTTCTTGTCCTTGCCGTTGCTGACGCTGGCCCAGGGCACCTGGAGCTGGTCAGGTCGCGTTCACAGTGAACTGGACTGGCACACGCTCGAAACAGAGCACTTCAATGTTCACTATCATGCCGGTATTGAGGAGTTGGCACAGGTTGGAGCCGACTGGGCCGAACAGATACGTGCCACGTTGATGGCGCAGATGGGTATTGCGCAAACACCAGTCATCGACATTATCTTCACCAGCGAAGATGAAATAATGAACGGTTACGCCCTCTGGACCAACCAGACATTCATCTGGGTCGATCAGAATGATGCCGGTATCTGGCTCGAGAACGGCAAATGGTTACAGCAGGTGCTGGCGCATGAATTACAGCACATCATCTACTTCAATGCGGTCAAGTCCTGGTTGCCGCAGCCCTGGAGTTTTTTGATCTCGCAGACGCCTGGCTGGTTTGTGGAGGGCCTGGCGGAGTATCTGACGGAAAACTGGCGTCCTTACCGCTCTGATCTTTCACACAAGTATCATGTATTCAACCATAAACTGGACCGGATGGATCCCCACCACGATGGTTACTCCAAGGTTCTGTTACTGACCGAAGAGTATGGCGATTCCACACTGATAAAGCTTGTCAATCAGCGTCAGCTGGGTCTCAAC
>JADHUQ010000101.1 GCA_016784425.1 Candidatus Delongbacteria bacterium | reverse complement strand
TCCTCGACGACGAAGCAACAGTAAAATTCTTCTTTCCTGACCGGGAGCTGGTCAGGTTGGAGCCTGCCAACCCCAATTACGAACCGATTCTGGTAAATCCCCGCACCACCACTTTTCGGATTGCCGGCAAGGTTACAGCTCTCGTACGCAAAATGTAGGGAGCAGTTTGGCGATTACAACTCAACCAGCCGCTGTGATCAAAGCAGCTGTACAAGCCTTTCCAACTGGTGAGCGTTACCACCCCAGCGTGTTATCACTGCCAATGCAGGGATGGTGCGGAAAAATCGGCCCTGGGGAGATGCAATGCTGTGGTCCCAGCAGCAGAAACCTCAGACAAACTGAATTGAGAGAAATGGAATACGAAGAAATTGGTGAAAAGATTGAGGTTATTTCCTATTTCCAGGGAGGGGAGATTCACCCACTACGATTTCGTTGGAAAGAGAGAGTCTATCATGTCCGAAAAGTCCATGGCCATTGGAGCAGCCTGCTGGGATCATACAGGATTTACCATTTCAGCGTCGGGGTGGAGGGGCCGGATGTTTACGAGCTTTCCTATTCGACTGAAACACAGGAGTGGGAAGTCTCCCGCATCTGCCTGGTGTAATTGCCAGGTTGTGAGTACTCCTGAATTGGCCATTTGAAGTAGTGAAATCAAAGAATTTTTCAGAATGGCAGCGAAAGACAGGATGAATGCGGAATCAGGATAACAAACCAATAATTCTCCATATCGACATGGATGCTTTCTTTGCTGCACTGGAGCAACGGGACAATCCTGCCTTGAGGGGTAAAGCGGTCATTGTGGGTGGGAAACCTGGTTCCAGAGGTGTTGTCTGTACCTGTTCCTATGAAGCAAGAGTCTACGGAATCCATGCCGGGATGTCCACAACCGAAGCCTATCGCAGATGCCCCCAGGGGCACTTTGTCAGGACAAGTGGGGGGAAGTATACTGAAGCATCACTCCAGTTGATGGACATCCTCCAACGATACTCACCTGTGGTGGAACCGTTCAGTATCGATGAAGCTTTTGTGGATATTACCACTGTCATGTTGCCCTGGAAATCAAAACTGGAGCTGGCAGATTCCATCAGATCAGCTATTCTCAGCGAGTTGAGGGTAACAGGTTCAATTGGAATAGCGACTACAAAACTGGTGGCAAAACTGGCCTCAAAGCGGAACAAACCTAACGGGATCACCATTATTGAACCTGAGGAGACTGTTGCTTTCCTCAGCCCTTTACCGGTTGGGAGCATAATGGGGGTGGGCAAGAAAAGCCTCCCCCGGTTCCACCAGCTGGGCATATTCACTATTGGAGATTTGTTGGAGGTGGAAACGAGGAGGTTGGAACTGCTGCTGGGAAAACCGGTTGCTGAACTTCGCAGCAAACTGGTGTTGAGCAATCAGTCAGTGGTGAGAGCCCACACTGAAAGGGAGTCAGAGAAATCAATGAGTCATGAGGAAACTTTCAGGAGAAATGTCACCTCACGCAGGGTTCTACAGGCAGAAATGTTGTTCCTGGTAGAGAAGGTCTGCCGTCGTCTGCGCAGAAAAGGGCTGGGTGGAACCACTGTCACTGTGAAACTGAGGACTGCTGAATTTGAAACGAGGATTCATCAGCTGACTTTGGCTGAACCAACCGCTTCAGAGAATCGTATTTACCTGGCAGGATGTAATCTGCTCGAGCATCTGCACAAACCTGGCATGGAGATCCGTCTGCTGGGGATCAAAGCATCAAGGTTGAGACAGCATTGTGATACTGCTTCATTATTACCACTTGACAACACAGAGGAGCAGTTCTTTGAGGCAAATGGTGTCGTGGACAATCTCAAATCAATCTATGGGGATCACATTGTACACCGTGCCTCGGTGCTCTACCGTAAGCGAAGAAAACGCTACTCTCAGCGACCATCCTTTCAACCGGTGATCTGATCCCTTCCCTCATTTCCCTGATCCTTATTCAGCATTTTTGTGCTATCTCCACAAACAAGGACTGGTTACCTCATTTACAGTCAGTTCTTTACCCTCTTATAATTAAGGCTTTTCCTTCCCATTTCACTTCGGCAGCGTACCACAGTAATTCACCAACCATAGTTCGTCAGTCTGTAGTCACCAAAGCCGTGACGGTCCACGAACACCAGACGGAGCTCTTTTTCGTAGTAATTCCAGATCTCATAGGGTGGTGTTTCTATTTCGTAGGGGTGTTGTTCAATATTGTCAGGTGGACCATAAGTAATGTATATCCTGCCCCTATCGGTGCGCCATCCAGGAGTCAGACCATAAGGGTATTGCCTGTCAACAACATCTATCCTGCGATAATATTCGTATTGCAGCTCGTTTTCCGGGGTGGCTGGAGTAGGATCCAACTCTTTCCAGAAATTGTTGAACAGTGTTTCCCGCTGGTGCGGAAGCGCTGCCCTCAGTCGCTTCATTGATTTGCGACTGGCAATATACCTTAACTGCTCTATCGCCATATCGACATCCTCCACCTGGGGTTCTGAACCTGGCCTTATCAGCTTGAATTGGCTGGCACTCTTCATTTCATCACCAGCTGCTGTTTTCAGATCTGCATCAGCCAGGTAACTGTCACGGGGCAAGTCAACCGGTAAGGGCACGACCCAACTGATTCTGCCACCGGCGGAAATCTGCATCGTTGTGTCCCGGCGCAGGATCTGCTCTCCCTCTGCAGTCACTGTCAGCGCCAGCTGCAGTTGTTGGGCTGCCTGAGACCAGCACTCCAGCGCCAGTCCCAACGGATCAGTGGTAAGTCCCTTTTGCGGCTCCGGGGTCGGTTGCCATTCGTTCACTCCATCACCACCATCCGTTACCTGAATACGCAGTGCCGGTTTGCTGATATAGAGACCTTGTCCTGAGAGGTCAGACAGATAGACTTTCTGCCTGACTACCTGACTGCGGTTGGTAACCAGATCCTGCACCCGCACCCAGAGGGTATAATCACCCGGTGCTGCGTTCAGCTGGAAAGTTGCAGCGAGTTCACTGTCGTCAGCATGCGTGCTGTTGAATGCTGTGACCTGGCGTTGAAACGGTTGCCAGGCATGGGCTACACTTATCTGTTCCTTCCCTGCAAAAAGTTCCGCTGTTACCTGAGCGCCTGCATTAAAACCGCCGTTGGGATCCTTTTCGAATTGCAGGTCATCGTTTGCCAGACGTACTTCTACCACCAGAGTGGTGGCAGGTGTACCGGTATTCAATTCCTGATAATGATAGAGACTGAAATCCGGTAACCGTTCCCGCTGTGTGAAGCCTGGCTGCAGACTGTAAACGTTCACCGCAGTCAGGAGCAGTAATAGACAGATCGTAAATGTGCGGCTCATCTCTTCACTTCCTTTCAGCATCCAAGCTATTCTCCGCCAGCAGGCCATATAGATCGTACTCGGTTCCATCGGTGATTTTCACCCGAAGTAGAGAACCGGGTGCGATTTCCCCCGCCACCAGTACCGAGTTATCGATTTCCGGGGCATCAAAACGGGTCCGTCCAATACTGACACCATTTTCAATCTCATCAAACAGTACCTCCTGGGTGGTGCCGATCAACCGCTGGTTGGCGGTCAACGAAAGCTCCCGCTGCAACTCCATCAATCGCTCATACCTTTCCTGTCGCAACGGCGGTGGTACCTGATCGGGGAGTTTTCGTGCCGGGACATCCTCTCCGTCGGAATAAGCGAAAGCACCGAGACGATCAAAACCGATCTCCTTAACCCGCTCCAGCAACAGTTCAAAGTCCGCTGCCGTCTCGCCCGGAAATCCAACGATAAGGGAGGTACGCAGCGCTATCCCGGGAACCTGTTCACGCAGTTGCTCGACAGCTGTCCGAATGGAGTCCCAGTTCTGTCGCCGGTTCATCCGTTTCAACACGGAATCCACCAGATGCTCCACAGGATAATCCATATAGGGCAATATTCGAGGTAGTTCAGCGATAGCGGTGATAAGCTGTTGATTGACATCGGGCGGGTGAGTATACATCAAACGCAGCCAATCGAATCCGGTCTCCCGATCCAGCCGTTGCAGCAGATCCGGCAACCTTTCCCCACCGGGGAGATCCTGACCCCAGCTGGTGATCTCCTGCCCTATCACCAGTAGTTCGCGTACACCCCTCGCCTCCAGTGCGGCGGCTTCCGCCAGCAGATCAGTAGCTGGCCGGGAGCTGTAACCACCCCTGAAAGTCGGTATGGCACAATAGGTACATTTATGATTACAACCGTCAGATATGCGCAGATGTGAATAATGGGCAGGTGTAGCCAGTTGCCGCTGGATGAACATATCCGGCAGAGGGTGGGTAACCTCGCTGTGGGGGTGGCTTTCAACCAGTTTCTGCAGCAGCTGTCCGAACTGGTTTACCCCGACAACCCCGTCCAGCTGCGGAATCTCCCGCTGCAATTCAGCACCATGCTTCTGGGTCAGACACCCCATGACATAGACCGCTTGCAGGCTGCCCTGCTTCTTTAACGCTGTTGCCTCCAATACCGCTTCCACGGAAGCCTCACTCGCCTGCTCGATAAAACCGCAGGTGTTGACGATGACAATATCTGCTTCAGTAGCTTTTTCACTCATCTCGTAGTTCCGGGCCAGTTCACCGGCCAGAACTTCAGAGTCGACCAGGTTTTTGGCACACCCGACAGTATGGATATAGAGGCGTAACCGCCCGTTGTGCTCAGTCTTCAAAAATTGCCTTCACATATTCCTGCGGATCAAAAGGTGCGAGATCATCAATTCCTTCACCCAGACCGACAAAACGTACCGGGATCTGCATTTCCTTATGGATGGCTATCGCAATACCCCCCCGGGCAGTGCCGTCCAGTTTGGCCAGGACCAGACCGGTAACACCGGCAGCCGCAGCGAACATACCTGCCTGGGTCAGAGCATTCTGGCCGGTAGTGGCGTCAAGCACCAGCAATACTTCATGTGGTGCCCCAGGTATCCTTTTGCCGATGACCCGATGAATCTTCTCCAGCTCCTGCATCAGATTCTTGCGGGTGTGCAGACGCCCGGCGGTATCAATGATTACGACTTGTGATCCACGCGCCAGGGCCGCAGTGACAGTATCAAAAGCTACAGCTGCCGGATCGGCCCCACTCTGGCTCTTGATCAGCGGGACATCATTCCTTTCACACCACACTGCAAGCTGCTCGGTCGCCGCTGCCCGGAAAGTATCAGCCGCACCTACCAGTACTGAGTAGCCGGCATCCCGGTAGAACTTCATCAATTTGCCAATTGTAGTTGTTTTCCCGGTCCCGTTTACCCCGACCACCAGGATCACATGTACCGGTGCGATCGTCAGATCAGACCCGGCAACCTCCTCTGGTTGCGGGCTGATCATTTCCAACAGCAGATCGCGTATCAGCCCTGGTAATTCCGTCGGGGAGGTCAGACCATTTTTCTTGACCCGCTCCCGCAATTGCTCCACTATCTGAAGGCTGGTGTCAACACCCAGATCGGCCTGTATCAGCGTTGCTTCTACTTCGGTCAGCAGTTTGTCGTCGAGCTGTTTCTGACCGGTGACCACCGCTGCCAGACGCCCGACTATATTTGTTCGTGGTTTTCCCAGTTTCCCTTTGAAACTGCTGAACAGTTTCATCACACATTCCACTTGAGTTTTTCGCGCAGTACTCCGAGGAAACCCGGCACACCGAATCTAACCAGTCGTACCGGATCGTTGGCATCCTCGATAATTACCCTGCCCTTTCCCCGTACCATGTAATCGTGCTGACCGTCGGCGGATATCACAAATTTCTTCTCGGGATTATCCAGCAACACAGTCACCCGGCTGGTGTGAGCGATAACCATTGGACGAACATTTATGGTATGGGCACTCAGTGGCATGATAATCATCGCTTTCATCGTCGGTTCAAGTACCGGACCTCCCGAAGCCAGAGAATAAGCGGTGGACCCGGTGGGGGTGGCAATCAGCAGCCCATCGCCATTAAAGGTAAACAACTGCTCATCGTTCACCCTGGTTTCCAATGTCACCAGATGGGTGGGATCGGTAGTGGTTACCAGCAGCTCGTTGAGAGCAATCATCGGCAGGGTCTGTTGATCATCCTCCACCTGCACCCGCAATCGCAATCGCTGCTCGAGATGATACTCCCCGTGCTTTAACCGGGTCAACATTTCGGTAAAGGTATCAGGGATGGCTGCGGTCAGATAACCGAAACTACCGAGATGTAAGCCGAACAATGGAATGTCCCGGGTAAGTTCGCGGGCTGCTGCCAGAATCGAGCCATCACCACCCAGTGTCATGATCATGTCGACCCTTTCCGACAACTTATCCCCGGGACAGCGCTCCCCGACCGGCAGTTCCTCGACACCGGCCAGCTCTGCTGCCAGCAGGTACTCAAAGCCATGTTCCCGTAGTGCCTGCAGCACCGGTGCCAGGTGCTCAGCTGCTTGCGCAACGCTCAGAGTGCCCCTGATTCCGAGTTTCATTCCTCTGTCTCCCGGTTCTCTTCTTCCGGTTCCTCCTCCTCCGGATTCACCACGAGCAGTTTCAACTCCCCTTCCACCAGTTGCAGTTTCTTCTGGCAGAACTCGTACATCTCCATCCCCTCCTTGTAGAGTTTGATGGTTTCCTCCAGCGGAATGTCACCACCATCCAGACGGTCGACAACCTCTTCCAGCCGTAACATGGCTTCCTCGAAAGTCTTGGCGCGGGCCATCAGTCTCCTTTCGCCTCTACGCGGGCAAACAGCCGCCCCCGTCGCAGAGTGACTTTGATTTTCTCACCAGGCTGAACCTGTTGTTTATCCTGTATCAAACGACCGCTCTCCAGCTGTTCCACCAGGGCATAACCCCGTTCCAGAATCTGACGGGGATTAATCGCTTCCAGCAGTTTGTGCAGGCTAGATAACTCGGCTTGTCGCCTTTGCCACCCCTGGCGGAAGCGTTGCTGCAACTGCATTTTGTGTTGCACTAACCGGGTACCCTCGGCGGCAGCGCGCCAGCGGACGGCGCGGGCAAGCCCGGTCAGCATTTCATCCAGCCGTTGGGTCTGACTGGTCAGATCCGCCAGCAGACGCCGGGGTGCAAACAGACGATGCAAATGATGAAGCCGCTCGTGGGTCTGTTGCAGCCGGTCCTGCAGATTCCGGTTCATATGTTGAATCAGGTTCCTGCATCCTGCTGACAGAGCAGTCGCCTCCGGGACAGCCAGTTCAGCGGCATTTGAGGGGGTCGCTGCCCGTACATCCGCCACCAGATCAGCTATAGTAGTGTCTACTTCATGTCCGACACCGGAGATAACCGGCAGGAACGATGCGGCAATAACACGGGCGAGTTGCTCGTCGTTGAAAGGCCAGAGATCCTCCAGGGAGCCGCCACCGCGGCTGATTATCAGCAGATCTACATTGCGACGTCGGTTGAAATACTCAATGCCGGCAGCAATCTCAGCCGCTGCCTCCTTTCCCTGAACATGGGCAGGATAGAGCAGGATCTGAGTGGCGGGAAACCGCTGTCGAATTACTTTGCTGATATCCTGGATGGCAGCACCACTGGGGGAGGAGACCACTCCCAACCTGGCAGGAAATTGTGGCAGGGGTCGCTTGCGCTCCAGGGCAAAGAGTCCTTCGCCACGCAATTTCTCCTTCAGCTGCTCAAAACGGAGCAGCAGCTCACCCAAACCGCTGGCCTGCACCTGCTGAACATCCAGCTGCAGGCGCCCCCCGCGATCATAAAAAGCGATCTGGACGTGAAGACGCACCCGCAGGCCGTCCTGCAGATTCAGGGTAAGTTGCCTGGCTCGCCCGCGCCAGAGGACGCAGGCGAGCTGGCATTCGCTGTCTCTGATTGAGAAATAATGGTGACCCGATCTGTGCCTGGTATAGTTGGAGACCTCCCCTTCCACCCAGACGGGTGGAAAGGCGTCGTCGATCGTCTCCCGAATACTGCGGGCAAGATCGGACACTGTCAAGGGGGGGCGGGTCATCCAGAACCCTGCAGGCTTCAGCCTGGACTGTTATTTCTTCTTCTTATGACGGTTCTTGCGCAAACGCTTTTTTCGTTTATGCGTTGACATCTTAGCGCGTTTACGCTTTTTGCCACTCGGCATCTTTCCTCCGGAAATTCTGGAATCAATCGGTGTTTACTTATTTACTCTTTCTTTCAAATCCCTGGAAGGACGAAATACCGGAACTTTTTTGGCCGGTACATACACTTCAGCGCCGGTACGGGGATTGCGGGCTTTACGGGCTTTTCGCTCGTCGACTTTGAAGGTGCCAAAACCGCGAAGGTCAACCTTGTCGGTTTTCTCCAAAGATTCAGTCAGGACTGAGAGAAAACCCTCGACCACGACCGTCACATCCTTCTTCTGAATGCCAGTTTCACGGGCAATCTTTTCGATAACTTCACTGCGGTTCATAGTTACTCCCTTGTGTGAATGACCAGTTTGTCACCCGGGAAGATGGTGTCATCCCTACCCAGGTTATTCCATTTTATCAGATTAGCAGTGGTGACGTTATGGCGCTCGGCGATTAGCCAGAGAGAATCTCCTGCTCTGAC
>JADHUQ010000100.1 GCA_016784425.1 Candidatus Delongbacteria bacterium | reverse complement strand
GTCCTGATCGCCGACCAGTACGACATACTCCGGTTGATATTGAGCGTAATAATCGGTCAACCAGCTGTCGAGTGCATCCCCGGTTATAGTATTGCCACCACCAGGCATCTGGTCGAAGGTCACATAATCAACCGCGAAACCGGCCCGCCTTTTCCACTCGATAAAATTGCCGATGTAATTCATATAAAAAGGGGAAGAGACTACGAGCAGACGGGGAAAGACAGTTTCGTCCCTTTGCAGGTAGAATTGACCGTGGTTGAGGACGAAAGCTTTATAGAGCTGATCCAGCTCGCGCGAACAATTGATGAGCTGTGGCGCGGTATTACCGCTGAAACTGATCCTGATTTCAGCTGACTGCAGGACAGTAACCCCATCCTGTTCCAGGAGTACCGGTTGCAGGGTTAATGGTACCAGATGCAGGTCGCGCATCCACCCTTCCCGACCGAGTGAAGTAAAATCATCCAGGTTGGTCCCCCCGGAGGGAGGATCACGTTGCAGCTCCTCATCCTGATACAGCGCCATTGCCAGTCCCGGATAGAAGCGGGTTTCCTGCTCCAGAAGTTCTATGTTCACCTCACCGTCGCCTGGAATTTCCAGCCAGATATTGGTGAAGGGGAGTTGCGGTTGCCCGAGATAGCTGGACAACTGCATACCCGCTATCTCAATCAGGCTTTTTTCCTCAACCGTGGACAGATCAAATCCGGTCAGACGGTATTGTATTACAACAGCATCAGGTTCGGTAACTATGTCGGTGATACAATCACCGGTCGCCGCCATCGCTGTAATTTGCACGCTCCCCAGCAGCAGGAGCAGGATGAATTTTCTCATCTGGATTCCTTTGATTCTTCCCGGGAGCCAACGCAACTGGCTTATCCCGAAAACTGATTACATCACTGTATGGGGTGCCTGATGCAATTATACAGCGTTATTTAACAAACAGCATTTTTCCGGTCGCAGTTCGCTCCGCCCCAAGTTGTACCTGGAAAAAATAGATACCGCTGGGTAAGGTCGGATCAGCCCGCCATCGCATACTCTCCTGCCCGCTGGCCACCGGCTCTCCAGCCAGCAGGGCTACCCGGGCACCCAGGAGATTATAGATTTCCAGTTGTGGCCTGAGTCCGGCCAACCGGGCGGGTACCTCGAAAATTACAGTTGTTCTCGGGTTGAAGGGATTGGGATAGTTACCCAGTAAAGCGAATCGTTGCGGTTGAGTGAAATCTACCGGTACAGCGTTCAATTGATCTGACTGGCGTACTGTCACGGAATTAATATGCCAGCCAAAATCGTTAATCCAGTCATCCGTTACCAGGTGGAAACGCAGGTAAAGGTTGCCGCCGGCAAATTGATCCAGTGAGTGGGCGGTTGCTTTGTACCCGCCCCAGTGGCCGGTGAATAAAGCCAGGGTGGTCCACTGGTTACCATCGCTGCTGGCCTGAATCTCGGCATAATCAAAATCATCCTCGAGATCGATAAAATGCTGCAGATGCAGTGAGGCGTGATGATAACTGCCCAGGTCCAACGGCTCGGAGAGGGTCAGGCTGGCGTCAACGTCGCTATGGGTATAGACAGAACTGTTGGAAACCAGGTGCACACTGGTTGAATCATCCTGCATGATGGTCCAGTCGGCGTTTTCACCACTGCTGGTCCAGTCATC
This sequence comes from Candidatus Delongbacteria bacterium, assembly GCA_016784425.1. Lineage (GTDB taxonomy): Bacteria > CAIWAD01 > CAIWAD01 > BS150m-G50 > BS150m-G50 > BS150m-G50. The sequence goes on along the minus strand of JADHUQ010000100.1, from coordinate 6,872 downwards.
CAGAGTCGTCGGTGAGAGGTCGGCGGTAATGACATTATCCGGCAGACCAAAGTTGCTTTCCAGGTTAGCGTCCACCTGGAGGTGTCGTCTTGCCAGGACATAATCATCATGCCAGGTGGTGACGACGTATTCCCCCTCGGGCAGCTCCAGTGTATAGTTGCCGTCGCTGATGCAATAATAAAGGGTGTCGTGTATCAGGTCATGAAAACGCAGCTCACAGGAGGCCAGGGTCTCCTCATCCGAAGTCAGGAAGGTAGTTCCGGACACAGTCCAGTGTGGCAACGGTTCCAGCTGGATTTCGTAGTTTGAGGGTTCCTGCGGGTTTACCAGAAGTGTCTGCTCATAGATCTGATAACCCGGTTTTGTGATACGTACCTGATAGGAACCGGCCTCCAGTACACGGTAGAAACGACCGTAGGGCAACCGGCTCATGCGTGGTTTGATTTCGTTACTGCTATGCTCAGTGATCTCTACCCTGGCTTGTAGCGGCTGGCCGGTGCTGGCGTCAGTGATATGCCCCTGCAGCATCGACGCCGGTACCTGGTAACCGATCAGCCGGTTCATTATCCAGTGAACACCCTGCAGGTTGTCATCGACTACCTGGTTTATGATAGCGAAATCCTGAGGTTGAAAAGCGCCGCCATCCTCGTTGGTACCCACTTCGAGCAGAAAGGAGATGGTGCCCCAACTGCCGTAGGAGTAATTATGAGCGCTGCCTTTGCGGCCACCACCCAGTACCGGGGAATAGGTTGAAGTGCCGTCCAGCGTCGGAATTTCCCCGGCGAGGCTTCCCCCCAGCGAAACCATCAGGTCCAGATCGGGGCAGGGTTTGAAGATCTGCTCATCCTCCGGGTGTTTCCAGCCCCAGGGATAGATGACTTTCTGGAAATTGGTCGAGGTACGGGCGCTGTGGTAGGCGATGTAATAAACCAGGTTGTAGTCTTCACCCAGATCGCGAATTGCGCGGCTTTCCCCTTCTGAAAAGGGTGCCACACCACGATAGTAATCAAAAGCTTCGGCGTCCTGGTCATGCCAGAGGGTATCGCCTTGGTTCCAGAAGTACTCGTAATTACGGTTGAGATCTACACCACAGGAGTCACTGCCGATACCGGGATGGATGATACAGTCACCAGCAATTTCACGCAGATTCTTACGATAGGTGATATCCTGCTCCGACAGAACGATACCCATCCCTTCCGGGTTGTAAGTGGGAACGATGATGATCTGGGAGGTAGCGATCCAGGCCACCCAGGGCATCTGGTTTCGATGTGCCATCAGCTCTATGGCAAAACTCAGAACTATCTCCGTCCCCAGAATCTCCTCGGCGTGACAGGTACCGGTCAGCAGCAGGGAGGGTTCATCTTCGTTTTCCTGGACATTATCGCTGATCACGGCTGCCCAGATCGGCAAACCCAGCTGGTCAGAATAGCCGATGCTGTCCACCCGCATGATATCAGGATTTGCCTGCGCCAGAGAATCGAGTAACGTGAAACATTCTTCATAGTTGTGATAATAGTCATCCAGCATAGCACCAGCTGTCATACTCAGAAGTAAACAACCCGCTATTACCGCCGTAATTCTCATTACTACTCCAGCTTGATGCATTTAACCTGTCCAATACTGCGGTCGCTGTCGATCAGGGTTAGAACAGCAAAATATATGCCATCCGCCAGCGCTGCGGGTGGTAACAGTGTTATCAACAGGCGGTCGTCGTCCTGAATACCACTACTGGCTTTACTGCAGGCCAGACGGCCCAGCAAATCGTAGAGGTCGACCTGTACCGGAGATGCCAAGCCGTTGGGGAGGTCGATTAAGAAACTCAGACGATTGTTAAAGGGATTGGGGAAAACAGAGATACCATTAACACCCATGGTTGGTTCTGTCGCCAGTAAAGCCCAGGCGACCCGGGGCAGATCGACCAATCCCCAGCCATAAGCGGTATCGGGGAGGGCGCCGTGACTGGCATGAGCTTTCATAAGTGTCGCCAATTCCATCGGGAGCAGTCCCGGATCAATCTGTAACAGGAGCGCTGCGGCTCCGGCCAGCAATGGTCCCGCAAAGCTGGTACCATAACCGCTGGTGTAGCTGCTTTGCCCCTGACCGGTACTGGTATTGATAATCCAGGTTCCAGCACCCATGGCGACGAAATCGGGTTTGATCCTGCCATCTGCGGTAGGACCGCGCGAACTGAAGAGGGCGATCAGGGAATCGGCAGCTACGGCACCCACCGCCATGACACTGTCACCGTCGGCGGGTGAGGTAATCAGGCCATGCCAGATGTCGTTGTCATTGCCGGTATTGCCGGCAGAAGTAACCACAAAGATGCCACGCGCCGCTGCCAGATCGCAGGCCACAGTCGTGATACAGATATCGCCATTGAGATCATCGATAGTGTAGTTCTGCTGCCCGGGGTCAAAACGACTGTAGCCCAGCGAGGTGGAGACGATATCCACACCGAGGCTGTCCAGCCATTCCAGACCGGCGACAAAATCATCCTCTTCCGCGTTGATCTCATGATCGACATGTTCGGTTTTGGCAAGTGCGAACGCAGCGTCATAGGCTGCACCCACCAGGTTAGTTGGTGCCCAGGCGGCAATACAACCCAGCGTAGAGGTGCCATGATGGTCCTGGGAGGGGTGATCTCCCTCCTCAAATTCCACTATCGGATCGTCATTGTAGAAATCCCAGACAGCCACAACCTCCGCGTGGGCCAGGGCATCCCGGTAAAGCTGCCACCCGGTATCCAGCATACCGATAAAAACGCCCTCCCCGGTATATCCCAGATCGTGCAGGGTGGGCACACCCATCTGCGCCAGTTGCGTCCAGGAGCCACCATAGATGGTGGATTGCTCGGTTGCCGGAGTTCGCTTGGTGCTGGCTGGCTCCAGAAGTTGTCTATGGAAGGTTTTTACCGGACGCACTTCACGGACCGGCCACATTGCGGCAAGCCTTTGAGACAACTCCGGGTCATCTGCGATTGACACTGCGTTGAGCCAGCGTGAGACATTATACACTACCGCTCCCTGCTCCTGCAGTTCCGCTATCCAGGCCGGATCAACGCTCTGGTTCCGGGTGGAAGCAGGATCGACTCCAGCTTTCAGCAGTCTGGCGACAGCCCGATCTGTACCGGCAAACTCACCTGAACGTGGCAGTTCGTTGAAGAAGACCCAGGTCCTGGCTGACAGGTTACCCCCCGTCAGCAGCAGGATGAGAATAAGCAGGACACCACTGTAACGCATCGTCAGATCACTCCGGTATGACTACTCTTTGAAAGTAACAGTCTCGATAATTACCGGTTCCGCCGGCCAGTCCCGCATGTTCATGGGGCCGGTGCCGGTTTTCACTACACGGATTGCATCAACAACATCCATTCCCTCGACGACATGACCGAAAACAGCGTAACCGTAGCCCTGGACAGTGTCGTCCCGGTGATTGAGAAAAGCATTATCGGTAACATTGATAAAGAACTGTGCTGTTGCGCTGTTGATGATGCTGGTACGCGCCATGGCAACGGTACCTCGATTGTTGAGCAGGCCATTACCAGCCTCATTGGCAATCGGTTCCAGCGTCTCCTTCTGCTGACCGTCCGGTGCAAAGCCCCCACCCTGGATCATGAAATTGCTGATGACGCGGTGAAATATGGTCCCGTCAAAAAAACCATCGTTAACATACTGTTCAAAGTTGGCGCAGGTTATCGGTGCCCTGGCATAATCCAACTCAATCATAATAGTACCATAATTGGTTACCATACTAACGATCCGCTTGTCCGGCATACTGTTTTCCTTTCCCTCTGTGGTCGCCATCACGGTAGCCGTTAAGACCAGCAGTAGCAGTGTGACTGTTCCGAAAATACGTAAGTTCATGTTTGCCTCCTCTTGTATCACAATATACTCTCTGTTGCTGATGGTTCATACTGCCCGGCGACTTTCAGGGTCAGCTGAGGTCGGTGCTCCAGGTAGCTCTGTGCTGTGGCCAGAGCCAGTTCCGGTTCATTGTTCTGTTCACTCAGGTGAGCCAGGTAGACCAGCCTGGCTTTTTCGCCGAGATGCTCCCGCAGCATTTCACCGGTTTGAATATTAGACAGGTGTCCGTGGCGGCCGCTGATACGTTGTTTGAGGAACCAGGGATAGGGACCATTACGCAGCATCGCGGGACAGTGATTTGATTCAATCACAAGTGCGTCCAGGTCCCCAAGCTCGTGCTGTACCGCCTTGGTCGGAAAACCGAGGTCAGTAATGACAGCCAGTTTCCGGCGTCCATCACTCACCAGGAACGCGCAGGGATCTACGACATCATGCGCAACCTGGAGCGGTGATACAACCAACCCGCACACTTCGTTATGTTCTTCCAGAATACGGATATCCTCGTCACCCCGAAAAATGTTCCGCGTTGCCGCCAGAGTGCTGCGTTTGATGTAGACCGGAATCCTCATTTTACGGGCCAGGATACCCACACCTTTGATATGGTCGGAATGTTCATGTGTCACAAAAAGCGCCTGGATCGACGCCGGGTTCAACTCGACCATTTCCAGCCGCCGATAAAGCTCGCGACAGGATAGTCCGTTGTCGATCAGCAGACCGCCGTCAGCGGTGCTGATCAGGGTGGCGTTACCTTTACTTCCGGAAGCCAGTATCGTGAGTTCCATCGTAAAACCTGGTTTGAGCTATTGTATCACAGGCTGCGGCTGCCTGGCTTATTCACCGGTTGCTGCTTACGGCAGAGAGGACACTCCACCTGTGGCCAGGTGATTACCTCCTGGCAATAAGCGGCAAAAAAAGGCACACCAAAATCGACGGTACCATTGGATCGGTCGACGATGGCACCGACACCAACCACCTCAGCTCCGATCTCCTGTACCAGTTGTACCACCTCCTGCACCGATCCGCCCGTGGTAACGACATCTTCCACGACTAAAACCCGTTCGCCCGGTTCGATCTTAAAACCACGACGCAAAGTCATTGCGCCATCCTGGCGTTCAGCGAAGAGTGAGCGGATGTCCAGCAGACGGCCAACCTCCTGGGTCACCGGGATTCCACCCACAGCTGGTGCGATAACACAGTTGATCTGCTCCGTGGCGAACTCATCCGTGATACGACAACAGAGCGCCTGGACAAACTCCGGGTATTGCAGAGCCAGGGCGCACTGGAAGTACCGGTCGGAATGACGTCCCGAGGTCAATTCGAAATGACCGTTCAGCAGAGCACCGGAGCGTTCGAGGATCTCCAGTTCAGGGCTCTTTTCTCTACTCATGCAATCCTCCCAGTATATGCCTGCGTTCGTAGAGAATATTCAGGCGGGTGATTGTGTTCTGTGTGTCCATCTCCGGATCGATAAAAATCAAGGCGAACAGGTGCTTATCCGCTGCTTCCTCAATACGCAGTATTTCCCCCAGCAGCTCCTTGAAAGTGAACTCCTCGATGCTGAAATCCAGCAATACATGTGCACCCCGAACCAGCTCGACATACTCCGGTATGTCAGCCAGAATTTTCACACCGCCGGCACTGATGTTGACGATGTTGCCTTTAATGGAGGCATGCCGTTGTTGTCCGTTTTTATCCAGATACTCCATATGCAGTGCAATCGGCAACCGGTGCTCCACACGGAAATACTGGCGCCGTTGCTCACGCCAGACAGTGTCTGGATTGTGCATACGTAAAAAGCGTAGATGCGATTCCTGCACTACTTCCATGATGGTCGTCTTGAAATGATAGATTGCATCATAGCGGGTCAGGGTACCGCGCACCTCATCACCTGAAGTGATCAGCTGCTGCTTGGCCAGGGGAAGATCCAGCAGGTTGATAGCAAAATAGTCAGCTTTCACATCAGTAACACGGCTTTTGAAACGGATGCGTTCGTTTTTCCGCCTGATGGAAAGTGACAGCCCTTCGTGGAGGTTCATTTTTTTGTCAGACATCGTGCTGCTTCCCGGCCTGGTTGATGCTGTCGCGATAATGTTCCGCCTGGGCGCGAACCAGCTGCTGGAAATCACCGGTCCCCTGCGGATAGAGTACCGCGCGTGATACATTCACCAGGAATGGAGCGTGCGCAGTAGGTGCAGCACCGGCTACAGTAGCTTCCAGGTCCCCACCCTGGCTACCGATACCGGGCAGCAACAGGGGAAGGTCGGGGGCTAGTTCGCGTATTCCCTTCAACATAGCGGGATGGGTAGCGCCGACCACCGCACCGAGGTTGTCCTGCTGATTCCATTCAAGCACTTTTTGCAGGATCTGGAGGTAAAGTGGTCCGCGTGCAGTTTCCAGCAGCTGAAAATCGGCCGCACCCGGATTGGAAGTGAGAACCAGGACAAAAACACCCCGTTCCGTATACGCCAGGAAAGGCTCCAGGGAGTCGTAACCCATCAAAGGATTGAGTGTAACGCTGTCAAAACCGAGGTCGTCATAGATAGCACGAGCGTACGCCCTGGCAGTGTTACCGATATCTCCCCGTTTGGCGTCAGCAATAGTGAGGACCCCGGACGGGACCAACCGCACCACTTCCCGCAGCAGGCGCCAGCCCTGCTCACCCTGCGCTTCGAAAAATGCGAAGTTGGGTTTAAAAGCACAAACAAGGTCACCGACTGACTCAATCACCAGTTTTAGAAAAACCCCCAGAGGATCGTCGTAGCGGTGAAACAACTCCGGTAAACGAGCTGGATCAGGGTCGAGACCGACACACAGATTACTCTGTCGACTCGCAATTGTATCACACAGTTTCTGCTGAAATGTCATTGCTTTTTCCGCTGTTCAGCTACCCGACGGGGGGCTTTCCTGCCGCTGCCCGGTTTTCTGCGGGCAGTACTTCTGGATCCAGCCTGCCGTTGAGGTTTTACTTTGACAGGGTCATCGGTCATCTGACCCTTTTTATTATCCCCA
>JADHUQ010000099.1 GCA_016784425.1 Candidatus Delongbacteria bacterium | reverse complement strand
GAGCTGTGATCCTCTCTTCGGACAGCAAGCCCAACCAGACCAGGTTATCCATGATGCGGCCGGTGGGACTGATACTCAGCAACCGGGCCAGGCGTTGAACGGTACTGGCTCCCACCTCCGGGTTGAGAGGCAGGAACATCTCCACCACTTCACGGTAGGTTCGTGTCTGCAGATCGGGGATCTCCATAGCCTGTGTCGGCAGTCCCAGGGTGATGATCTGCTGCCAGGTTTCAGCCCAACCGGGGTACCGCAATGTCCCCCGGATCATGGTTTCCACGCCATCCAACTGGAACAGATCGATGTAACTCAAAGAGTCACGGTTGGGATAGGCTTCCAGCGTACCGACACCCTCCACCTCTACCGGCCAGGTATAACTGAAGACACGGCGTACAGGTACGATTTTGATCTTTCCCCGTTCGAGATACATCGCCCCCCCCGTGCCGGCCATCGCCACATTCCAGGGATTCCAGGTGATGGCATAATTGAGGGGATTACTGCGGGAGTCAGGTGCAGGGATACCACTGCCATAGGAACGGAATGCCTTTATGCGCCCCCCCTGCCCTCTGATCTTCTCCATCAGGTCTACTGCCCCCATATGATCGATCCCGGGATCGAGACCGATTTCAGTCAACAGGAGCAGCCCCTTGGCCTCCGCGGTTGCGCTGAGCTCCCGCACCTGCCGGTTGCAATACGAGGCGGAAATCATATGGCTGTTCAACCGCACACATTCCTCGGCAATGAGCCCCTGAAATGCCGGTGCCAGCATATGAATGACGACATCTGCGGCTTGAACCAGTGTGCGCAGCTGTTTCCGGTCGTTAATATCGAAATGGACAGCCAAGCCCCGGGGATGGTCACTCACCCCCTTGCGGGCGGCATTCAAATCGATATCCCCGACAGTGATTACCCAGTCGTTCTGCTCAGCCTGCTCCAGCAGGTAGTGAATTAGATAGGGTGAGCTCTTGCCTGCACCCAGTATCAATATCTTTTGCATGTGTTCCTTTCCGCTTCGATTCTGCTTCATTACCTGAATCAAGATCAAGATAGGGAGTCTCATAATAGCCGGGAGGAACGATTTTGTAAAGCTTTGTCGAGTGCAGACACAGTTCAGCATCACGCTGGACATTTACGGTTCATTGTCGACTACTTGAATTAGATGAAGGGAGTTGTAAGAAGAATATGGGAGGAAGGGCTGGTGAGGAACAGCCAACAGATCTCAGGATACTTTCGATTCATCTGTGCAATTTATCAAGGCGATCATAGCTGAAGGAGGGTGATTTGAGCGGTAGAGCCGGAATAGGACATAAATGTTTTTGTTGTAACACTGGATATAGTTTCACAAGTATAACAACCAGAGGAAATGGATGACTATTGATGAACGAGATAAGATATCCATTTACCGTCAACCTGATTAAGGTGGTTGACAGCTCTGTACCAGTACAAATCCTTGTAGGTAGAGGTGTGGACTGATAAGTCACATAAGTCAGAATTGATATCGCGATACGCAATAATTGAGGAAAGGAAAGAGGTATGGAAAACCTGTGGCCTAAAGTCTGGGAAATTCTGGCACTCTATGGTGTTAAAATCGTAACTGCTCTTGCTGTATTCCTGATCGGTAAATGGGTCGCCTCCCTCGTCAGGAGGTACCTGCGCAAGCTGATGGGAAAACGGCAAGTCGATCCGGTATTGATTACTTTTACAACAAGTATGGTTTATGCCACCTTGATGGCTTTTGTCATCGTTGCGACTCTGGCACGGCTGGATATCCAGACCACCTCTTTTATCGCAATCATCGGTGCCGCCGGCCTGGCTATCGGTCTGGCACTGCAGGGCTCGCTGTCTAATTTCGCCGCCGGGGTGTTGATGATAATCTTCCGCCCCTTTAAGATCGGTGATTATGTCGAAGGGGGAGGAACAGCAGGTACTATCGAGGCGATCAGCATATTTACAACGCACTTAAAGACACCCGACAACAAGTTGATCATCGTACCGAATGGTAAAATGATGTCGGATAATATTACCAATTACTCCGCCAAGGAGATCCGCAGGGTTGATCTTATAGCTGGGATCGGCTACGGTGAGGACATAGACAAGGCGAAGGCAGCCCTTAAAGATATTCTGGCAAAGGATGATCGCGTTCTGGATGATCCACCAGCGAATGTTGCAGTCAAAGAACTGGCTGACAGCAGCGTCAATTTCGTGGTTCGCCCCTGGGTAAAGACTGCCGACTACTGGAGTGTCTATTTTGATATCACTGAGGCGATCAAGAAACGTTTTGATGCGGAAGATATTAATATACCCTTCCCGCAGCGGGATGTTCATCTTTATAAGCATGATCTGTAGTGTGTGACTGCTACGCGAAATTTATCACAAAGCATTGGTAATAGAGTTGTTACAAAGGAGACGAGATGAAAACCATTGTGCTTTTTACGACAATCCTGGTTACACTGGCTTTGACAGCCAGCCTCAGCGCCCAGGAGAAAAACTGGACTGACAAAGCGGAGCTGTCCTATGTCCAGACTGGTGGTAATACAGAGATTACTACCATTTCCGCCAGAAATGTATTCGGTATTACTTTCAATGACAGGCTCTCAGGTAATTGGAAGCTGGGTGTGGTTTATGGTGAGACGGGTGGTGTCAAGACCGCGGAGAGTTTCTCCACTGAATTTGGTCTGGACTATCTCTTCACTGAGAGGCTTTATCTGGGTCTCATTGCCGGTTGGCTCAAGAACGAGTTCGCCGGACTTGACTCCCGTATTCATGTCGGACCAGCGCTCGGCTATAAGTTTCTGACCGGGCCGGAGCATACCCTGGATTGCAAGGTGGGCGGCAGCTATATCAGTGAGCAGTATATCGACGATACTGATTACAACTATATGGCTGGTATGGTGCGTGCAAACTACAAGTGGTCATTCTCGGCGAAAACCGCCTTTACGCAGGCAGTTGAGATGCTCTACGATTTCAGTGATAGCGAAAACTACACTCTCACTTCTGAAACTGCGGTGCAGACAGCTTTGAGCAGTTTCCTGTCATTGAAGGTGGGTTATGTCGTCAATTATGACAACCTGCCGGTGCCTGATACGTTCGAGAATTCCGATACCATCATGTCGATGACGCTGGTAGCGAATTTTTAAAAATACTGAAGCTCGTGTTCTAACTATGAAAACCCGTCTGGCTTGAGGGTCAGACGGGTTTTTCTCTCTGTTCCGTACCGTTTTTGGGTGTACTTTCGCCTGAAAAATGGACTAAGTCTTTTATTATTGAAGAGCGTTTAGGCGTTTCTCTTTATTATACATGACGTTAACTGGGTCCGACCCCAGATTGCTCCCAGATTGTCCAGTTTGGCAACATTTATGACAATACTGTGTCCATTATCTGTGCAGGCTGGCGGAAAAGGAGTGACGGTCGTCCCCTTGAACCATGTCAGGATTTACCAGAAACCGCTGCATAGCCACGGCGAGTGGCTCTTCCAATGCGAGCAACCCCGCCTCCTGAGCCAACTCACCGGAGAAACCGGGGAAGACCAGCCGCCAGTCCCAGAGATTGATCGGTTCCTGTCGCAGCTTATTGGCCTGGGCAGCCAGTTGAGTCGTACAGGTACTGGTGATAGTGTTATAAACCTGTGGCTGTACCCGCAAGCTGTTGGCGGTTTTAACCATGTTGATGAATAGTCCCTGAATCTTTTCCGGGGGGGTCGCGATCGGCAGCATGTAAACCGGATCCCCATCCTGGTGCAACCTCAGCCCGACTATATCCAACTCATCACCCATGACGTACATCAGTTCATACTGCCGGTAAAGGCCTGGGAGCAATGCATAGGGTTCTCCTGCCGCACGACGTGCTTCTACTGAGAGAGCAATCCGTTCACCATCAGCAAAACCAAAACTGAGAAAAGTGTGGGCTACTCCCTCCCAGTCAGCAAAGTAAACCAGGAGGTAATCCAGCGCTACCAGAGAATCGACATTCACCTCCAGGTCGTACCAGCCCGGGTTCAGTATTTCTCCGCCCTCGTAACGACAGGCACGCAGGTCGTGCATGATAACACGATTCTCCTGAAACTCCCCCCAGGGCATGCGTGATTGCTCCAGTCGATACTCATCTATACGACCTGGCTTGAGGGATGTCCAGAGTACTATGGGAAGCAGGAGAAAGAGTGGCGGTAACCATCGGCCCCAGCGTAAGCGTGCGGTCCGGGGCCAAAGCAGAAAGGCCGCCAGCAACCACAAGAGGGCCACACCACACTTCAGTGGAAAGGGAAGATTCACTGCAAAGCAATACAAACCCACCGCCCAGAGCCAGAGTGCGCCTATTACCAACCAGTAGATAGCAGTCAGGAGGGCTTTTATCCAATGGTGTTTCATTGTTGCCTGTACTTATTAGAATTCCCGTCTGTACCGCTTTTAAATTAGAAATAAATGCCCTGTTCAGCAAGTGTGTAAAGTTCACAACTATAGCTGTTTTCCAGTCTGACGTAATAGATGTATCTCCAGCCAGGTAATACAAATTCGTAACCATTCACACAGACAGCTATTCGTACTCGAAAGGTATTGCTGAATTACACTGACGGGAGTCCTGTCATCCTCAGGGTGTGCATTTCTGACTAACATGCCTATGGAATACAACAGGTGTCCAGAGAATAGGATAACCACTTTCCAGGGGCAGCAAAAGCGTGTGTCCAGAATTAGAGCAGTTCCAAGCAACTCGACTAATCTCACATCCCAATTATTTATTTCCTGGCAGATTAAGCTGATCAATCGTTTTGCCGATAGACTTTGAGGGTGAGGAGCGTTTTCTCCATCTCAACATCACGTTCTTCCGGAAGCCAACTTCAGGGCTGGTCAGATATGTATAAAAACTTTTTGTTCAAATACAGCACAGTTGCGGACAATCTGAAAACCCCCGATCTGGAGCTGACATAGCTATGTGGTTATTATACAGTCGGTTATGGTTTTGGCTGGTTTTTCACTTTTTCGGAATGATTATTGCAGTTGTGCTGAATAAGTAATAAAAGACTGGCTTTGTATTGTGCCAAAAACGCATCGTCAGTCCAAATGTTTTATTGTGTCATATTAATTGGCATTTAGTTCAGTTGTATCATTAATGCAAGGAGAAGCCTTATGAAGAAGTTACTTGTGTCAGGTCTGGTTCTCGGACTAGCCTGTTTCGCTTTTGCCAAGGGTTCATCTGTCACGCTGAAGAAAGCGGAGACCCTGCAAACCGCTGGAGATGTTGTACAGTCTACTGCTGGCAGCAATCTCTTCTGGGCTGAGCAGGAGATCGCCGACCTTAAAGCTCAAAACCTTCCTGTACCAGCTTACCTGTACAGAGAAGTACGCGAGTATTACGGACTCCCCGAATTCGATCTGCCCCTTGGTCGTCAGGGTGGAGAAGACGTTAACAGCGCAACACCCATCACTCTTCCGCACAACAGCGCCGGTACCACTATCGGATTCGTCGATGATTACGACGAAGCCTGCCCCTATACCGGTTCCACTGCTCCGGATGTAGTGTACAGTTTTGCCCCTGGAGCCGATATGGTTGTGGACATCACCCTCTGCAACGGCTCCGACTATGACACCAAGCTGTTTGTCTATGAGAACAGCGCTACACCGGGCGCCCCTTACGCCTGCAACGATGATTCCTGCCCCGGTTACGTCAGCGAGTTGCCGGACCTGTTTCTGACTGGCGGTAACACCTATTTTATCGTCGTTGATGGTTATTATGGCAGTTCCGGTAATTATGTACTGGACGTTACTGAAGATGTGTTTATTCCGCCGCCTGCCAACGATACCTGTGAAAATGCGGAATTCATCAGCGGTCCTTATCCCGTCACAGTAAGCGGCAACTTTTCCGGCGCCACGATTGACTGTCCCGGTCTGTTGAACTGGAACGCTGTCTGGTATGAAGTCGATCTGCCTTACGCTGTACAGACTGTCACGGTGGATTGGTGCTCAGATGTCGAACCGTGGGACAATTACGGTATCATCCTGATGAACGACTGTCTTTGTGATGACTACATTCCCGGCAGCTATGGTTGGGATTGCGGTAATGGTAACCTGGTTCTCAGCTTCGCTGGTATCGCCGGTCCCGGATCGATCCTGTTCCCCCATTATGTACAGGACTATGATCTTATGACTGAGGATTTTGTTTTCAACATCAATGTGGAAGAATTTGCCACCAACCCGGAAGGTGACAGCTGTGGCGACCCGATTGTAATTCCAGGTCTCCCCTACAACTTTGCCGGTACAACTGCCGACAATACCGACACCTACGGTAACGCCTCACCTGACGAATGGTTTGAGTTCCTCGGTTGCGAAGGTGACTTCCGCATCACCCTGTGTGACGGTGTCACCAGTTATGACAGCTACATCCGCCTGCTGGCGGGTGACTGCGCCACCGAAATCGCCTCCAATGACGATTTTTGCGGTCTGCAGTCCGAAATGAACGTCACACTTACCGCTGGTGGTAACTACTATATCTGTGTTGAGGGCTACAGCAGCGGCTCTGGTGCTTTCACCCTGGATGTCACAGGTCCTGACTGTACACCACCTGGCGATCTTTGCGCCACCCCGTTCGTTGCACCTGCCATTCCTTACATGTTCAGTGGTACCACTGCTGACAACACTGACAGTTACGGCAACAGCTCCCCCGACGAGTGGCATCGTTTCACTCTGGATGAGGACGCCACCGTCTGTCGCGTAACCCTCTGCGACGGCGCCACCAGCTATGACAGCTACATCCGCTTGATGGCTGATGATTGCGCTACGCAAATCGCTTCCAACGACGACTTCTGTGGTCTGCAGTCCGAGATGAATCTGTCGCTGATGGCCGGTACCTATGTAGTCTGTGTTGAAGGTTACAGCAGCTCTTCCGGTGCTTACGATCTCCTTATCGAAGCCGATTTCGTTCCTCCGCCCCTTGGCGATGCTTGCGATAACCCGATCATAGTCGATTCACTCCCTTACAGCACCCAGAACACCACTGCGGATAACAACGACACCTACGGTAACTCCTCACCTGACGAATGGTATGAGTTCACCGTCGTTAATCCCGGCGATTACCTGATCGAGCTGTGTGATGCCTTCACCGATTACGACACCTATCTGCGTCTGTTCACAGAGTGTTACACCCAGATAGCCTATGACGACGATGGCCCTTACGGTGAATGCCCCGAATCACCGGCCCCTTACACGCCGTCTGAAATCTTCATGCCTCTGGATGCAGGTACTTACATTGTCTGTGTTGAAGGTTACAGCAGCAATTCCGGTAACTATGATCTCTTCATCGGCCAGATTATCATCACCGATGTTGATGTTCCGGAAACCACCTACCTGGCTCGCAACTATCCTAACCCCTTCAATCCTTCGACCACCATCGAATTCGGATTGTCTGAGGCTGGCGTTGTTGAGTTGGCCGTCTACGATGTAACTGGACGTCTGGTCCAGACATTGCAGAACGGTCTGATGACTGCCGGTAATCACACCATGGAATGGGCGCCTGCGGCTGATCTGGCCTCTGGTATCTACTTCCTGCGGATGACGACTGCCGACTTCAGCCAGGTCCAGAAGATGACCTTCGTTAAATAGTACACAAACAGTATTATCATCTGTTTTATAGCGGCCCCAATCGGGGCCGCTTTTTTTGTCGCTGATGGTTTCTCAAGGGAATGATCACAGTGGCATCATTTCGCCTTATCCTCTTATAATTTCAGGTTTTAACGGAATTTCGCTGGGGTCGGACCTAGTTATGTTGTTGTATTAACCGTAGTTATCCCGATTTTTTAGCCAAATATAGACCTACAGAGGCTCTTTTCGGCTGAAAAACGAGATGTTTACCTGACTGTGCTTTAACCCGCGCCATTCCATTCACCAAACTGACTCACCAAGAGGATTTGGTGGTTCCAGAACAAAGTTGACAAACTGACCGCTGAAAACTCTCAGCTCAACATAATCCCAGCTTTGCGATTACTGAGATCTGATATCTCTTGCATTAATGGTATTGATTACTATTTTTATCTATACAGCTACCTGCTGCAGTACATTTATGCAGCTCGTAAATGGAGTTTTTTCAGACTGGTCCCGACTCCGCAGTCGTTGTAACACGACTTACAGCTATCGTGTTGATAATGGAAGATATGGCGAACAGAGGTAAAAATTGGGGAGCTGCCCTGAGCATCCCCACCGACACAAAAGGTGATTAATCATGAAGATTTCAGCGATCGTTCTGATCTCAGCTTCACTGCCACTTGCACTGCTGGCCTATTCCGGCGGCCCACCCAATGGTTACACCGGTGCACCCAATGAGGATAATTGTACCGCCTGTCACAGTAGTTACCCTTTGAACAGCGGTGACGGGAACATGTTGCTCACAACGCCGGAAACATATGTTCCTGGAGAAACCTACTCATTAACGATCAGCCTTACAGATGCCGGTCAGCAACGTTGGGGGTTTGAACTTACCTCTCTGGGAATTGGGGATATCACAGTCACCGATCCTACCAACACCCAGCTGTCTACTTCTGGTGATATCAGTTATCTCAAGCAAACCCAGACAGGTTCTGCCGCCGGTACGCCGGATGGGCCGATCGTCTGGAGTT
>JADHUQ010000098.1 GCA_016784425.1 Candidatus Delongbacteria bacterium | reverse complement strand
GGGGTGCTTTTCCTCGGACTGATGTTGACCGCTACCGGCCCTGTAAACCTCGAATATAACTGTCGTTTCGGTGATCCGGAAGCACAGGTCCTGCTGCCTTTGATGGAGGAGGATCTGCTGGAAGCGCTGACCTTACCTGAAGAGGAGTTCGTCACCCGCCGCCTGGAAACCGGAAGACACGCGGCTACTGTGGTGTTGGCCTCAGGTGGCTATCCCGGCAGTTACCCCACCGGGCTGCCGATCACCGGTCTGGAAAATGTTTCAGACTGCATAGTGTATCACGCCGGAACCAGATTGCAGGATGGTGCGCTCGTTACCGCCGGTGGGAGAGTGCTGGCAGTCACCGCCTTGGGGGATACACTGGCTGCGGCTGTAAACACCGCTTACCGGGAAATTGGAAAGATCAACTTCGAACATAAACAGTACCGCACCGATATTGGAAGGAGAACACTTTGAACCTGCTGGTTACCGGTGGAGCCGGCTTTATCGGTTCCCACACTGTGGACGCTCTTCTGGAAAGAGGCGACCGGGTTGCAGTTGTAGACAATCTCTGCACCGGCAGTCGTGCCAACCTCAATCCCGCGGCCACCTTTTACGAAATGGACATCCAGTCCCCCGATATTGCCACTGTGATACAGGAAGAAAAGATAACACACATCATGCATTGCGCCGCGCAGATAGATGTGCGCAAGTCGGTGGAGGATCCGGTGTATGACGCCCGGGTAAACATTCTCGGTTCCATAAACCTGCTTCAGTTGGGGCAGCAGCACGGTGTAAAGAAGTTCGTGCTCTCCTCCACCGGGGGAGCCATTTATGGCGAACAGGATTGTTTTCCCGCCGATGAAAAGCACCCCCTCCGTCCGATCTCACCCTACGGCATCTGCAAGCTCACCATCGAGAACTACCTCTTCTATTTCCAGCATGAGTTCGGACTCGACTATTTTATCGTGCGCTACGCCAATGTCTACGGGCCTCGGCAGAACAGCAAGGGGGAGGCCGGTGTGGTAGCAATTTTCTGTGATCGCTTGCTGGAGGGTGGGGAACCGGTAATCAACGGTGATGGCACCCAGACCCGTGACTATGTTTATGTCGGTGATGTGGTCCGAGCGAACCTGATGGCACTTGACAGTGAATCGCCCGACATCGTCAACATCGGGACCGGTGTCGAAACCGATGTCAACCAGATCTTTACCCTGATCCGTGATGCCCTGGCTATAGACGCTGCGGAAAAACATGGCCCCGGTATGCCGGGAGAACAGCAACGCTCGGTAATCGATAACAGCAAGGCCGCCAGCCTGCTTGGATGGAGACCGCAGGTCATGCTGACGGAGGGTATCAAGCGTACGGCAGCTTACTTCCGGCAGCAACACCAGGGTTAACGCTAAAAAAGCTTCGCCTGGAGTGATTTTGTGATACATACTGCAACAGGAACAGCATATGAACAGTAAGATCGATGTCTTCAGTGATACCGGTATCATCGGTGAAGCACCGGTCTGGGAGCAGATCCGCTCACTGGTGCAACAGGTTGCGGCTACCGATATTTCGGTACTGATTACCGGCGAGTCCGGTACCGGCAAGGAGTTGATTGCCAAGGCCATTCACAATAGCAGTCGACGGAAAGGCGCCAGGTTGGTTACGGTAAACTGCGGTGCCATCCCGGAGGGCATTTTCGAGAGCGAGATCTTCGGGCATGAAAAAGGTGCCTTCACCGGCGCGGACCGGCAGCGACAGGGGATGTTCGAGCAGGCTGACGGTGGTACGATTCTGCTGGACGAAATCGGCGAAATGCCACTGTTTATGCAGGTCAAACTACTGAGGGTATTGGAGTCAGGTTCCTTCATGAGGGTGGGCGGCACCCGTCCCCTCGAGGTTGATGTGCGTGTACTGGCCGCCACCAATCGCGATCTGGCTGAGATGGTTCAGTCCGGCCGTTTCCGTCAGGATCTCTACTACCGCCTCAAGGCGATCAACATTCTGTTACCACCGCTGCGGGAGCGCCCGGAGGATATCAAACCGCTGGTTTATCACTTCGCTTCCGTCTTCTGTCGAAAAAACGGTCTTGACTGTCCTGACATCGGCGAAGAGGCATTACAGGTTCTGCAGGAGCATTACTGGGAAGGCAATGTGCGGGAACTGCGCAACTTCGTCGAAAGCCTGGTACTGCTGTTGCGGGGTGATCGTATCACAGCAGCGGATGTACGCCAGAGCCTGCAGAGAGAAACCGGCGCAATGTCCAATCTACCGGTACTGTTACGCCCGGAGGAACGCAGTCGCCATGACGACCTGCTTACCCAGATGTTTTTCTATATTCAGCGGGAGCTGGTTGAACTGAAGGAAATGGTGAGTGAATTAAAGGTGGGGCAGCAGGAGCCGGAAATGGCTGCCAGCCGCGAGGTAAGCCAGAAAACAGTCGAAGATATGGAACGGGAGCACATCCGGGAAATACTGGAACAGTACAACTGGAATCGAAAACAGGCCGCCCTGGCACTGGGTATCGGTGAACGCACCATCTACCGCAAAATCAGGAAGTATGGCTTATGAATGGCAGGAGCTTGATTCTACTGGTACTGATGTCAATGCTGATATCCTGCGGTATTTATTCCTTCAAAGGGGCATTACCGGAAGGGATCGAGAGTGTCGCAATTCCCCTGATGGAAAACCGGACCTCCGAACCGTTGCTGACTGAAGAGATTACCGATCTGGTGATAAACGAGTTTATGGTACAGAACCTGTTCCGGCTTGATGATGAAGAAAGGGCTGACGGCGTACTGGAGATGACACTGAAATCTGTTACCGAACGGGCCAATACCTACAGTGCCGAAGAGAGTGTATCACAGATGCGGATTACCCTTGATGTTCAGGTAGAACTGGTGCGACGTGCTACCGGGGAGTCGGTAATGAAGAAAAATATCAGCAGCTGGGGAATCTACAGTCTGGAGGATGGTGAGCGAACCGATGGTATCGAAGAGGCCGTAAACAAACTGGTGGAAGATATCAGTAGCGCGCTGCTGTCAGGATGGTAGGATGAGAAAAGCACTCCGTGCCCCCACAGCCTTTGCCCTGGCCGCCGAAGAGATGCGACGTAACGGTCAGTTCAACTCGGCACTGCAACGGCTGGCAAAGGGGATTGAGCGTTACGACTACTCCACGGTGACAGTAGTTTCCATTCTGCTGGCAGCTGCAGGGAAAGAACGGTTGCAGTTGTTACGTCAGATGTACCAGCAGTTTCCGGTGCCCCGTTACCTGGTGGAGCAGTTGCAGCTGAACGGTGACATCACCAGGGAGCAGGGAGTGGAGTTACTCGCCTGTAACCGCCAACAGGACCGGCTTATGGATGATTCCTATGAAATGGACGATTCCCGGGGACCTTTTCCACAGAAGTCCCAGACAGCTGACAGGGAAGAAGTCGGCTCAGCTGCAGCTCCGCCGCAACCGATATTGACAGAATCCAGCACAAAAGAGAAATCCAACGCCTTCCGGGTGGAACTGGAACGGGTCCTGCATGATGGCGCCACTCGCCCGGATCCGGCACTGATTGCGATCCTTTCCGGTGAAACAGTTCCCACTGCTGGCGAACCGGTTCTGTCACGGCGCCTGGCGCAGCTGCTCGAAGAGCAGGGGTTTCTTAAGGAAGCTCTTGAAATGTACCGCTCACTTCCCGCTCCCGATGAGCAATTACAACTGCACATCAGGCTACTCGAGCAGAAGCTCAACGAAGCTTAATCCCGACTGGTAACCATGGCAATTGGAGCAAACCGATGAAGCCGCTGACGGCCCTGCAATTGCTGGCAGTGCTGATTATGAGCAGCCTGACAAGTCTCTCCCTTCGAGCTGGAACGCTTCTGATCAGTTGCAACACACCGATTGCCCTGCTTGATCCTGCCTCTGAACTGAAAGCGTTAGTCACTGCTGACGGAACCAGCTTGACCACCGGATTACGCTTCACCCGGTTACGGGCTGTTTATCCCTTCTCCGACCTCCCCCTGCATCTCTACACTATTGAGTACGACGAACAGACTGATGGCGACCAGCTGCAGGCTGATCTGCTGCAATCAGCTGCTGTAATCCGAGCCACACCCAACCATCGGTTTCGCTGCCAGCAACTGGAAGAAGATCCGCTGCGTGCCTGGCAATGGGGTCTGGAGCGCGTCGAAGCACCATCCGCCTGGGTGGAGGCTGACGGCAACGGGGTAGTACTGGCTGTCATCGACACCGGTATCGATTGGACCCATCCCGACCTGCAGGAAAATATCTGGTTCAATCTGGGAGAGGATAACGGTAACGGAACACCGTTCCAATACGATCCGGAAGAGGGATGGCTGCTGGACCCGCAGGACGCCAATGGCATTGACGATGACGGCAACGGTCTGGTGGATGATGTAATCGGATTCGATTTTACCGATGCGCCGGAGTTTCCCGCACCCGGGGATTACCTGGAACCTGACCGTGATCCTGCGGATGAGCATCGTCATGGTACGATTGTGGCTTCGGTAGCCGGCGCTGTCACCGGTAACTCGATAGGTATCGCGGCGGTAGCTCCCGGTGTGACTGTTATGCCGCTGCGGGCGGGTAACAGCCTCGGCTTCCTCCAGGAGGACGATGTCGCTGCCGCCATTATCTACGCCACCCTTAATGGAGCTCAGGTAATCAACATGAGTTTTGGTGATACGGAAGTAGCGCCGATTCTGCATGATGTGATACAGTACGCCTCCTCCCGGGGTGTGGTCATGGTCGCTTCAACCGGTAACGACGGATCGAGCCAGCTGCATTTTCCCTCCGCCTGGCCGGAAGTGATCTCTGTGGGCGCGGTGACCTCTGCCGGTTATCGCTGGCAGTTATCAAATTACGGTCTCAATCTCGACCTGGTGGCGCCGGGTGATTCGATCCTGGCTGCGATTCCGGGTGCTGGCTATGCAGCATTTTCCGGTACATCGCTGGCGGCACCATTTGTCAGCGGGGCAGTGGCGATCCTGTTGGATGCGGTCCCGACCCGGACCCCGACTCTGCTCAAAAATATCCTCCGGACCAGCGCCGTCGATATTGGTCCCCCCGGTTATGACAACGAATATGGTGCCGGTATCCTGAACATCCCCGCCGCCCTGGCAACACCGGTCACCACCGTGGTCAGCATTGCAGAGCCGGCGGCAGGCAGTCGCTGGCAACCCGCCCGCCAGGCCCTGTTGGAGATAAGCGGTAGCGCGGCGGGCAATTTCTTTGCCAGCTGGCTGTTGCAGCTGGGTACCGGTGACAATCCCCACGACTGGACAACCGTGGCGTCCTCAGTCTACCAGCAGCTGGCCGGTCCCCTGGCCCTGATCGACCTCACCACGCTAGCGGACACCAGCTATACCCTGAAACTGGAGGTGCAGCAACTGGACGGTTCCACTTTACCTGCCTTCAGCAGTTTTACAGTCGATCGGACACCACCTGAAATAGTTGCGCTGAGTTCATTACGTGCCGTGCAGGCCTCCTCCCTGGGGCGAGTGTTCGAAATAGAGTTGACCGACCCGGTCACCGTCGAACTCCATTACGCCCCTGCCGGCAGTCAACAGTACCATCGACTTGTCTCTCCTTTTACTTCGACCGAGCATTGTCTTACGCTGTTGCAGTCATTACAGAGCGGATTGACGGATCTTTTCTTCCAGGCGATCAGCAGCAGCGGTGATTCCACCCGTAGTCCTTTGCTGATATGTGAGCTTCCCACCGCCTGGTATCCCCGGCCGCTTCACAGCCGTCCGGCAAATCTCCCCTACGGGCTGCTGCTGAACCGGGTCACCGATTTCAACCAGAACAGTCACCCTGAAGTCTGGCTCACCGCTTACGATCCGCTTACTCACTTCCCCGATTTGCTGCAGTTGCAGGAGTACGACCCCGCCGGTGATGATTTTGTCCAGTTACCCGCAACCTGGGGTACGGCTTATATAAAGGACCTGGGTGACATCGATGGTGACGGCACCCTGGAGCTGCTGAGTGAAATCGGCGGCATCAGTTATCTTTTCACACAGACCAATCTTTTACAGCCGCCGGATCAACTGGCCTGGCGCAGTGAATCGCATTGGGCAGGGAACTTTATAACACCGGGTCCGGTTGACAACGGCTATCCCAATGTTCTGTTACGGAGCGGTGGTTCGCCACGCCATTACCTGGCTGCCCGATTCAGCAGCATCGGCGACAGTTCCACCACCGTGATGACGACACTCGATACACTTTTTAATCCCTTTTATTCTCCCACAGAACCTTTCGCAACCGGCGTGGCGCGCGGTGTGGAAGGGGACTTCGACAACGATAGCAATGTCGACCTGCTGCTCAGCGATAACGAAGGCCATATTTTCATCTACGAATACAGCGGACCACAGCCCCAGCTCATCTGGCAGCATGAGGAGCCGGGTTGGCGGGGTCCCGGTAATATGATCGCTGCGGGGAATTTCTCACAAACTGACTACGAGGAGTTTATAGTGGTCTGGAGAACGGCCACACCGCAAAGCGAGCATGAGGTCGCAGCCGGTCGTTGGCTGGTTGCGTGGTACGATTACGCCACCAGTAACGACTGGCGGTTACGTGATACAATAGCCGTTATCGGTATGTATCACGGTGAGACCAGAGAAAACGGAATCGCTGTAGGAGATATCGATGGTGACGGCCTGGCGGAAATCATCCTCACACTGTTTCCGGATATGTACCTGTTTGATATCTGCGACGGTCGCCTGGTTCCGATCGCCTGGCAGGGTGGGACCAATCTTCCCGGCAACCTGATCTGTGATTTTGACGGGGATGGGATAGTTGAGTGGTTGGCGGGGAATGAACAGGCTATGGTCCGTCTGCAGCTGGATGATCTCAATCCGCTGCAGGCACCGGCTCCAGTTGCATTGTCCGGCTATTCCGACACGGCAACCTCACTGTTGCTTACCTGGCAGTATAGTGGAACAGCAGCGGCCTTTATGCTCCACTACCGGCAGGGTGATCAGGAAACAGTCAGCGTTTTGCCGGGAGATTTACGAGTGACCAGGATTTCACCCCTTCTGACCGATTCTACTTACACCATCAGCCTGCGTACGATTGATCCGGTCTATCCCCAGGATACTTCCCGCTTTTCTGAAACAGTCTCACTTACCCCCAACCTGGCCCCCTGGATAGTTACCATCAACCAGGAGGCACCGCACTTTTTGCGGATACGCTTCTCTGAAGCGATGGCGGACGATTTCACTGCTGTAACTCGCTATCTGTTCCAGAGCGCCGGTGTTTCACGTTATCCATCCTCAGTCCTGGCCTGGGCCGGTAATCGGGAAGCCCTGGTGACCGTGGATCTTGATGACGGCGCCGGTACGGTTTATCTGCAGCCGGACGACCTGCGGGATGCGAGCGCCACTCCCCTGGACAGTAATGCCAGCCAACTCACTTTCAACTGGCAGGTGCTGGACGAAGAGCTCTTTTTTCTTCGACGCGGGTACATCACCGATCACGACCAGTTCCGACTCCAGTTCAACCGCCCTGTGGGATCTTCCATTGAACAGGCAGAAAACTATCGGTTTCAACCGGGCTATTATCATGTCATAGAAGTAACTATCTGTGACTCATTACGGATGGAATTTGAAATTACCGTGGAAAGCCATGTCCCCCTGGGTGCGTATGGACGCCAACTGTTACTCCAGCTGGAAGAGATCTGTTCGCTGGACAGCATCGCGCTGGCACCGGAAACTTCAAGCCTTCTCCTGCAAACTGCGGCTGCGGATTTGAGCGGTGCCTTTATCTACCCGAATCCCTGGCGTCTCGGTGTCAACGCTGGAGGGGTGGAGGGGGTTATGATCGCCGGTTTACCTGCGGTGTGTGACATTCTCATTTACGATCTCAGTGGCAGGCTGCTGACTCAGTTGCTGGAGAACGATGGTGACGGTGGGTACCGTTGGAATGGGAGCATCGCCGACGGTTTCGTTACTACCGGCATTTATATTGTAATGCTGCGGCAGGGAGAGCAGATTGTACGCAGAAAACTGGCCGTTATAGAGTAATGAAATTTGCCATCACCGGCGGTATCGCCACCGGTAAAACACTGGTTGCTGACATGCTGCGGGAGCAGGGTTTGCTGCTTCTGGACGCAGACAGTCTCGCACTGGATTACATCAGCAGTTCTGAGGAGCTGCGTGGCCGTATTTCCGAAGAGTTCGGCAGCGAGAGTTTTTCCCCTGAGGGGCGTATCAACCGCGGCTGGCTGGCGAGTCGCGTCTTTGCCGACGACTCCAGCCTGGCCCGTTACAACGCCATTTATCAACCGGCCTGGCTGAAATACCTGCAAAACACTCTGGATGCCGCTGAGCAGCAGGGCACGATCGGTCTCGATGCCGCTCTGGTAGCGGAATGGGAGATCGCCCCCTGGTTTGACATTATCATACTGATTACCACCGCACCGGAGTTGCGTAGTGCCCGACTGCAGCAGTCACGCGGTCTTAGCGCTGAGGAAGCCCGCCGCCGCATCGATACACAACTGGACGACCGGGCCCGTCGGCAGATTGCCACAGAAGTAATCTGCAATGATCGTAGTGTGGAAGACTTGCGGCGCGAGGTGAAACGCCTGGTTCGACTGATAACGGGAGCATCTACCCGCATATGAGAAGTATCATCAGACTGATCCTGCTGCTTTTACTCACCGGTGTGGCCCTGGCGCAATTCGGTCAGAACAAAGTACAGTACGTGTCACATGACTGGAGTTACATCCAGACAGCCCATTTTGACATCTATTTCAACGAAGACG
>JADHUQ010000097.1 GCA_016784425.1 Candidatus Delongbacteria bacterium | reverse complement strand
CTGGCCACCCGTCAATGGTATCGCTTTGATCGGCTCCGGTGAAGCGAGCTGTTTTATCGATGGTGACTCCCTGGCAAGTGTAATCCGCTTTGAAGAGAATCTCTGGGGAATCATCGAAGCCAGTACTCTGATCACCGGATTCACTATTCTGAATGGATATGCACAGGGTGATTGGCCGGAGGGATATGGTGGGGGGATCTATTGCCATTCTTCCAGTCCCAGTGTGGTGGGTGTTACAATAAGTGGTAATTCAGCCAACATCTCCGGTGGCGGAGTACAATGCTATGCCTCCAGTCCGAATCTGGTGAATGTCACAATTAGTGGTAATTCAGCTGCCGGGGTTGGTGGCGGTATCTATTGCAGTGCTCTTTCCAGCCCGAGTCTGGTCAACATTACTTTAGACAATAATACGGCTTCACATGGTGGCGGGCTTTATTGCAGTGAATCCAACCCCCGTCTGGAAAATGTGATGATAACCAGCAACAGCTCCGAGGAGGGGGGCGGGATCTGCTGTTGGGAGACAAACTGGCTGGAAACCGATGTGAGTTTGTCAGGGGTACTGATCAGTGGCAATTCAGCCGTTTTCAGAGGGGGTGGAATCTCCTGTTCCTATTCTAACCCGACATTGGACCAGGTAACCATTGTTGACAATACGGCTGCTGAAGGAGGCGGGATCTACTGCCGGTATGATTCCAATCCTGCTCTGGATAACTCCCTCCTCTGGAGTAATACACCCCAGCAGATAGAGCTGGCTCCCTACAGCAATCCCAGTTCAGTCACCATCAACTGTTGTGATATTGAAGGGGGAGAAGCGGGTATTGAAACCAACAACAACGGTGAAGTATACTGGCAATATTACAACATAGTTGCTGATCCGTATTTTTGTGATTCCGATAATGGAGACTATCGACTGCAGTTGGACTCCCCCTGCCGCACCAATTTCTGTGGCATCATGGGCTACTCCGGGGAAACCTGTGACGGAGAGGGTCTTGAAATGCTGACAGTAGAACCACCAGCTTTCTTCCTTTCCCAGAACCATCCCAATCCCTTCAACCCTGCGACCACTATCGAATTCAGCCTGGAAACCCCAGCAATGATGGTACTTTCTGTATTCAACATCAAGGGACAACTGGTGGATGTGATACAAAGCGGGTTCACCCCGGCCGGTTCTCACAGAGTGGTGTGGAGAGCAGTTGATCTGCCCTCCGGGGTATATTATTGCAGGATGCAGCTGATAGATGATTCCGGTGAGGAATCACCGCCCCCGCTGATCCGTAAAATGATATATCTGAAGTAGCCCGGGCCAATCAGGTATAACTATCCGGAACCGTGGGCTGGTGCCGCTGGCACCCCTTCAATTACTCACCGGAAAAAGTACTCCGGTTCAGCGGTATCTTGCGCAGGCTTATTCAGCCGGTTTATCCCCTGCCAGCCTTACCTCCACATCACTGCTGGTCACCTGGTAAAAAAGACCGACCTCACCACTCACCACACCCACATCGAGATAAGCCGGTTCCGAGGTTACCCCCAGCAGTTCAAAAATCCCGTAGGGGTAGTTGGAGAGATAAATCCGGTAGCTGGTGGCCTCTGGCACAGCTGTCCAGGTCAGGTAGGCATCTTCTCCTGAAATAGTGATCACCAGATCATCCACCGCATCAGGACCGCTGTAATACTCGTACTCGTCAGCCCCGATATCCGGCGGATCTCCCCGCAGTTCATCATCGAAATCAAAAGTAACCAGCGGGATGGCAATACCCATTCCTTCGA
This sequence comes from Candidatus Delongbacteria bacterium, assembly GCA_016784425.1. GTDB lineage: Bacteria > CAIWAD01 > CAIWAD01 > BS150m-G50 > BS150m-G50 > BS150m-G50. Next base: position 6,992 of record JADHUQ010000097.1, on the reverse strand, counting down.
TGGTACCGCTATCAGGATCGATATGCAGATCCTGCTCGCTGATATAACCGGGATCCCCGGCGATACTGTTGACGTCGTAACCGAGTAGCTGCCAGTCGGCCAGTGTGGGGTAGGGGGTGCCGCCATCGCTGGCTGTGTTGAAACCGGGTCCACTGCCGTGGAAACAGTTGTAGTCACTGTTCAGAGTAGCCAGACCACTCCGCATGATCCCGTAACAGGGCGCTTCCGCTTCCCCCAGCACAAAGATGTTATCAGCCAGCAGGGCGCTTCCGGTCCCGATGTAAAGACCGGCGATTTCCGTGGACGCCTCGACATCGTTCAGCAGGACACTGTTGTGATACAGATAGCTGGTGCCGGATCCGAGATGGAAGGCGTGGATCTTCGCAGCTGTTACCGTGAAATCGTATACGAAGTTATTGTAGATATACGCCACGGCCTCGGAAGTCGGGTGAGATTCCACCGCCGCGACGGTGTAGAAATCGGTGCTGTGTCCGTTACGGATATTGTGGAAGCGGTTGTTGTAGACATGTATCACGTTCTCGCCGCCCAGTGAGGAAATGTAAACACCGTAGGTATGGGCACCGCTGCCGTCGGTTCCCGGCTGAATATCGTTGTGATGGATCCGCACCTGGTTGGCATTGTCGAGATAGCATCCGTAGCGGGCGTCGAGAATTGTGCTGTTGCGCACCTCCAGGTTCTGGCTGTAGCTCGATCCCCCTTCGTTGCGGATACCGTAGTAACAACCGCTTACGGTGATATTGTCGAACAGCAGGTTGTCGTTGCTCTCAAAATCGATTTTCACGCCACGCACCGAGGTACTCATTTCATCCCGTCCGCTGATGGCGAGATTGCTGAAACTGTTATTGTCCGCGTCGTTGGCGATATAGAGACAGACATCACAGGCAGCGGTGGCTGTCAGGTTGATTGCGTCAAAGTTGATAAAGTCAGCGCCGTTGAGGTAGAGTACCTGTTCGCCACCGGTTGCTGTCAGTATCACCAGGTCCCGGGACTGGTTGGCCCGAAAGGTGACCTGGTTGTTGACACCACTCCCAGTTATAGCCGGTAGTTCCAGCGGTCCGGTATAAGTGCCATCGTAACAGTTTATGGTAACCTCACCGGATACCCCCCGCAGCAGCAGTGAGGTGACCGCCTGCTGGAAATCAGCAAAGTCGAGATTGCCACCACCCAGATCGTAATTCCCACTCATGGGGGCACCATAAATCAGCACTTCCGCCAGCACTGTGTCGTTGGCCGCATAACTGTCACCTGGGAGGTTGGCGATCGCTGCCAGTTCGCCGATCTGGAATCCAACATCAGGTGTCGTCCAGCTGAAGGTCACCGTGTCCTGTGCACCTGAACCCAGCGTTACCAGTTGCGTATCCTGCAGCAGCTGGTTGTAGTACAACAGGACCGGACAGTCGGTTTCATCAGCGGTCCCCAGGTTTTCCACTTCAACCTCTATCGGGTAAACGGTACCGGCCAGAAAGCTATCCCCCAGATTGATAAAACTGTTGACGCTGAAATCATGTTGCTGGGCATCGTACTCATATTCGTCCGCGCCCAGGTCGGGTGGGATTCCCCGCACCTCATCGTCGAAATCTGTAGTGATTCCGGCAATCTCCAGACCGACCCCATCGAGTAATCCGAAACCGGGTTGGATATGCAGATTGTCACTCCCGACAAAACCGGGATCGCCCCAGAGGGAGTTGTTGTCCTGTCCGGTGGCTGTCTGCCAGGCTGCCAGGTCTGACAGGTTGCCACCATCGTACCCCAGGTTGTATCCGGCACCCGGTCCCTCACTGTAGTAACAGTTGTAGTCGCTGTCGAGCGCACCGTTAACCCGGTAGATACTCCAGCAGGGGGCAACCGCTTCGTTTACCGCCAGGATATTGTTCCGCAGGGTAGCGACGATCGCAGAACCGCTCTGGTAGTAGCCGTAGGAGTTGCCGCTGCTGCCCCCGTCGTTTATCAGCAGGTTGTTGAAGAGGAACGCTGCGTTACCCCCTGCCACCCGCAGTCCATACACCGAGCTGCTGCCGTTGACCTGAAAATCGTAAATAAAGTTGTTGGTGGCAGTCAGATAACCGCTGCTGCCAGTGCTGCTGCGTATGGCATTGGCGGTGCCGCTGGTACGAATATTGTGGATTCGGTTGTGACTGAGGGTGATTTCACCCCCGTTGTTGGTGCCGATATAGAAACCGTAGACCTCGGTTGCCGCCCCCGTCCAGCCAGGTTGAATGTCGCAATGATGGAACTCCAGGTTATCCTGCTGCTCGAGATAGACAGCGTATTTTCCCTCCAGCACGGTACTGTTTCGTATCACATTACCCATATCTGGATCGCCGGTGCTGCCGGAGAGACGGATCCCGGATCCAGCACCGCTAACCGTGATATTGTCCAGTGTATTGAAATCGTTGTTACCGCCACTGAGATACACACCGTAAAAGCTGGTCCCGGAGACACTGGAGCCGGTAATCAGGCAGTTGCGGATCGTATTGTAATCACAGTTGCCGTTCAAGGCCAGAGCCCGGGTATTGCTGTTGGTAGCGGTGATGTCGATACCATCGAAAGTCAGGTAGTGGGCGCCGCTCAGGACCAGGGTTCCGGCACCGCTGTTCCAACTGAGTGAAACCGGTTCGCGTGCTGCGGGCGCTTCAATGAAAGTGATGGTGTTGATCGTCGAAGCACCGGCTACCGCTCCAATCGTCACCTGTTCCTGATAGAGGGTACCCTGAACTTCAAAGGTGACGGAGGCATCGATACCACGCAGCTCCAGGTCAGACACAGCACTGCTGAAATCAGTATAATCGCCACTATCACCCCCGATGGTGAACAGGCCATGCAGCGGTAATCCCACTACGGTTACCGCTACCAGCAGACTGTCATTGGTGGGATCGGCATCCCCCTCCAGGAAGGCCTGCACTTCCAGATTGCCCGCAGCAGGGGCCGCCGGTGTAGTCCAGCTGAAGTCCACGGTATCGGTCTGCTCCGGGAGCAGGCTCACCAGGACCTCGTCCTGTAACTCGTCAGCGAAAAAGAGCCGCACCGGTGTATCGATCTGCTGCTCAGAGCCACGGTTTTTCACCCGCGCCTGGATGATGAATTCAGTCAGCTCCGGGTACAACTCCTGCGGGTTCAGAATCGCCAGCAACGCGTAATCCGCTGCCGGTGCCAGGTAATAGTACTCGTCAGCCCCCCGATCCGGATCGACACCCCGGGTGTCCTCGTCAATATCATGCGTGATCAGGGCGATTGAGATACCGTTGTTACTTACCAACCCCTCGGTGTCGGCGATATGGAGATCCTGCTGACTGGTGAAGCCGGGATCACCCTCCAGACCGTTTGCTTCCAGCTCTGTTCCCTGTTGCAGCGCTGTCAGGTCCCCATAAGTGTTGGAACCGATTTTTCCCAGCAGGTAATTGCCGCCGCTCCCCTGCCAGACATTGTAATCCAGCAGGTCGGGGGCATATGACTCCAGCAGTGCATAAAAGCCATAAGTGGTGTTGTTTCCCTCGGCATTGAAAAATATGTTGTTGCGTATATCATGGACACCACTGGAGGATCCGCAATAGAGGTTCATGGTATTGCCGGTCGAGACCACATCGTCGATGCGGATACTGTTGAACCAGATATTACAGTCACCAGCTTCTGCGTAGATCGCCCTGATCTGGGCGGTCCCGCTGGTTTGAAAATCGTAGCAGAAGTTATTAAATACCATCGCGACACCACTGCTGGGATCGATCCGTCCCAGGCCGGATCCGGAAGAACCACCACTGGTGACGATGTTATGGACACTGTTGCCGTAAAACCAGGTGGTGTCACCGGCCAGTTGCGTGTCGATGTGAACTCCCCAGCCGCTGCCGGTGTTACCGGGTGCGTTCAGTTGAATGTCGTTGTGTCGTACAGTCATCGCTTCCTGGTAGTAGCTGTAAACGCCGTTCCAGACATCATGGATCTGACAGTTCTCGATGATGATACCGCGTGACTGCTGGCCGGTACCGCTATAGGAGGTGAAGCGGAACCCGACACGCGCGTCGCTGATAACCAGGTTGGCAAAGCGGTTGTGGTCGTTGTTAGCCCCCAGAGCGTAACCGACATGACTGATGGAACTGCCGGTTCCGTTGCCGGTGTAGGTCGCGTTGAGAAAGCAGTTATTCTGTGCCGTGTTTTCCAGCCGTACACATTTACGGGTGTCATTACCGGCCGTAAGGTCAATCCCGTCGAAGGTGAAGTAATCAGCGCCGTCCAGGGTGATAACCGCATTCACCTGGGGACCATTGTAGTTGAGATGGGCCTGCCCGGAAGCATCGCTGAAAGTGATGGTACTGGTCGCATCGGCACCGATGATCTCAGTCAGAGTGATCGCTTCATTATAGTCACCGCCATAGACGGCGAAGCTGACCGGACCGGAAACACCGAAGCTCTGCAACGCCAGCACCGCCTGGTTAAAACTGCTGTAGTCATTGTTGCCGCCCCCCAGATCGTAGAGCCCGTTGAGCGGCTGTGTCAGCCCGGTGATCGTCCCCAGAAGCAGTACCAGGGCTGTGAGACAAATCCTCACTATACACATTATGACCTCGCAGTTTATCTGATAGTGGATGAACTTTCGACCGGGTCTGGAGTGCCGGTGGCTGTCGGCTCCGGAGTACGCAGGAAGTTATGACAAACAGACCACAGGCTCAACTCCTTTGCAATGTAAACTGTCTCCCCACTGGTGCAGATGATCGAATCGCCCTGACCATATTCGCTGATATTTGTTGAAAAATCTCTTATCATATCACCTTCATCACTGTTCGCAGCAACTCTGTTCAGCTGCTGATCTGGTGAACAGCAACCGTAAAAGCAATCTGGAATTCTCCGGGAACCTGTCATGACATCATCATTGATCAATTCAATTACCCTCATCACGCTCGCCCTCTTCTTCTACTCGCTCGGTGTCTGGGCGGAACGGATCGCCAGCTATCTGAAACCCTGGCACCTGTTTGCGTTCTGGATCGGCTTCAGTTTTGATGTCAGTGGAACCTGGCTGATGCACCTCATCTCTGATGATAGTTTCAGTCTGCTGGATCTCCATACTTTTACCGGCCAGCTTGCACTCTGGCTGATGCTGCTTCATGCCGGCTGGGCCAGCTGGGTCATACGCCGTGGCAGTGAAGAGGCACGCCGCGGTTTCCACCGTTACAGCCTGATCGTCTGGATAATCTGGCTGGTACCCTACGTGGGTGGTATCTTCCTGGGGATGTGCGGCTGATACCGGAACCGGTGACCTGCCCGGGATTCCAACAGCCTCACCCAGTCCGGACTGGATTGACTTGCCCGTGTCACTGAAACAGAGAGACAACAGCGATGAAGCTTTATCAGCTCCTCCTCTTCATAGCGGTTTTTGTATCGCTCTATGGTGGCATGCATCTGTATGTGTACCGGCGCCTGGTAATACTGTTGCCCGGATGGCACTGGTTGCTGGCACTGCTGCTCTGCCTGCTCCTCCTGCTGCCGCTGTTGGTGGAGGTATTGATTCACAACGGTGTGATCCGGATCGCCGCACCGATGGCCTGGATCGGGTTCAGCTGGATGGGTGTCGTTTTCCTGCTCTTCAGTGCCCTGCTGGCTCTTGACCTCTACCGCGGGCTAGCCTCAATTCTCCACCGGTTTTTGCCGCAGCTCGACGGTCCCTGGCTGCTGACAGCCGCCCGGGGCACTCTGCTTGCACTGTTGCTGGCGCTCGTGGTGGCCCTTTACGGATTTTTCGCGGCACGTCGGGTGAACCTGGTACAGCTGGAGCTGAGCAGTGCCAAACTGAACGGAAGCCCCCGGTCGATCCGCATCATCCAGATATCAGATTTGCATCTGGGTCACTTCACTGATCTGTCCCGTTTGAGCCGGTTGGTGTCAAGGATCAATGCTCTGAAACCGGATCTGATTGTCTCCACCGGTGATCTGATCGACATGGCGCTTGATCCGGAGGATGTGATTGCGGACCAGCTTATGGGTCTGCAGGCTCCTCTGGGTACGTATGCAGTGACCGGTAACCATGAAGCCTATGCCGGTCTCAGTCAGGTAAACAGCTTTGTCCGAGGAATCGGATTCAGGATGCTCAGTGGAGCAGGGGAACAGATCGGAGAATTTCTCTCCATCGCCGGGGTGGATGATCCGGCGGTCACCCGTCAACGTGCCACAGCTGTCCTGCCGGAGCAACAGCTGCTGCAGGGATTACCTCCGACCAGATTCACCCTGTTGCTGAAACATCAACCGGTGGTCGATCCAACCTCCCGACCGCTGTTTGATCTACAGTTGTCGGGCCACACCCATGGTGGCCAGATCTTTCCTTTCAACCTGCTGACCAGGCTGTTTTATCGTTTGCCGGTCGGTCTGACCAGGCTGGAGAGTGAAAGCTGGGTGTATGTCAGTCGCGGTACCGGAACCTGGGGACCACCGATCCGTGTTCTGGCTCCGGCTGAACTTACTGTCATCGACCTTTTGCCGCAGCAGTAGTTTCAGCTCCTGAACTACCGTCGAGGGCGCTGACGCCAACTTTTTGGGCTGTTCAATTTCTTATACTGTCATTATATTATGAAACGAAGGTACCGTTTGACAAAGCTGATTTTCAAAATGTGGGAGATGAAAATGCGGAATCTGTTAACCTGTCTATGCCTGGTTGCACTGCCGGTCTGGCTCAACGCACAGATCATAATTTACGGCAGCGATGTGCCCATCCAACCGGGAACCTGTGACACCTATGAGACTACCGATGATGGCGTGGCGGTCGATCTCGGTTCACCCGGAGCCGGCCAGAACTGGAACTACAGCGCCATGGTAACCGAATACAGTGATACCGGGCTCTGGGTGGATCCGGCGGAGACGCCACTCATTGCTGACTTTCCGGACGCCAACTGCTGCCGCTTTGTGGAAGATGAAGAAGGAACCTATAACTACTACTATTATTACAACATGACCGATAGCGGTTTCTGGATGCTGGGTGCCGGCATCTGGTA
>JADHUQ010000096.1 GCA_016784425.1 Candidatus Delongbacteria bacterium | reverse complement strand
CTGGCTGATGTGGTTCATGAGCAAGTACATGGTGCCAAATACCGTAGCGAAACCGACCAGCAGAACCACACCCATCAACCAGAGAGGGGCACCCTTTTTCTGCTGAATGTCTGTCGCTTCTTTCTCTTTGACCTGCTGTTTGTCTTCAGCCATGATCACAGCCCTTCTCTTTGTCGCCACAGGAAGCGGGTGGTGGCCATCTCGTTTGCTAGGGCGGCCTCCTCCCGTTTTACCTCCTGGCGGTGCTCTTCTGAACGACGCTCCCGCACCGATTCGAGCAGTTGACGCTCCCGGGAAGCGGCAACCAGTTCCTGCCGCTTTGACGCCACCTGCTGTTGTTGTAGTCGCACTTTTTGCACCGTATCCCTCCTCTGGCCTTCCAGGAAGAGGACATGGTTATAAAATCCCTGGACTGCGGCCGGCTGGAAGGTACCGGTCTGCAGCTGGCGCAGTTTCTGAAAATATCTTTCCAGCTGCCCTGACAACCAACTCAACCGACGGCGCAGCTTCAGCTCTTTCTGTAACTCCCGGGCCAGCTCCTGCTGTTTCTGTTTTTCCACCCGCTCTCGCAGCTGTAGCACTTTTTGCAGTCGGAACTGAAATTGTTTCATGATACCAGCTGCTGCAAGCGGTCAACGGTCTGTCGCCAGTCACTGAATTCCTGGAGATCCTGCCGCAGAAAGGCTCGAATGGCAGGTATACGATCCACAGCCTGGTCGATGGCAGCACTGCTGCCCTTGACATAAGCGCCAATATGAATCAGGTCTTCGGCTTCCCGGTAGGTAGCCAGATGGCTCAGCACCTGCCGGGCGGCAGCCATCTGTTCCGGATCGACGATATCGACCATGACCCGCGAGATGGAGTCGAGTGGATCGATAGCGGGATAGTGGTTGGCGGCTGCCAGTTTCCGGGAGAGCACTACATGACCATCGAGAATCGAGCGGACCGCGTCGGCTACCGGTTCCAGCATATCATCACCATCGACCAGTACGTTGTAGAAGCCGGTGATGGTACCCCGGGGTGAGGTGCCGGAACGTTCCAGCAGTCCCGGTAACAACGCGAACACCGACGGAGTGTAACCCTTGGTGGTCGGTGGTTCTCCAACCGCCAGCCCTACTTCCCGTTGAGCCATGGCAAAACGGGTAACCGAATCCATCATCAACAGAACATCCTTTCCCTGGTCGCGGAAGTACTCCGCGACAGCTGTGGCCGCCCAGGCACCACGGATCTTGGCAAGGGCCGGTTGATCGGAGGTAACAGCTACAACGACGGAACGGGCCAGTCCCTCCGGACCGAGATCCTTTTCGATAAACTCCCGCACCTCCCGGCCACGCTCGCCGATCAGGGCGATAACATTGACATCCGCCTGCGCATAGCGGGAAAGCATACCGAGCAGTACCGATTTGCCGATCCCGGAACCGGAAAAAATACCGATCCGCTGCCCCTTCCCCACTGTCAGCAACGCATCCAGGGCGCGTATACCGGTAGGCAATACTTCAGTAATACGGCGGCGCTCCAGTGGACCGGGCGGCTGGTTCTTCAACGGGGTACGATGCCGGGTGAACAGCTCCCCCCTGCCGTCGATCGGTTCCAGAAATCCGTTGAGTACCCGACCCAGCATACTGCGACCGACCTGCGCCCATTGTCCCTGGCTGACATGATAAACCAGGTCACCGGCGGCTATACCCTGCAAACGGGTCAGGGGAAACAGCTGGGTCATCTCCCCGGTGAAGCCGATGATCTCGGCCGGTACCGATTCTCCACTCCGCAGCTGAATGCGACAGAGATCCCCTACCGCGCCGCGTGGTCCGTGGGATTCGATTACCAGTCCTAGCAGCCGTTTGACAATACCGGTAATGGCGAATGTCGACATGCTGGTCAGGCGTTGCTGCCAGAGACCCCAGGGCAGGTTACTCAAGCTCAATTACCTCCAGTTGCTCAATCAGGGTGCGTTTGATGACCGCCAGCTGTTGCTCTCCCAGTTCCACCAGACCCTGTGCCATTTCAACCCGACACTGGTGCCGGGGTACTTCCGCCGCCTCCACCAGTTCAGCCCTGACCTGCGACAGTCGCTCTGTGAAACCCTCCCGTTTGAGCATTTCCAGGTCGAGCGGATGCAGAGCTATCCTGAAGGGGGCGGCATTGGCATATTCATCCAGCAGGCGGCCGATGATCACCAGCAGAACTTCCGGTTTGAGCCGGAAGACTTCTCCCACCAGCAACCGGGCCATTACAGTAGCCAGCTCGATCACCTCCTTACCGGCATCGACGACCAGATCCTGGCGTTGCAGATGAGCCTCAGCCAGCAGATCCCGTAATGAATGAATCAGCTCCTGCGCCTCCGCCTTACCCTGCTGGAGACCTTGTTCGATACCCTCCTGTAATCCGGCGGCATGGGCGTTTTCAGCGCTGATACCGGCGGAAGCAGCATCGGTTTCAAGCTCCCGGGTGAGGGCTGCTATCTGCTTTTCCAACCGTTCCACCTGGCGGCGTAACAGGTTCCGTTCCAGCCCGGTGCGGAGGGAGTCGCGTCGTTCCTGTTCACGTTGCCGGTCGGTAACAATCTCTACCAGCTCACTGGTGACTGCTGCACCGCCCGTGGTGGCGGTTCTTATCTCATCCTTTTTGATGATGCGCATGTTGCTCAACTGTTTTCAGGTGTGACTCGCTCATACCAGTTGATCCTCCTCACCCTTGGCCAGTACCAGCTGACCCTCCTCTTCCAGTCGGCGGATGATATCAACGACCTTCTGCTGTACCTCTTCGACTTCACGCAGTCGCACCGGCGGCATGTATTCCAGCTCCTCTTCAATCATCTCGGCGGCCCGGGAGGACATGTTGGCCAGGATCTTGCCCTTTAACTCGTCGGAACAGACTTTAAGAGCCAGTGACAGCTCCTTACTGTCCACCTCCTTGAGCACCTTCTGGATAGAACGATCATCCAGACCGATGATATCTTCAAACACAAACATCAGGTTCTTGATTTCGGTGGCCATCAGCGGTTCGGTCTGTGACAGCTCCGACATTACCGTTTTCTCTGTACTGGCGCCCACCAGATTGAGAATCTCCGCCGCGGTTTTGACACCACCCAGTTTGGATACCCCCCGGGAAAGGTCGACCCGTGATTCCAGCACATTCTCCAGAACCCGGATCACCTCCGGGTTGACCCGCTCCATACGACTCAGCCGCTTGACAATATCCGGCTGCTGCTCCTCCGGCAGCTCCTGCAGGATGGAAGCGGCCTGCGTGGCTGAGAGCTGGGTCAGCACCAGTGCCACGGTCTGGGGATGCTCTTTCTGGAGAAAGGTCAGCAGTTGATTGGCATCGACATCGCGCAGAATATTGAAACCGCGTATCCTCAGTGCAGATTTAACCTTCTTCAGCATCTCCAGCGCTTCCTGATCGCCGAAGGCCGTTTTAAGGATCTCCTTGGCGTAGTTGAAGCCCCCCTCTTCCAGGTAGTCATGCGCCTGCATCATTTCACGGAACTCCTGGACCACTTTGCGGGTGAAAGCACTCGGAACATATCCCAGTTTCACAATCTCTCCCGTCAGCATTTCCACCTCCTGGTCGCTCATCTTCTTGAAGAGCCCCACAGAGGCGTCCCGGCCCAGAGCCAGCATCATCAACGCGGCTTTCTGCATACCACTCAACTTGGCATAATCGATCATGACTGCTCCGTATTGACATACCAGGTGCGCAACAACCGGATCGCGTCTTCAGGATTGGTTTCAGTAAATTTGAGTACCTGATCCTGCAGCTGCCGGAATTGTTTCTCCTCTTCAGGGAGAACCATCTGCTCAACCGGCAGGGAGGAACCGGTTACAGAGGTCAGACTGAAATCGGCTGGTTGAGCGTCTGCCGTTGCTCCCGCGAGACGTTCCGACAGCACCTGCCGTGTTCCCTTCAAGGCGGAACGGAGCAGCAGGAAGAGCATGACCACCCCGGCGATCAGCAAGCCCTTCTTGAGGAGATCGCTGTAGAGCAGCGCGTCCTGAAACCGCACATACAGTCCCTCTTCCTGTTGCTGGAGGGTATGGTTGAACGGTACCGAACGTACGGTAATCTGATCCTGGCGTTTCGTATCAAAACCGACCGCACCTTTGACAATCTCGGTCAGCGCCTCCAGTTCCACGCTGGTGCGGGGAATGTACTGCAGCTCCTCACCCTCACCCTCCGGTGCCGGTTCCCAGCTGCCATCCACCGCCAGCGATACCGACAGACGGGTGATGTTACCTGTCTGGCTGATCAGGTGCTCCACCGAGCGGTTGACCTCGTAGTTGCTGACACTGCTTTCACTGGCTACCTGGCTTGTATCCGGTGTAGTCTCGCTGTTCTCCAGCCGCTCCTCGGAACGGATAATCTGGGTATCGGGATCGTAACTCTCGGTCGTTTTCTCAATCTGGGCGAAGTTCAGCTCCGCTGCCACCTGCACCACGGAACGTTCATTGCCGAGTACCCGGTCCAGCATCAGCTGTGCACGCCTGGTGTAGTAGTCGTCCACCATGTGCTTCATCTTCATCTGCATGCTGGAAATACCCAGCGGCGTATCGTCATTCATCGATTCGCTGAGAATGTTGCCGTAGGTGTCGATGACTGTGACATCCGCCGGACGCAGCCCCTCGACGCTGCTGGCTACCATCCGGGTGATACCGTCGATCTGGGAGCGGTCCAGATAGTCACGTCCGGCAAGTTCCAGGGTAACCGCGGCGGTCGATTCCAGTTGCTTATCGGAGAAGAGACTCGGTTCCGGCAGGACGATCTTGACATAGGCCCGCTTGACCGTACGCAGGCTGCTGATAGTACGGGCCAGCTCCCCTTCCAGAGCTCGTTTCTGGGCCAGTTTCTGGTAGCGTTCTGATTGTCCCAGGGTGTTCTGCTCGTCCAGCAATTCGTAACCCTTGACTCCGCCACTGACAATCCCCTTACCGGCAATCTGGATACGAGCTTCATATAGCTGACGGCGCGGAACCATGATCGTGCCACCCCCCGCTGTCAACTGGTATTCGATATTCTCCCCCTGCAGATACTCGACCACCGCCCCCGCCTCATCAGGCGCCAGGCTGCTGTAGAGTACTCCAAAATCGGGACGGGACGCCCAGAGCAGAATCAGTACCACGATGACGCTGCCACCCACTATCCCCCCGAGCAGAATCTGCTTCTGACGGCTGCCCAGTTTACTCCAACGGTCAAGTAACGCCTGCAGCTGCTCTTTTATTTTATCCGGCATGGTCGCTCCCGCTCAAACGTTCACTTGCACGGTGCCAGGTGTCAGACCTGCATCCGCATGACTTCGCGATAACCTTCCATCAGCTTGTTGCGTACCTCCAGTAAGAACTGGAAGCTGATGTTGGCTTTCTCCATGGCCACCATCGCTGTATGGACATCCTCAATCTCACCGGACAGGAAACGGGCGGTGGTATCATCTTTCTCGATCTGCTGCTGGTTTACCTGGTCGATAAAATCACGCAACACATCCCCGAAACCACTCTCCTGGGTCTGCCGGCTCTCGTCGATCAACGGCCGGTCGGTGGTCGGGGTGGGTCGCAGCGTGAATTGCTGCGACTGTGGCAGCTCCAGCAAGCGGGCGGCAGGGTCTATTTTCATCGTACAGCTCCTTCGCTGTTGCTAGATCTCAAGCGCTTTCAACGCCATATCCTTACCCGCCTTCATGGCGGTCACGTTGGCTTCGTAAGCCCGGGTGGCCAGTAACAGTTGGGTCATCTCTTCAACCACATTGATGTCGGGATAAGCGACATAGCCATCCTGATCGGCATCAGGATGTTGCGGGTCGTAAGCCAGCCGCGGTTGCCGCTCCGTTTCACTGACCCGGGCAGCCACACCCATCAACTGGCTCTGGCTGCTGCCGTTCAGCTCCGGCACCAGATGGGTACCATCGGTAGTAAACAGCTGCAGTTGCTTCAGGTTGAGTACTTCACTGAATGAACCGGCCGACTCCTCGCTGAAGGTGGTGACCAGGGGGCGGTAAGGTCCACCTGCTTCCGTCCGGGTGGTTTGCAGATTGGCCAGGTTGCGGGAGATGGCGTCCAACCGCTGCCGCTGCGCCACCAGACCGCTGGCCGAGATGTTGAGATGCTGAAAGGCGGTGTTGCGTTTCAGATCGGAAATCATGGATATCTCCCTTCGACCGTTAGTAGCTGTTACCGCTGATAGCTTTACGCAGCAATTCAAATTCGTTAGCGGTTACGCGTGAGGCAAAACGGAAACCGAGCAGCGCTTTTGCGAGGCTGGCCATCTCCTGATCGATATCCACGCTGTTGACACCGTTACTCTCCGGATCGTTGACCGCAGCCTGGCGCATTACCACCGGCATAAACTCCACAGCATGTGGATCGGGCAGATGCCGCCGGTCGGTACGCTCCAGCACCTGGTGTCGCTGCTGTATCATCTTTTGCAGATGCTCTTCAAAATCCACTTCGAGACGGCGATAACCGGGTGTCTCGGCGTTGGCAACATTGTTGGCGATCGCTTTCTGCCTCAGAGTATAGGCATCCATACTCCGATTAAGCAGTGGCAGGATCGTTTCATCGATACGGTTTTTGCTTACCATCACCACTCTCCGTCAGATTCATGACCTGGCTGGCAGCTGATTGACAACCGGCAGCTGCAGTTTACCCACTGCCGGTAAGGCAAATGATGTGCCACAATCCAGGAAGTGTAATCCCGGTCTAATGCTTTATCAAACCGTCAATTGAGCAGTTGACAAGTTTGGAAGTACCACATTTGTCGCGGAGGTTTTTGCCGTGCGGTAAAGCGGAATTGCCTTGCGACTGTCCGGACTGGCTCAACTCAGAACGGCACCGCGTTTCAAACTGGGGGTGCCGGCCCGGGGGAGGGTGGTATACTTTGAGCGGAAATGCATTATCTTGCTGCATGACAAAACCGAAAAACAGCACTGGTTGCGGGATGGCAATCAGCGATCTGGATGGTACGCTGTTGCAGCCGGACGGTAGTTTCAGGGTCGCCGATCTGGCCGCGATGGAACTGCTCGCTGCCGGAAAGATCCCGCGGGTGATCGCCACCGGTCGCTCCCTCTTCTCCGCGCGGCGGGTACTGGAGGACACTTTTCCGATCGACTTCCTGGTTTTCTCAGCTGGTGCCGGGGTGCTGGACTGGGCCGGCGGGGAGCTTATCCGCCGGCGCACAATTCCGGCAAGGCTGGTGGAACGCGCTGTCGCTCTGCTGCAGGAGCTGAGGCTGGACTTCATGGTTCATGCCCCCATCCCGGATAATCACCGCTTTCACTGGGTAGCGGCGGGGGGGGGCAATCCCGATTTTCAACGTCGCCTCGAGCTCTACACCGGTTACACCGAACCGCTGGATGGGAACTCCCCGGGTGAAGCCTGCCAGCTGATCGCCATCTCCCCGGAAAACCTGGAAGCGGCAATCTGGCAACAGCTGCGGGAGCAGCTCGCGCCGCTGGAGGTGGTACGCGCCACTTCACCGCTGGATGACCACTCGGTCTGGATCGAGGTTTATCCGGCCGCCTCCACCAAGGCTACCGCCTGCGCCTGGCTGGCCGACCGGCTGGGGATACCCCATGGCGATACCCTCGCTCTGGGAAATGACTACAACGATCTCGCCCTCCTGCGCTGGGCCGGTCGGAGCTATGTGGTCGGCAACGCACCGGCGGAGCTGCAACGGGAGTTCCAGGTAGTGGATAACAGTGGGGGTGGCTGGTCGGAAGCGGTAAAGCAATGGCTGGAATTGGCCTGACCGGACCACAGGCACACGACCGTACAACGATAGGAATTTGAGCAGCACCAGATAGCTGCCTCTGTGTTTTGCATCGGGCATCACCCCGGTAAAAAACCCCCACTCTTCAACCGGAAGAGCGGGGGTTGTTTATTCTGCTGCCAGCTGCGATCACTGGATCAAGGTCACTGGTAATCCTGTCCGGACTAGTTCCCGGCTACCACATGATAGAAACGTTTGTCGGCGGATACCACTACGCTCCAGCTGGTGCCACCCGTAGTACCCAGGTAGTTGTAGGTACCGTAGGGTTCCAGCGCCTCGTAGACCTTGTAATAGGTAGCACCGGTTGCCGCACTCCAGGAGAGTGTACCCACTGCACCCGATACAGTCATCATCAGGTCATCAACCGGGTCAAGCGTGGTGGAACCGACGGTCAGCGTCACCGGAATGAGGATGGAACCTTCATCCGGATCGTTGGAGATGACAGTGATACTACCGGTATAGACCCCTGCGGTCAGATCGGTAGCGTCGAAAGTGACATCCAGCTGGCTGCTGCCGTAAGGGGGAACGGTACCACCGGTCGGCGCAACGGTCAGCCAGGGCTCGGTCAGATCGTTGGTGATCAGGATAGCCTGGTTGTTGTGCAGGTAGGTGGCGTTAAAGACCACCTGCAATCCATCACTGCCGGACTGGTTCTCGATACCGACTGTGCAACTGCTGTTCAGAGCGACGGTAGCGTACTGGTAAAGGATGGTGCCGTCGGCGTTGAGAATCACCTGGAAAGTCTCTGCATTACCGCTGGGATAATGGGGGACGGCGTCCCACTCGACGATAAAGCGCTGGTTGGCCGCATCGGCATAGTAATAGACCGCTCCACCGGAGGAGGGATTGAGATCATCCCAGAAGGGGGCGATCAGGCTGTTGGGATCGGCGCTGTTCGGGATACCCTGATTGGTCCAGGTGTAGGCGTTTGAGGTAAAACTGAGGAAGCCATTGGTGCAGATCCGCACGGCGCTGTAGTCCACCCCGTAGAAACTGAAGTTAAATCCGAGGTTGAAGGGACCGTAGTTGCCATCGTCTTCGCTGCCGGGATTGGTACCAAGACTGTTGATCTCGACCCAGTTATAAGCTGGACCACCCGGTTCG
>JADHUQ010000095.1 GCA_016784425.1 Candidatus Delongbacteria bacterium | reverse complement strand
CTTCCTCTTGTTCCGGGGGGATCAACTCACAGATGTCGTGATACATCGTAGTGATCGATTCCTTGAGCTCCTCGGTGTGCAACTCCTCCTGGAAGCTCTCAAAACCATAGATGAAAAAACTGCGGATGAAGAGCAGGGCTGCGGTGAGAAGTGCCAGTACCAGCACCAGGATCTGAACCCGTAGTGAAGGCAGGCGGTACTTCATAAGAGGAAGTCCGAGCGCTTGAAGCTGGGAGATTCCAGCCTCGGAATTTTGCCCCGCCAGTAGCGCATCATGTCGAAATCGTTCATCAACCCGGGCAGATCTATGTTTTCGAGGTGGGCGCGCAGCTCAAAGACAAAGGAGGTGTCCCCCTGCAGTTCGTTCAGGTCAAGCAGATTAAAGGAGCGGAGAGAACCGGCATGGTTGCGCATTTCATTCAGGGTTGTTGTCTGGTATTCCAACTCCTGCTCACTGCAGTTGATGTGATAGGTCTGATCGATCAGATCCATGGTGATGGCATGGTCGAAGGAGTAGCTGTTATACGGGGCTTGCTCCCGTTCCTGGTAGACATCGAGATCGAAATGGATGGTCAGGGTCTGCCCCGATTCCAGGATACGATCCATCTCTTCCGTATGCCAGTCGACCAGCTCCACTGAAAGCACTATTCGGTTCTCTTCCAGTGTGAGTGTAGGCTGGCTGAAATCGACTTCCGTACTGGACTCGGGTGAAACAAACACCGATCCTGCCGCAATAACCCAGGCGGCCAAGGTCTGGGATAACGCTTCAAACATCTGCTGCTCAGCTGGTGATCATTAAATGAGCTTCAGGCTCATGCTGCCAAATGATATCAAAAGGTCTCATGGGAAGCAAAAGAAACGGTGGAGACAGTCGCTCGGGGACAGTCTCCACCGCTATCTGCTGTTTAGAAACCGAACCAGGGGCCGATGGTGATAGTATAACCATCGAGGGAAGTTTCTGGTGATTCCGCTACTTCGAAATTGTCGTTTACAACCTTGGTATCCCAACCGGTATTCCAGGAATAGCTGAAGAGATAACCCCCCTCAACCTGGATACCGAGCCAGTCGGTGAAACGCCACAACACGGTTGCTTTCGGCTGGAAGAGGATATAGTTCTTGTGCAGTTCCAGGTGACTGTTGTAGCTGTCGTTCATCATATCGTCAAAATGTTCCCAATTATAATCACCCTGGGTCTGATCGATTTCCAGGTTGACACCACCCCATCCCAGCATGAAACCGATGGAAGGGGTGACTTTGCGTAGAAGTGGGAGACGCTTATCCAGGGTTACGCCGCCATAACCAAAACTGTAACGCATGCGGCGGATGACATTGATGTCATTGTTGGGACCAACCTGGGTGTTGATGGAACGATCCATTTTATAGCCGGCGCCCATACCGCCCAGCATCCAGCCGTTACCGATGTTGCCTTTTCCACCGCCACCGTTTAGCAGGATTCCCTCTTCACGCAGTTCGCGGAATTCCAGACCTGCCAGGACCTGATTTATGTCTGTGAAATCGGGGGTATACCAGACCGGGTACCAACTACCACCACCATAACCAACACCTGCGCGAGGTTTCTCCTTCACAGGTTCGAATTCATCGGTGATTTCAATCTCATCGATAGCAGTGATATCCCCGGAGGCTGTTTGCAGTACCATCATCGTGGTTTTTTCCTCACCAAAACGGAAGAACTTGACCGGTACCTGATCACCGACCGCGTGGCTGGTGATAAGCGAAACCAGATGGTCTTCGTGACGCACCGGTGTATTGTCGAATTCAACCACAATGTCTTCGTCCATCAACCCTGCCTTCCGGGCAGCACCATCACTGGTGGTTCCGGTGATGAGTACACCGTGACAGTAGGGATAGTGCATTTCCCAGGCTCGTTTGAAGGTGAGGTCGGAGAGATAGACACCCATTTTGGGGGAACGGGGATCTTTGCTTTTCAGTCCGAGCATGATGTTGAGATCAGGTTCTGAACTGAGTTCCATCTCAAGCTCCTGCATGGCTGCTTCGATCTCAGTCGAGACCTCCTGCATGGCTTGCTCGATTTCCAGGTTGAGTTCACTCTTTTCAGCAGCAGAGCTGTCCTCTTTGGGGAGGAGTACTGCAACCAGTAGTCCGAGCATCAGAAGTGCGAAAACTTTTTTCATGGTGGTCCTCATATGCTTTTGTTGAGTTTGGTAACGAATATCTAACGTTCTGTATCGGGCTTGTTGCGGTGGATGATTTCACCTGCACCGGAAACCTGTTTTGATAGCTTTGTGGGATTACCGTGGAAAATGATATCATCAACACCGCTAACACTGGCGTCAAGCGAGGAGAGCGGATGGACAACCGCATCTCCGACACCACTTAGATTGACAGTGACACTCTCAGTCACCAGGTCGGCGGCATTGAGATCGCCAACACCACTTAGAGCAGCATCCATTGTGCCTGCTTTACCGGTAAGATTCAGGTCACCAACTCCGGAGAGCCCCACCTGCAGGTTGTCGATCTTTCCGGAGAGGTTAATGTCCCCGACACCGTTCAGAATCAGCTCCAGCTGTCCACACGCCAGGTCTAGCGCGGTCAGATCGGCTGCGCCGCTCAGGGTGACAGCGTTCAGTACCGGAGTGCAGATCTCTATCAGCAGTCCCAGCTTTGGTTGCAGCTGTTCGTCATTGTCGATCATCAAAGTGCCATTTTGTAGAACACAATCAATCAGATCGAGAAGATTATCATCGCCCTTAATGACGACAGAGGTGTTGGGACATTGTTGGAGTTTAACATCAACTGTGCCATTCAACTGCACACGACTGAATTCACCGCATTCAATCCAGCGTTCGCCTGCAATACCATTCCCTTTTACCGGTTCATTGGAAACACCGGCGCATCCGGTACCAGCCTGTAGTACAAACAGCAGCGCCAGCCCGCAGCTTAGTAATCCAAATCGATTCAACATGGCAGGTCCTCTAAGTTATTGATTGTTACGGTGGATGATCTCACCTGCCCCGGAAACATGCCTGGACACCTTTGTCGGGCTACCATAGTAGATGACGTCTCCAACCCCACTGACCCTGGCGTCAAGCGCAGTACGTGGAAAGACAACCGCGTCACCGACACCACTTACTTTGACGGTTACACTTTCTGTTTCCAGGTCGGCTGCATTGAGGTCGCCAACACCACTGACGACCGCATCCATCTCTGTTGCCTTCCCTGTCAATAGCAGATCGCCAACACCGGTGAGCCTTACCTCAAGATAGTCAGCCTGTCCGGAGAAATTGAGATCGCCAACACCACTCAGACGCAATTCCAGCTTTTCACATATCAGGTCGACCGCGGTCAGATCGGCGGCGCCGCTCAGGGTAATGCCCTCCAGCGTGGGGGTGCAGATATCAATTATCAGCTCTAACCTGGGGGTAAATCCCCGTTTGTTTTCGATCTCAAGTACACCCTGATCGATTTCGAAATTCACCAGTGGAAGCAGATTTTCATCGCCACGGATTACCACACTGGTAATGGGGCATTGGGTAACTCGGGCATTTACTGTTCCACCCAACCGCAACCTGTTGAAATCGTTCAATTCCACCTGGAGTTCGCCAGGAATCCCATTGCCTTTGACATTGTGCATATTACATCTCCCATTCAGCATGAGAACGAATAGAGCGGAAAATAAAATGACAACCAGCAGCAGGGAGAGAATCCCTGAGATAATAAACCCGGCTTCAAGCCGGGAATGGTTGTTGCGCTGAGCGATATCAGGGTGATTGCAGTTGTCGGCGTTGCTGACAGGTAAGCTATTTGTATTGGTGATCATGGTGGTTAATCCCTTTGTCGTCTACAGGAAGCTGCTGGATCAGGACTCCGTGCCCAGTTGAACAGCTTTCATGATGGGTTATTGAACACCCTGATAGTTGGGTGTAACCTCAGTCTGCTCCATCGATATGCAATGGCCATGCCAGAATCTTGCAATGACGCATGTTTAGCATTATCAATGCTATAGAGAGATTTATCCCTGTACCGTGACCTCTCAAATCATATATGCAGCATATGAATATGTGAAAATGATATGGTGAAACTCAAAAATCATCGTCCCCTCAAGGAGTGACAGCAAGACGATCAGTTTCAGGATAATAGGATTTATAAAAAGATGGTTAGTGTATGTAAGTAATATGTTAATTTTCTTACACCTCTGGGGTCGGACCCGGTTATGGTGTTGTGTATTATGTACCTAAGGGCAAATTTTCCTTGAAAATAGGGCTTAAATGGGCATTTTTCGGGGTGAAATGAGTTTTAAGGATGGGTAGTTTCGCTTTGACACACCGGGCAGAAATGCGCCGAACGACCGGCAAGCTTCAGTCGTGAAATCGGAGTTCCACAGCGATAACATGCCTCATTTGTGCGACCATAAACCTGCAGGCGTCGCCGGAAGTTTCCCGGTCGACCGCTGAAATCGACAAAATCGGAAAAGGTGGTCCCCTGATAGCGGATGGCCAACCTCAGGATGTGGCGAATAGACTGGAACAGGCGTTTCAGCTCCTCTGCCTGCAGCGAGAAAGGGGTGGTGAGTGGATGAATACCGGCACGATACAGAGCTTCATCTGCATAAATGTTACCGATACCGCTGGCAATCTGTTGATTGAGCAGCAGGTTTTTTAGTGGAGCCTGACGTTGCGAGAGTCTCCGTAACCACTCAGTGAATCCAATCTTCAGCATATCTGGTCCGATGTTCGCAGGTGGGTCTGCTTTGGCCCCCTCTTTTAGTAATGCGATGCGACCGAATTTTCGGATATCCCGCCACCAGATATTCTGCTCACCAAAGCTGAATCGGGCATGGACATGTTTGTCCGGCTGGAAATCCGCGATTGTGAATATCTGACCGGTCATCCGCAGGTGCAGCATCAACCGGCTGGGTTTCCCGGCATCATCGAATCCACCAAATTCCAGGAACAGGTACTTGCCATGTCGGGTAACATCGGTCAGCAGTCGACCAACGACAGCTCTATTCACGGCGGCAAATGACGGTTCAAACAGCTTTTTCCAACCGGCATGAAGCCCGGTACATCTCTTGCCTACCAGCAGATCATGTAAACCGCGAGCGATTGTTTCAACTTCCGGCAGCTCCGGCATGCTAACTCCTCTCTGGCACTCCCGGTTGAAAAGTTACTTCAAAAGGGTAACTGCTCCATGATAAACACTGCCATCGGCAAACCGCAGACGATAATAATATACTCCGTTGGCATAACCGTTGAAGTCGAGCGGCAAGGTATTGGTTCCGGCTGGCAGCTGGTAGCGGCCCGAGAACGGCGCCAGGAACTGTCCCAGCTGGTTGAAGACATCCAGATACAATCCGCAGTCCTGTTTAAGATCCAGTTCCAGACAGGTGCGATTGTTAAACGGATTGGGATGCGTCCGCACCAGTCGCAGTTGATCCGGGAGGGGCGGGACCTGTTGCAGGCTGACAATAGCATGTACCAGCCCCAGACCGGTGCCCGGGCTCAAAGGTAGCTCAACATCGTATTCACCATCCACCAGCCAGGGGGATTCCCAGAGCACATTATACTCAACCAGGGCGGTATCACCCGGAGCCAGCTGCTGCGGCGTTACCCCGCCAGACTCCAGCCAGAGAACTGACGGTGCCTCCTGCACGACAATGGTTGTGTCGCTACCCATGTTCACCACCCTGAACTCAATATCACCTCGTGTCAACGGGTCGAATAACAACTCCTGTACCGGTGGATCGCACTTAAACCAGCTTTCATCACTCGGTCCCGGAATGTCCAAAGCCGCAAACATATTGAGCATCAGCTGATTATTGTCAGCCGCCTGCTGCAGAAAACCCTGATCGGAGATACCCACCACCGCCCCTTCACCGTGATAATCAACCGCTATCACCGGTGGATAGCTGCCGGGCGGAAAGACCTCTCCCCAATCCCGGGTGTCATCATCACCAGTTACAGGGAATTCGAGTCCCTGCCCGTTGATACCTGTAGCCACTTCACCGCAAAGTTGAGTCACACCTTCGAGCAAAGCTGCAGCCAGTGGAGAACCGGTGTCGAATGAATGGAAAGCAATCTCCCAGTCACCACCGCAATAATCTGTTTCGTCAATGAGCGGTATGTCAGTGAAGTTGATAGCAAAATACTGCTGATCCAGCTGCTCGGGAAATTCATGATCCCAGATGAACCCGTACTCGTGATACACCGTGCAGGGCAGGATGTGATGGGCGTAATCCGGGGTGAAAGGCAAACCTGCCGGTTGGTCGATGCTGAGCGGTGAATTGAAATGCCATAGTAGTCGTACGGTTTCGTCACGCGCTTCACCGTTAAGGGGGATCAGTTGATTATAAGTTTTAGTGTGATACAAAAAGAGTCCCTGCCACTCTCCAGAGAGTGACTGATCAAGACGCTCCGTCCACCGCCAGTTATACTCAAAACCGGCAATCTCAGCTGCGGTCAGACCGAGATCCCTCTCCGCCTGAGCCATCGTTTCCCTGAGAGCAACGCGCCAGTCTCTTCTGGTCAGTAGCAGGTCAACATCTGGTTTCAGAGCTGTCTCCCCCGGCGTTATAGGCGGATAAACCAGCAACCGCACCTGGTTATTCTCCTGCAGCTGGAAAATCAGACAGGGGTAGAGGAGGTCTGCGCCACGGTTGGTAACATTGAAGACAGCACCGTCAGGTGAGCAGGTGAACGGGCGCAGCGGCTGTCCCAGCATCCCTTCGTAAAGAATCGTAGCCTGGTTCTGAGGTTCAAGGGTAAGCGCCAGGTCGCTGCCCCTTCCTCTCGTGATACAATCGATCAGCGGTTCTCCGAAGGTGAGGAATCCTGGAAAGTCAACCCGCCAATCCAACGGTTCAGTGATATCATAGATCTGGACAACCGGCTTCTCGGCCATGTCACCAGATTGACGGGCGATGACGAGATTTCCGCCACCCGCAAAATACTCATCAAGCCGGGCGGTCTCGGATTGGGTGAATTGTGGTGGTGTCCCCCGGAAAAGAGAGGCAACGAAATTGGGTAGCATCAGGTGGAAGTCAAAGAGCTCGGGTGGGGTTGTTTCGAACAGGGAGGGACCGAGACCGATCCGTACTTCCCTTCCGCCACCGTCGGGATAAGCTGTTATTTCCAGGACCCATTGACCTGGCAGCGGATTTTCGATGATAAAGCTGTTTTCAAACGGCAGGAACAGATTCTCCTCCGGATCGGTGAGATAATCCCAGGGCAGCTGCCAGTTGTTCCCGGTATTGTACTCGATCACATAGAGAAAACTGAGCAGGGGACTTGTTTCAGCGGGGACTGTGAAGCTGTGAAATCCCGGCGCCAGTGTACCTGTCACCAGTGTTCGACAGATTGGCAGCTCTTCAGCAGTAACGATATGAAAATCCACCTCCGGGAAGCGTTGCATGAATTGCTCGAGATCCTGCTCTGCGAACAGAGGATAGAGTTCCGGATTGGCATGAACACCATTCACCAGCACTCTCGGCCCGGCGATGGCCGGGAGCGTCAGTAACAGAACGATGCCCCCGCCAGCAAAGATTTTTATTGATTTCATATTCACCTTCCTGTTTGTGCAGAAGGTAAAACAGCTTTACAGGAAAATCCAGCTTCATTCATAAACTGAGTTGAATAACCGCGCGATAGAGAAAGGGGTAGATACCTGAATATGAAATCGACTCATCTATCCTGACAAGCTTGTGAAGTCTCTCCTCATAACAGGAGGAGCTGAATCCGGAATTTGTGCTGCTTTTATCGTGTGGAATATCAGGCAATGTTCGATCTGGCTCATTTTAGCCTTCCGGTTTACCGATATACAGGGTGGGGTGGCAGGAAGCGGGTGATAACCGCTCTCCTGTTTTAAGGTAAAAGAACAGCAACTTTGTGGATATATCATGCAAATAAGGTAAAAATACCGCTGTTTTTGAGGCGTTCCAGTCGCGGGGTAGTAGAAATCGTCAGGTATGAAGGCAAATCTGTATACCCCACGACATTTGCCTTCTTTATGACATAGCACGTTGTTCAACATTTGAACGAGTTGAACAGTGGAATATCGAACATAAAATAAATATCAGTATCGATTAGGGAATGTTTATCACGCTATAGAAATATAATATTATCATTAGCGTACTTTAGAATTGCTGCCCGATTTGCGGGGAAATGCCGCTCCTGACACCCTCTAAAAGCAATAATAACATTTACATAACGGAGTGTTTGGGCTCGCAGTGACAATTCAGCTCTTCTGGCATTGCGTTTGCTGTAAAGTTGGTTGACGATTCTGTTTCTATCTGCCAGGTTCAGATCTGTTTTCTGATAGATGTGCCTGAAATATTCAGATATTACCGAACACCCTGTAAGTTTAAAAATGCTCACAAAACCAAAAGGAGTCTGTTATGAGAAAAATTCTGTTATCCCTTCTGACCGGATCATTACTGGTATCGTTCGCATTTGCCGGAACCCAGGACTTCACACCTGCCGACAAAGTGACTGTACCAGCGACTGTGAAAGTCAGCGGAACACCTGTATCCCAGGGTGGTGACACCATGGGTGACGCAGCCCTGGTTTTTGGCCTTCCCTTCTACGCTTGTGGAACCACTGTCGGTTACACCGACGACTATGATGAGCAATGCCCTTACACCGGTTCAACTGCACCTGATGTCGTCTACACCTTTGCCCCTTCAGCCGACATGCTTATTGATGTAACACTCTGTGACGACAACACCGAATGCCTCACCACCTACGACACAAAGCTTTACATCTATGATGGTGCCGGTGCCCTGGTCGCCTGTAATGACGATGCCTGCGCCTCAATAGGGTATCCTTACTCCTATGTCAGTGCCCTTGATGGGGTAGAGCTCTTCGCCGGATCGGTTTATTACATCATCGTTGATGGTTATGGCGGTGAAGAGGGTAACTACGCCTTGAACATCGTTGAAGCT